>CADBQA010000093.1 GCA_902796675.1 uncultured Ruminococcus sp.
ATTATCGTGCCTTTTCTTATCGCCGCCTCGTTCTTGATGGCGTAGAACTTGCCGACCATCTGCGGAAGTCCCCACGTGCCGAGAGACGTCAGGAGGACGACGAAGAGGAGGAATACCGGGTCCGTTCCGAAGAAGGAAGCGTACTGCCAGCCAGCCTTCTCCGCGAGAGCTTCAAAAGAGCCCATAAGACCGCCGTTTACGCGAAGCACCGCGACGACGACGGCGGCGATGCCGCCGAGCATTATGATACCCTGTATAAAGTCGTTGATCGCGGTCGCCATATAGCCTCCGAAGACGACGTAGATCCCGGTCAGGACCGCCATGACGACTATGCAGACCCAATAGGGTATGTCAAAAGCTATGTTGAAAAGACTTGAAAGTCCGTTGTAAAGAGACGCCGTGTAGGGTATGAGAAAGACGAAGACGATGAAGGACGCTACGACCTTCAGCGCGGGGCTGCCGTATCTCTTTTCAAAGAAATCCGGCATGGTCTTTGAATTAAGGTGCTGTGTCATGACTCTCGTGCGCCGTCCGAGGACGTTCCACGCGAGAAGCGAGCCGATGAACGCGTTGCCGAGTCCTATCCAGGTCGAAGCGACGCCGAAGTTCCAGCCGAACTGCCCGGCGTAGCCGACGAATATGACGGCGGAGAAATACGACGTGCCGAATGCGAACGCGGTGAGCCACGGTCCGACCGCCCTGCCGCCGAGGACGAAGCCGTCGACGTTAGTCGCGTGACGCCTCGAGTAGACGCCGACCCCGATCATCAGAGCGAAGAATACGACGATAAGCGCGCCTGTAAGAATCTTTTCCATTGTGACCTCCTTAACCCATGGTCTGCACTTCGACGAGCCTGCCCTTGCAGTAGATCTCGCGGAGCTTCGGTTTTTCTATCTTTCCCGTCGGGTTTCTCGGAACGTCTGCAAAGATGATCTTTCTCGGGCGCTTGTACTTCGGGAGCGCGAGACAGAATTCGTTTATCTCGTCCTCGGTGGCTGACGCGCCCTCTTTGAGTTCTATTACCGCCGCGGCGATCTCGCCGAGCCTCTTGTCGGGGAGGCCGATGACCGCGACGTCTTTTATCTTGTCGTTTGCGCGGAGGAAGTCCTCTATCTGCACGGGGTAAAGATTCTCGCCGCCGGTGATGATGACGTCCTTCTTTCTGTCGACGAGGTAGATGAATCCGTCCTCGTCCTCGCGCGCCATATCTCCGGTGAGAAGCCATCCGTCGCGCAGGACTTCCGAAGTCGCCTCGGGGTTTTTGTAATAACATTTCATAACGCCACGGCCCTTTACCGCAAGCTCGCCGACCTCGCCCGGCACAACAGGCTCTCCGTCCTCGCCGATTATCTTCGTCTCCCAAAGATACCCGGCTTTGCCTATCGCGCCGACCTTGTCGATGTTCTCGACGCCGAGGTGGACGCATCCGGGTCCTATCGACTCGGAGAGACCGTAGTTCGTATCGTAATCGTGATTCGGGAAGACGCGCTTCCAGCGTTTTATAAGTGACGGAGGAACGGGCTGAGCGCCGACGTGCATAAGACGCCATTGCGACAGTCTGAAGTCTTCAAGCTTCAGCTCTCCCCGCTCCAGCGTGTCAAGGATGTCCTGCACCCACGGCACGAGGAGCCAGACGATGGTCGCCTTCTCCTCGGAGACGGTCTGAAGCACCCACTCCGGCTTCACGCCGCGAAGGAGCACCGCCTTGCCGCCCGTGATGAGAGAGCCGAACCAGTGCATTTTCGCGCCGGTGTGATAGAGCGGCGGGATGCAGAGAAAGACGTCGTCCTTCGTCTGCGAGTGGTGACGCTGTTCCGTGAGGCACGAGGAGACGAGCGCGTCGTGGCGGTGGAGTATCGCCTTCGGGAAGCCCGTCGTGCCGGACGAGAAGTATATGACCGCGTCGTCCTCGTCCTTGATCTCGACGGGAGGCGCGACTGACGAGCAGTAGTAAGTCATCGCCGAGTAGTTGTCGGCGTAAGGCGGCGTCTCGCCGTTATCGCCGACGAAGAAGAAGTCATCGATCGCCCCGAGTTCCTCCTTCACGGCGTTGATCCGCTCCGTGAATTCGGGGCCGAAGACGAGCATACGCGCGTCGGCGAGGTCGAGACAGTATTTTATCTCGTCCGACGAATATCTGTAATTCATCGGGACGGCGATGGCTCCGGTCTTAAGCACGCCGAAATAGATCGGGAGCCATTCGAGGCAGTTCATAAGGAGGATCGCGACCTTGTCGCCGCGCTTTATCCCTCTCGTGAAGAGAAGATTTGCGAACCTGTTCGCTCTGACGTCGAACTCCTTCCACGTTATCTCGCGGCGGTAGCGGTCAGCCTCGGAGTTCGTGTCGATGAGGTTGTACTCGCGCCACGTAATGTGTTTTTCGGGTTGATTCGCGGGGTTGATCTCGACGAGCGCCGTATCCATCGGGTATACCTTGGCGTTTCTCTCAAGAAAGTCTGTGATTGGCATTTTCGGTTACCTTTCTTATCTTGCGCGGGGGTATAACAAAAGCCCCCTGCACTTTATTGTACAGAGGGCGATATTAATCGCGGTACCACCTCAGTTCACGGTCGCCTCACGGCTCCCGCCTCAAGGGCAAACTGCCCGTCCTTTATACGGAGGACGTCCGTCGCGGTTTCGGCGCACGCCTCACCGCGCAGCTCGCGGGCTGTATTCACGCCCCGGGGCTCTCCGTCTTGCACCATCCGACGGCTCTCTTTACAGTTGCCCGCGCCGTTACTCGTTCCCGGTCACAGCTTTATAATATATTCGATAAAAGAAGTATATCACAGCGAAAATCCTTTGTCAAGCGAAAAACATAATTTCCGGGAATAATTGATAATAAAGAAGCGATAAATGCGATTAATCGTCATTTTTGAAATGATCCACTTGAACTGCGCCGCCCGATATGATATTATGATAGTGAAAAAACTTCGGAGGGCGATATGTATCCTCTTTTACTTAAACCGGTAATAAAGAACTATATCTGGGGCGGCGGACGGCTCGTCGACGAGTTCGGATACGAGGGAGACGTCCCCGCCGCCGAGGCATGGTGCCTCACCTGCCGCGAGGGCGACGAGAACGTCGTTCTGAACGGCGAGTACGCCGGGCGGAAGATCTCCGACGTGCCGTGGGTCGGAGAAATAAAAAAGGAGGGGTTCCCCCTCCTTATCAAGCTTATCGACGCGGCGCGCGACCTGTCGGTACAGGTCCATCCGTCGCGAGGGTGCGCCGCGCGTCACCCCGGGGACGAGGAAAAAACGGAGATGTGGTACGTCGTCGACTGTGAGGACGGCGCGTCGCTTATCCGCGGATTCAACGAAGACTTTGACCGTGAAAAGAAAGAAAAGAAAGAAAAAGGATCGCTGTCGGACGTCGACGCCGCCGCTCTCGTCCTCAAAGAACATATAGAGCGGGAGGACGTTCTGTCCGTCTGCAAGAGAGTGCCGGTATCGCGGGGCGATGTCGTCTTCGTTGAACCCGGGACGCTCCACGCGATCTGCCGCGGCATACTCATAGCCGAGATACAGCAGAACTCCGACACCACCTACCGAGTTTACGACTACGGAAGGCTCGGCGCCGACGGCAGACCAAGGGAGCTTCATACAGAGCGCGCCCTCGACGCTCTGACGTCAGAGCGCGAGGCGCTTGATACACGTGATAAAACGATGAGAGAGCCGTACGGGAAGGTGCGCGAATTTTCCGTCGGACCAGTTTCCTCCGGCGTAATATCGCTCGACGGCACGGTAGATAAAACCTCCGCCGCGCCGCTGCACCTTCTCGCGCTCTCCGGGGACGCACGCCTTTCGTGGAAAGGCGGAGAGGCAGAGCTTCACAAGGGCTCAAGCGTCCTTGTACCGCGAGGGCTCCCGATCTCCCTTTCCGGGAGCGCCGAGATACTCGCGACCCCCGTCAGATAGGCTCAAAGCGCCATAAGATTCAAGAGTCTGTCGATGAGGAGCGCGGCTCCGGCGAGTCCTCCTCCTATCGCGCCCGCGCCGAGTGTGTAGAGCATTACGTTTGCAAGCTTTTCCATAACGTGTCCTCCTTTTTTGTACGTTTGCCCGCCTTCGCGGTCTTTGTTTTACGCTTTGATTATAACGCAAGTGGTGTACAAAAAAACGGACGTTTTTATTGACTTTTTCGCGCCGCCGTGATAAACTTATAAAAAAGCGATACGGAGGAAAAAATGGCAAAATCCGCAAAGCAGAAATTAAAGCTTATAAGGGTGCGCGACATCCTTCTTGAAAACACCGACGCCGACCATTCGATCACCGTCGCCGAGATCATCTCAAAGCTCTCGGAATACGGCATCGACGCCGAGCGCAAGAGCATCTACGAGGATATCGAGGAGCTTCGCGCATACGGTATGGATATAGAAATGACGCGCGGGCGCGGCGGCGGATACTACGTCGCCTCGCGCGAGTTCGAGCTTCCCGAGCTCAAAGTCCTCGTCGACGCGGTCGGCGCGTCGAAATTCATATCGGCGGGAAAGAGCCGCGAACTGATAAAAAAGCTCTCCGCGCTGACGAGCCGCTACGAGAGGACGAAGCTCTCGCGCCAGGTGCATATCCCCGAGCGCGTAAAGTCGATGAACAAAAGCGTCTACTACACGACGGACTTTATCCACACGGCGATAAGCGAAAACAAAAGGATATCCTTCCTCTACTATAAGCTGAACGGAAAGAAGGAAAAAGTCTACCGCAACGGCGGGAAAAAATACGAGGTCAGCCCTTGGCTCCTCGTCTGGAACGATGAGAACTATTACCTCGCCGCGCACGACCACGCCGCGGGTATCATAAAGCACTTCCGCGTCGACAAAATGGAGCGCGTCAGTATCGTCGATCTTCCCCGCGAGGGCGAGGAGGAGTTCCGCTCCTCCGACGTTTCGATGTATTCGACGGCGGTCTTCGATATGTTCGGCGGCGAGACGGAGAGCGTGACGCTCGACTTCACCGAAGATATGGCGGGCGCGCTCGTCGACCGCTTCGGCTCCGACGTCACTTTCACCGCGGGCGGCGCGCTCGGCTACCGCGCTCACGTCAGAGTCCAGATAAGCCCGAGGTTTTTCGGCTGGGTCGCGGGATTCGGCGAGAAAATGAAAATATCCTCCCCGGCTCACGCCGTGGAGGATTTCAGGAAAGCGTTATCAGATATACAAAAGCTTTACGAATAAAAAAGGCGGGTATTTTCCCGCCTTTCTCTTATTTAACCGTGAGAGACTTTCATTCTATCCTCTGCTATACAAATTGCACTTTACAATTAAAAGAGCATATCAAGATACAGATAATACTGCATCTTTTCATTGTCCGGTTCGATCTCGAGCTTATCAAAAAGTTTCGATACATCATAATCTATCGGATTTTCCAAACCGCGGTAGTGGCCGGAGAAATTCTGCTCTAAACTTCTGTAACAAAGAGCGATATCCTGATAAAAGTCGCACACCCCGGCACATCCGAGATCAATAAACCCGCTGATCTTTCCGTTGTCTGCTAAGATATTCGGAAGACAGTAATCACCGTGAGAAAAAACTTTTTTCTCGTCCGGGCGATTCTCGTTAAGCCAATTCCAAAGTCTTTCCGGGGTGGAAAAACGAGACTTTGTTTCATCGTCAAGGTAGTCTGCGGTTATCCTTCTTCTTTCGATATTACCTTTTGCCTGCAAAAGTTTTGCGTCTAAAGAGCCGTCATAAGGAAATCCGGCACAATCGACGTTCCAAAGCATTTTCATCCCTTCAGCGGCGAGCGACACAAGCTTGTCCGGTTCTGCAAGAAAACTCTCGTCGCAGAGCATTTTTCCTTTTATCCTCGACATAAGAACAAAGCTTTTCCCGTTTGAAACTTCATACGCTATGATTTCCGGAACGGGGAGTTTTCCGCCAAGAAAGCGGCATACCGCTACTTCGCGCTTCGCTTCCGCGATATCGTCCTGTATTTTCAATACCATGTCGTCGAACATATATATTTCGGACGAAGACATCCCGATGGTTTCAGCACAGTACGGCTTGTCCTTGACGTATTCTTTTATTGATTCCGGTAAATTCATATATTGACCTCAAAACATACTCCGTAATGGTCGGAAGCGCAAAGCCCGGTTTCGAGGTACATCTCTTGTCCAAAAAGGAATCCGTCTTTTAACTTAAAACCATCGTCGCACCCTCTCACAAAAACACGGTCGGCGAAAAACGGATCGGCGGAGCATGGCTCGTCTCGCCACCTCGGATTCTTCGTATAATCAAGGCTGAATTCCTTGTTAAATCCCGGTTTCATTTTGTCGTATTCTTTTACAAGATCGCGCCAACGAGGTGAACATTCGTCATACAGAAATCTGTAAACCGAAGAGTCTTCGGAACAATTCATATCGCCGAGGGCGAACTGTATCTTTCCGCTTTGCGTTTTCAAAAACCTTTCGAGATTAGTAATCTCCGATAATCTTTTCTGCTCCGAGTTCCACGTCAAGTGGAAGGTCGCAAAGCCGATCTCTTTTCCGTCAACGTCTGCCGTAATAATCAGAGCGTCCGTAGGATATTCCAGATCGCAGTTCAAAAAACTTGCCTTTATTATCGGATACTTACTGATAAAGGCAAGCCCTTCGTCGTCTCCGCGGTAGAGGAAGTGACATTTTTCGTGATCCGGAAACGCTTCCGATATCGCTTTCCACGCTGTCTCATTCACTTCCTGAAGACCGATTAAATCCGCGTCAAGCGCTTTTATCGTCTCGACTAAATGTCCTATTCTTTCCGGACACCCGCGGCTTGAATTCCAAATGTTATACGTTGCTATCCTCATCGCCAAATCTCTCATATCCCCACCAATCGGGAACGAGTGAACGGAGCGTTACCACCTCATATGTTTCTGCGTCCTTCAGTATCTCGATCTCTCCGCTGTCTCGATCGAGCTGCATCAGAAACTCGCGGCACGCGCCGCATGGCATACCAAGCGCGCCGCTTGACATCACGGCAACGAGCTTTTTTATTTTGCTCTCACCGTTCGTTATCATATTAGCTATCGCGTTCCTCTCAGCACACATTCCCAGTGTGCATGAGGTGTCTATGCAAACTCCGACGTAAATGTTTCCCGTCTCGGTAAGTATCGCAGCCGCGACGCCTCCTGCTTCAATAAACGGGGATACTTCCCTTTTGTTCTGCACAGCCCCCGCGGCGGAAAGAAGTCCTTCCCAGATCTCCGTTTCATATTTTTTCATATCATAATCCTTTTTAAGCCGTCAACCTAATGACATTGCCGTAAGACAAGCTTTTTTATTAACGCTTTATTCCAGCAACTCCTTTACTCTCGATACTACGGCCTTTTCGATAAGAGCAATTCTATCGTTTGGCAGGTTATATCTGTTGTTTCTTTTGATTCTGAATTCAAGCAATCCTCTTAACCGGTCTTTGTGTTCCTTTGTCAATATTTTTCTTGCCTCTGTGACAAAATCATCATAAACGCAAGGCAAAAGAGTTTTCGCGTATTTTGCCATCTCCCTCTCTCCGGAAAGAGCGTCCTTGCCCGCAAGGCTGAACAGCGAATTGCCGTGATCAAACAGCGGCGCGGGGGCGGTAATCCGATTCGTCCTGCTGTCTACCAACACGCCGAAGTTGCCGAAATGGCGATCGGTATTGAAAATAACGGCGTCAAATACGATCATATCGTTGAGAGCAGACACGAAATTCTCTCCGAGGGATTCATAATACTCTCTTACCGCTTGCATACCTCCGGATCTCACAATCCTTCCGATAGGAACAAAAGATGTATCTTTGTTTGTGAACAGCTCGCACACAGAACATAGCCTTTGCTTCCACATAGACAGTTTATAAGGAACGGCGTCGACCCGGAGCGCTTTTGATATTTCATAAGCATAATATTCTGAATATGGCTCGTTTCCGGTATTTGACGCACCTTCCGTACCACCATTATACAGCTTTATCTTACCCCCTTCGCGACGCCAGCACTTGGGAAGCATCCCGTTCGTGGTAAACTCCGGGCTGGACGTCAAACCCGTTACGTTGCTGCTGCCGTAACCGGTGAACGCGATAAGTCCGAGAACACGGTTGAACCGGTTTTCATAAAGATTATAGCTGTCAAAATTCCCGTCAAAGCCGTCTTCCGTGACCCAATAACAGTCGTTGAGAGACAGACCTTTCGACGCCTTGATAATATCAATCGGACGGTTTATACTAAGTCCCATTGACGAAAGGAGCGCGTTCACATAAGCTCGGTTTTTAGGCACGGTGCGGCGTTTTATCCACGTATTCACTCCTTCACCCGTAACGTCGACAAGATCAAGAGGCAAGAGAGCCTTGTCTTCCGTAACCCATAACGTTTTTATTTTGCTGTCTGCTCCGTCTTCAGCAGAAAAACGAAGAACAGGCGTGTCAAAATGGTTTATCGTATAGATCATATTGCCTCCCACCTTTACAACCTTATTATACCGTTGAACTTTTCTTTCAATAATTCTGAAATGATTATAACATATTTTATACGGTTTTTCAAGATAAGATGTGTAGAGCCGCCTTTGGACGTCTTGTACGGCGCGCTCACGTCAGAGTTCAGCTTATTCAAAAGCTTTACGAATAAAAAAGGCGGGGATTTTCCCGCCTTTTTTCTTATTTAACCGTGAGAGACGCGAGGATAGCCGCGGCTTCCGCGCTGTCGAACTCCGCGCCCGCGGAGGAAACTCTGACGAGCTTGCCGCCGATCTCGCAGTACGCCTCGAAGCCGTAGCCGCCCCATCCGTCGGAATACTGGAAGCCAGTCCACTCGTTATCTCCGTACTTCGCCGCGACGTCCTTCTGCTCGTTCGTGTATGTGTTCTTGTTGTAGTTATAGTGCTGCATTATGCCCTCGTCGTCGTCCTTGACGTTGAAGTCATAATAGTGAAAATCGCCTTTTTGGACTTCAAAATCGTAGGGGGAGAACTCGCCGGGCATTTTCAGATCGAAGCCCTCGGGCACGAGAACGGCGTAGCCCTCGACCTCCGTGACCTCTCCGGTCACCTCTTTTTCCTCTTCTGTTTCAACGCCGGTATCAGCTGGAGTTGTTTCCACGGGTTCATCCTCACTTTCTGTGTTCTCCGCCGTCGCGCCGCAGGAAGCGAGCGCGGCAAGCGCCATTACGATCACAACGGTAAAGGCTAAAAACTTCAAAAAATTCTTCACGTCAATTACCTCCTTTTGCCCGATTATATCATTTATAGGTCTGTTTGTCAACAAAAAGGACCGCTCCCGCGGTCCTTACAGGCTGAAGACAAAGTCTTCAGCCTGAGTCAGAGGAAGAGAAACGCCGGTAGATTTGGTGATCTCGCCGCGGTAGGCGTAGTGACC
>CADBQA010000094.1 GCA_902796675.1 uncultured Ruminococcus sp.
AAGCCGAAGGAGTATGCCCCGCCGTTGAGATAAACGTCGACGAGCTGTACCGTCGGGCGCTCACCGCCGACGGCGGTGTCGAGCGCGGGGGTGAGGACGGGGGTCAGTATCATATTGATCCCGTTCTTCACCGCGGTCTTAATGAAGTTTCCGACGATGCGCCAGTGCTCCTCGCTGAAGACGTCCACGCGGTAGTAGGAGGCGAGGCAGTCCGCGTGGAACCACTCCGTAACCTTTATTTCCTGTTCGGGAAGAGTCGCCCCTATGACCTCGAGCGAGAAGAGGGCGGACGACGCCTCCTCAAATCTGTCGTCGAGGAGGATGATTTTGACCGGGTATACGCCCGCCTCCGCCTCCCGCGGGACCTCGACGTCGACGCGAAGGCACATATATTCGCCCTTGAAGGCGAAAAGCTGGGTCTTTTCCGTCACCGGCACGAGAAGGTCGGGGTAAAGACCGGGCTCGCGGCTCATATAGTAGTCGTCGGCGTCGACTTTATACATCGGCATCCTGACCGGGACGAGGTCGACGCGGCTCACCGTGATATGCTCCTTAAGCGGGGATTCGACGCGGCAGTAGAGTATCTTTTTTACGTCGCCGCGTATGTCGTCGCACTGATAGGCGACCTGATAGGTGAAGCGTTCGCCGCGAAGGGCGGAGGCTTCGTTGTATTCCTTGACGTCCTCGATCCTCTCCGACTGAAAATGTTTTTCGAGGGACGATACGTTTTTGATCTTTACATATTCCATGGCGCACTCCGTTTCACTTTTGTAACTCGATTTTACCATAACGCGCGCCATATTACAAGACCTTTTCGCGGCGGGCGGGAAAGATGACGCGATATATGTGAACAAAGTGTAAATAGAAGACCTTCCGTACTGTACAGAACGGAGTATTTATGATATAATAACTATGAATTTGGATTTTTTCAAATAACAAACAATGCTTCAGAAAGGACAGGAAAATGGATAAGTTTCTTGAGGTTTTGTCCGTCGCCGGGATCGGCATGGGAACGGTCTTCGTCGGTCTTATCTGTCTCGTCGGCATTTGCAAGCTGATAGGCTTTATAGTCTCGAAGCTTCCCGACGGGAAGAAGAAAGAGGAGTCGCCGCCGCCGGTCGAGATTCCGAACAGGCAGGAGCTCATCGCGGCAGTCGCAGCGGCGGTCGCCGAGGAGCTCGGAGAAGACGTCAGGGCTATCAGGATCACGTCGATAAGGCGCGTCTGACGGCAGACAATCAACACAATCAAGTTAGACGCCGCAAAGCGGCACGGAGGTATTTATGAAAAAGTATAAAGTCAACGTAAACGGTACGATGTATGAGATAACCCTCGAGGTGGTAGACGAGGCGGAGGCTCCGAAGGCGCCCGCCGCTCCCGCTCCGAAAGCTTCTCCCGCGCCCGCGGCGGCTCCCGCCGGCGGCACGAAGGTCGCATCCCCTATGCCCGGCACGATCCTCGCGGTCAACTGCCGGAACGGTCAGGCGGTCAAGAAGGGCGACGTGCTCTTCATTCTTGAAGCGATGAAAATGGAAAACGAGATCATGGCACCCTGCGACGGCACCGTTACCGTCGCCGTAACAAAGGGCAGCGCCGTCGAGACCGGCGCCCTTCTCGCTACTATCGCGTAAACGGGAGGCTGCCATGTCAAGAAGAATTATAAGCGTTCTTCTTTGCCTTGTCGTCGTCCTCTCGGCGATGACCGCCGTCGCGTTTACGGCGTACGCCGCGGAGAGCGACACGACCGCCGCGACAGATACCGCTCCCGCCGACACGAAGGCGGAGAGCACGACGGATACGGCGGCTGAAACGGCAAAGGAGACGGCAGCCGAAACGAAAGCCGAAACAAAAGCCGAAACGGAAGCGGCAACGGAAACCGAGGCGGCGACCGAGACCGACGCGGCGACGGAAGAAGCCGCCGATACGGACGCCGTGACAGGCGAAGAGACGGAAGATGTGGATACGTCGGAGGACGTCGCCGTCGCGACGGGCGTCCTCGGCGCTCCGAAGGACACGGAAGGCGAAGATACGTCCGTCGTCACGACCGGAACGGAAAATGCCGAGAGCGAATCCCGTTTTGTGCGCCTTCTCCAGCAGACCGGCTTTTACAGCCTCTTCGCGAAATTCGGCGAGAACTGGAAGACGATAGTGATGATACTCATCGCGTGCGTCCTCCTCTACCTCGCGATAGGAAAGGGCTTTGAGCCTCTCCTTCTCATACCGATAGCGTTCGGTATGCTCTTAACGAACCTTCCCGGCGCCGAGATGTTCCACGAGGTCCTCTTTGCCGACGGCCACGTCCACTGGGATCTTTTCGCGTCCGGTTCCGGCGTCACGCCCGGACTTATAGACTATCTGTACCTCGGCGTCAAGCTCGGCATTTATCCGTGTCTGATATTCGTCGGCGTCGGCGCCATGACCGACTTCGCGCCCCTTATCGCAAACCCGAAGAGCCTTCTCCTCGGCGCGGCGGCGCAGCTCGGTATCTTCCTTGCGTTCGGCGGCGCGATAGCTCTCGGATTTACGAACGCTGAAGCCGGCTCCATCGGTATCATCGGCGGCGCGGACGGACCGACGGCGATATACGTCACCTCAAAACTCGCCCCGGCGCTTCTCGGACCGATCGCGGTCGCGGCTTACTCGTATATGGCGCTCGTTCCCGTCATCCAGCCTCCTATCATGAAGCTGCTCACGACGAAGGAAGAGCGTATGATAAAGATGGAAACGCTCCGTCCCGTATCCAAGAAGGAAAAGATAATTTTCCCGGTAGCGGTCACGGCGTTCGTCGCGTTCCTCATCCCCTCGGCGGCGCCGCTTGTCGGCTCGCTGATGCTCGGCAACCTGCTCCGTGAGTGCGGCGTCGCCGACAGACTCTCCAAGACCGCGCAGAACGAGCTTATGAATATCGTCACGATATTCCTCGGCATCTCGGTCGGAGCTACCGCCACGGCGGCTACGTTCCTCTCCCCGAAGACGCTCGGCATCCTCGTTATGGGCGTCGTCGCGTTCGCGTTCGGCACGGCCGGCGGAGTCCTGCTTGCAAAGCTTATGAACCTCTTCCTCCCCGAGGGGAAGAAGATAAATCCTCTTATCGGCTCGGCGGGCGTTTCCGCGGTGCCTATGGCGGCTCGCGTTTCGCAGGTCGTCGGACAGAAAGAGGACCCCTCTAACTTCTTGCTCATGCACGCCATGGGACCTAACGTCGCGGGCGTTATCGGTTCCGCTATCGCCGCCGGCGCGCTCATCGCCCTGTTCGGCTGATAAGGAGGCAAACTATGGAAAAACTGTTTATTACCGATACGATACTCCGCGACGCGCACCAGTCTCAGGCGGCGACGCGTATGCGCATTGAGGATATGCTCCCCGCCTGCCGCACTCTCGATAAGATCGGCTACTGGTCTCTCGAGTGCTGGGGCGGCGCGACGTTCGACTCCTGCATGAGGTTCCTCGACGAGGACCCGTGGGAGAGACTTCGCCGTCTTCGCGCGGAAATGCCCAACACGAAGCTCCAGATGCTCCTTCGCGGACAGAACCTCCTCGGCTACAAGCACTACGCCGACGACGTCGTCGACCTCTTCGTCAAGAAGGCGATAGAGAACGGCATCGACGTCATAAGAGTTTTCGACGCTCTGAACGACCCCCGCAACCTCGAGGCGTCGGTCAAAGCGATAAAGAAGTACGGCGGCATCTGCGAGTGCGCTTTCAGCTACACGAAGAGCCCCGTCCACAGTGAAGAATACTTCGTTGACCTCGCGCTCACGTTCCAGCAGATGGGCGCGGACGTCATCTGCATCAAGGATATGGCGAACCTGCTTCTGCCGTATGAGGCTTACTCCCTCATCAAGAAGCTCAAAGCCACCCTCGCCATCCCCGTCCATCTCCACACGCACAACACGACGGGCACGGGCGACATGACGAACCTCAAAGCGGCGGAAGCCGGCGTCGACATCGTCGACTGCGCGCTCTCCCCGATGGCGAACGGCACGTCGAACCCCTCGACCGAATCCCTCGTCGCGACGCTTCGCGGCACGGAGCGCGACACCGGGCTCGATCTCAACCTCCTCTCCGAGGCGGCAAACCACTTCAGAAAGGTCGCCGACCGCCTGAAAGCGGAAGGCTTCCTCGACCCGAAGGTGCTGCACGTCGACACGAAGACACTTCTTTACCAGGTCCCGGGCGGAATGCTTTCCAACCTTCTCAAGCAGCTCAAAGAGGCTAACGCCGAGGAGAAATTCTACGACGTTCTCGCCGAAGTGCCGAGAGTCCGCGCGGACTTCGGCTATCCGCCTCTCGTAACGCCGACGAGCCAGATCGTCGGTACGCAGGCGGTGCTGAACATCCTCATGGGCGAGAGATACAAGATGATCTCGAAGGAGTCGAAGGCGCTGCTCCGCGGCGAGTACGGCGCGCTTCCGGGCGAGGTCAACGAGGACGTAAGACGCCTCGCGATAGGCGACGACGAGGTCATCACCTGCCGTCCCGCCGACCTTCTCGAGCCCGAGCTTGAAAAATACCGCCAAGAGGCGGGCGACCTCGCAAAGTGCGAGGAGGACGTCCTCTCCTACGCGCTCTTCCCGCAGGTCGCGCCGAAATTCCTCGAAAAGAGAAACGCGCGCGCCGCAAGAAAGAACGCTCCCGAGGACGAGGTCCGCGAGCTGTTCGTCGACGACGCGGCAATGTAACAAAAAAGGAGCCGAAAGGCTCCTTTTTTGCAGTTGAAAGCTGAGAGCGTAAAGCGTATAGAAAAAGAGGGCTTCCGGGGCGGAAGCCCTCATTAATTATCCATTATCCATTATCAATTCTCAATTATCAATTCTCCAATCAATCGGAGCCGCTCCGCGGGAGACGAGAAATTCGTTCGTCTTTGAAAAGTGGCGGCAGCCGAAGAAGCCGTTGTAGGCGGAGAGAGGGCTCGGATGAGCGGCGGTCAGTACAAGGTGGTCGGGGTTCGTGAGCAGCGCGCGCTTCGCCTTTGCGTTCGCGCCCCAGAGGAGAAAGACTATCGGCTGGGGGGCGGCGTCGAGAAGCTCTATGACGCGGTCGGTGAAGATCTCCCAGCCGAGCGGGCGGTGGCTGTTCGGCTGACCCTGCCGCACGGTGAGGACGGTGTTGAGAAGAAGGACGCCCCGACGCGCCCAGGAGGTAAGCTCGCCGTGAGACGGCGGCGCGATACCGAGGTCGTCTTGAAGTTCCTTAAATATATTTTGAAGGGATGGGGGCGCGGGGACTCCGCGGCGCACCGAGAAGCAAAGGCCGTGAGCCTGCCCCGGTCCGTGGTATGGGTCCTGCCCGAGAATGACCGCGCGCACGTCCTCGTACGCGGTGTATTTCAGCGCGTTGAAGATGTCGTACATATCGGGATAGACCGTATATTTCTTGTATTCCGCGGCGAGAGCTCCGCGGAGTTTTTTATAATATTCCTTGTCGAACTCGCCCGAGAGGACGTCGTCCCAACTGTTTCCGATGTGAACCATAGCCGCCTCCTTGTCATCATATTTATTATATAGCCGGCGAAGTTTTTTGTCAACACGGGAAAAATTTTTGAAAAGGGGCTTGACAAACGCGAAGAAAAAGTGTATTATCTCGATAGTACAGTAATACAATTTCACAAGGAGGAAACGATGGAGTGGAAACTTGACAGGACAAAACCTGTCGTGCCGCAGATATGCGAGCAGATATACGTCGGCATCACGTCCGGCGAGCTCTCGCCCGGAGAGCGGCTGATGTCCGTCAGAGAAGTCGCGCTCGCCGCCGGGGTAAACCCGAACACGGTGCAGAAGGCTTTTGAAGAGCTCGAGCGGGGCGGCGCGGTATATTCGGTGAGAGGCTCCGGCTGGTACGTCGCCGAGGACACCGCCGCCGCGAAGGGGAAGATAGACGGGATAATCTCGTCGAAGGTCGCCGAGTTCTTCGAGGATATGAGGCGGCTCGGCATCAGCGCGGAGCGGGTGAAAGAATTTGTGGAGGGATACGCCAATGAGTGAACTTTTAAGATGCGATAACGTCACGAAGTATTATGGCTCCGTCACGGCGCTGAACAAAGTGAACGTAAGACTTGAAGAGGGAAAGATATACGGTCTGCTCGGCCCGAACGGCTCCGGCAAGACGACGCTTATAAAGCTGATCGCCGGGCTTCTCACGCCGAGCGAGGGGCAGATAACGATCCTCGGAAATAAACCGGGGACGGTAACGAAGAGCCTCGTTTCCTATCTTCCCGACAACAACTATCTGAACTCGTGGATGAGGGTCGAGCAGATAGTGGATCAGTTCCGCGATTTCTATCCGGATTTCAGGGAGGACGCGGCGTACAGGATGCTTTCGGGCCTCGGGATAGACCGAAAGGCGAAACTGAAGAATCTCTCGAAGGGCAACAAGGAAAAGGTCTGCCTCATACTCGTTATGAGCCGCGCGGCGAGACTCTACGTCCTCGACGAGCCGATAGCGGGCGTCGACCCCGCGACGAGGGATTATATAATCTCGACGATAATCAACAACTACGACCCGGGCGCGTCGGTGCTCATCTCGACCCACCTCATCTCCGACATCGAGCAGGTGCTCGACGAGGTCATCTTCATTCAGAACGGCGAGATACTCCTTCAAAAGGAGGTCGACGCGATAAGAGAGGAAAACGGCAAGAGCGTCGACGAGCTGTTCAGGGAGGTATTCAGATGGTAAAGAAACTGATAAAATACGATTTTCTGGCGTTCGCGAAGGTGATGCTCCCGATCGAGATAGCTCTTGTCGGTATCGCGGCGCTGTACAGATTCGTCACGATCTTTGAGTCAAATACGACCGCGTTCAAGATATTCAACGTCTCGACGGTGACGATACTCGTTATCGCGACGCTGACGGCGTTCATTATGACCTTCGTTTACAGCTTCGTGAGGTTTTACAAGAATCTTTACACCGCGGAAGGGTATCTTTCGTTCACCCTCCCCGTCACGCCCTCGGCGCACATCGCGTCGAAGCTCATAGTCTCGCTGATATACGACCTCATCACAGTCGTCACGGCGTTTGTCGCCTTCGCGGTCGCAACGGCGGGCGAGGTCTTCGGCGAGAGCATGAAAGCCGCCTTTTACCTCTACGGGAAGGCCGCGGAGCGTATCGGCGGCGCGACGCCATTCTACGTAATCGAGTTTATACTTGCGGCGCTCGTCACCGCCGCCGCGGCGCACCTTCTTACCTATATGTGCGTCTCGCTCGGTCAGACCGCGAAGCGCCATAAGATACTCTCGGCGCTCGGCATTTATTTCGCGATCTACGTCGTAAAACAGCTTCTCGGCACCTTCTATATCACGACGGGCGTCACGACGGACCTGTTCGACGAGATAGTGAGCTTCGCGGCGAAAAGCCCGAGTTTATTCGTCCACCTCTTCTTCCTTACCGTCTGCGTCGTTGAAGCGGCGCTCGGCGCGGTGTACTTCGCCGTCACCGGACACGTTATGAAGAAGAAACTCAATCTCGAATAAGGAGGGGATAACGTGAAAATTATCAGAAGAATAGCGGCCGTTGCCGTCGCCGCCGTAATGCTTTTCAGCCTCACCTCCTGCCTCGCGCTCGACGAGATGAGGGAGCACAGGATAGACCGTAAGGAAGGAGGCGAGCTCGTTTTCAACGGCAAGGAGTACGTCGCCCTGCCGAAGACCGATTACACGACGTGGAACCTTCTCTTCGTCGGCGACATTTACTGGGTCTGCGACGAGGAGGTCCCCGTGCTTCTTTCAAATCGGTTCGGAAGGAGCGCGTACTATGACAAAGACCTCGATATCATCTCGGCGTTCGATCTGTACTGCGCGAAGGAGAAGTACGACGAGTATTCGGAAATGTTCCTTCACCCGTCGCTCGACGTCTACGCCGTGATACAGCACGTTCTCAACGACGAGACCGGAGAGACCGAAATGAAAAAGGTCGCGCTGTCGGAAGAGTTGACCGCGGCGCTTAACGACGCGCTTTCGGGCGAGCCGGTGGCACAGGAGATCGCCGACGCGGTGTACAGCTCGGGCTCGTTCTACGAGGAGATCTACAAAACCGACAAAGACTTCGCCGTCGTCGATCCGAATCCGCTGTCGCTCGTATCCCTTTCCGGCAAGTGGTACGTGTCGGTGCCGGGCGAGGGCGCGTGGAAGATAGACTCCTCCGTCGCGGAAGGGCTCGACGTCGGAGGAACGTGGTATTAAATGTATTAATATATAAAAATCGCGGAGGGGAAACCCTTCGCGATTTTTTAACTTTCCGTTCCGTTGCTTTACAAAAAGCGGAAAGTCGGGTAGAATATAAGTGAAGTAAGGATCGGGGGATATGAAAATGACGACTATCGGGCAGAGAATAAGGCTTTTCAGAAAGAACGCGGGGCTCTCGCAGTCGGAGCTTGCCGGCAGGATCGGCGTCACCCCGCAGACGGTGTCGAAGTGGGAGTGCGACGTGGGGCTTCCCGACGTCGTTCAGATAATCCCGCTCGCCGAGGTACTCGACGTGTCGTGTGACGCCATCCTCGGCGCGGACGCCAATATGGAAAAAAACATAAAGGCGGTCTTCGACGCGGTGGACGAGAAGTGGAAGGACGGCATCAACGACCAGTCGCCGGACAGGACGGGGCTTCACCGCACCTACGACTATTTCGTCGCCTCGCGCGACCTTTTCCGCCGCTACCCGATGAATTTTGCCGTCGCGATGAACGGCGCGAAGCGCGGCGGCTGGCTCCTCGGGCATATGAGATATGATTTCCCCGAGATCGAGGGCTTCGACGCGAAGAGCGTGATGCGCGACGTCGAGCGGATGTGCAGGGCGATTATAAACTACGACGACGACATAGGAGAAAAGACTGAGGCAAAAAGCCGCCTCGCGATAGCGTATCACACTGTCGGAGAATTTGAGAAGGAAGAAGAGGAGATGAATGGTCTGCCGGAGGCGGACCGCTACCACGCGAGGTACGCGTCGACGAGATTCAGCGGCGAGAACGAGGAGCGCGTCGCCGCCGCGAAGGACGGCTTCGCCCACGTCTGCGGAGAGTTCCTCTTCTGGCTCCGCGCGATAGCGGACGCCTACTCCGCCGCCGCGAAGAGGGCGGAGGCGATAGAAGCGAGCCGGAACCTCATTTCGTTCTGCGAGAGGTTCACCGATTTCTGCGACGTGCGCGAGCTTCTCTATCTCAAGGGCATCGGATACATTCTGATAGCCCAGAACGAGATAAGAAACGGAAACTACGACGCCGCCCTCGACGCCATCGAGAGTATGACGGAGGCGAACGTCGAGTATTACGAGGCGTGCCGCGCCGCGGCGTCGGGTGACAGCCCCGCCAAGACGATATATTATGACGCCGTGACGAGCGCCGCGTGGTGGGACCACATCGAGTACATCGCCGACTTTGTAAAGCGTCAGCTCGTCTGGGTGGTATCCGACTTCGCCGACAAAACGGGAAACCCGGTCGTCACGAGCGACAGGTACAAAAAGTGCCTCGAGAAAGTCGAAAAAATATAATATGAAAAAGCCCCGAAAGGGCTTTTCAGAGCGGAGACAAACTTGGTAGAGCAGCAATGAAATGAAGGAATACCTACAAATCCGTAGGGCTCGATGCCCACATCGAGCCGTGTCGGTATAAAAAAGAGCGGCGGGCAAAATGCCCGCCGTCATTGCTTTTCGGTGATATTTCATCTTTTTATGATGTTATGCTTGCCTCACCTTTTTGCCTGTCATTGCTGCTCTACCAAGTTTGTCTTCGCTCTGAGGGCTTCTGCTTTTGCCGAAGCCCTTCTTTTTTATTCTCCCGGCGCGAAGGTTACCCTCTCGCCGTTCGTGTCGCCGCTCATCACGATCGGTTTCAGATAAACTACCGTGTCGTCCACCGTCGAATCGTTTATCGACAGCGCGGGCGAGCCGTAGACGTCAAGAGTGACTCCCCGGTCTATCATCAGCCTCGAGGGGCTGCCCTCACAGTTAAGATTAATGCCGGAGACCGCCGTTTTATTCTCGTTCAGCGTAATGCTGCCCTCTCCTGTGAAAGTGACGCTGCCGCCGTACATCGCGCCCCACGCCTGGACGTAGTCAAGCGAGTTGTCTCCGACGAGTTCTATCTTGAAGCCGTTGCCCATGAGGTTCGCGTCGATGAACGAGCCGTGGTAGTCGGTCAGAGTCAGCGTATTCGTCTCCTTGTCGTACGACGCGCCGGGTATCGCGCCGACAATATCTACCCCGCTCGTCGAGTAGTAGGTACCCGCGTGCAGGAAGTTTCCGTCGACGATAAGGTACTCCTCGCTTCCCATGCCCGCCCAGGCAAAGTCGCCCGCGAAATCGGGGTCGGCGTTAACGATCGCAGGGAATGAGTCGTCGTACTCGTCAGGCGTCTTTTCGGTCTCGGGCGGCTCCGTGTCGGTCGAGGGCTTCGGCGGCGTCGGGGTCGGCGTGACAGGCGTGGTCGGTGTGACAACGGATGACGACGGTTTATTCAGAAAATCGTTTCCGAGCGGGTCGGAGCCGAGCGAGGCGAAAATTATCGACACCGCCGCTATCGCCGACGCGACGGGAACGAGGAAAAGCCTCTTCAGCCTCTCGTGACGGCTCGCCCCCTCTCTCGCCCTGCCGCCCGACGCGCCGCCGAACTCCGGCGCCGAGAGCGTGTCCTCGGGAGGCGTCACGCCGTCTTCGAGCGTCGGGTCGAACCGGAATTCATTATCTTTGAAAGCCGGCATACGCCGCACCTCCTTTCAGTAGTTCTTTCCCACACATTAGTCCTTATGGACGTCGAGCTGCGGGAACGGGCACTCCACTCCGAGCGAGCGGAAGCCGAGAAGAAGGTCGCGGTTGAGAAGTCTCGCACCGGAATAAATATCCTTCTCGTCGACGTTTACGACGAACTTGAGAACGATGGAGCTGTCCGCGAGAGAGTCGACTCCGAGGTACTTCGGCGGCGCCTTGAAGACGTCCGTGCGTCGCGCGTATATTTCGTCCATCAGCGCGGGGATCTCGCTCTCGAGTTTTTCGAGGTCGGTCGCGTACGGTATCGCTATGACGCTGACGCTTCTTGAGAGCTTGTCAGAGCGGTTGAGGATATTCTTCATCGCGGAGTTGTTCACTATTTTCACGTTGTCGCCGGGGTCGGTGATGCAGGTCGTTCTGATGCCGATGGACGTCACCGTTCCGCGAAAGCCGTCAACTTCGACGATGTCGCCGACGTTGTACTGGTTCTCAAAGAGCATAAACGCGCCCGTCACGACGTCGGCGATAAGACTTTCCGCCGAGAAGCCGACGACGAGGGCTATGATCCCGACGCTCGCGACGATGGTCGAGACGTTGACGCCGAGGATCGAAAGACCCCAGCAGAGTATCACGATGAACGCGATATACTTGAGAAGGCTCGACATGATCGAGAGCACCGAGCGCGCTCTGTGGCTTTTCGGCTGAGGAAGCGAGAGGAGAAGCGACAGAAGCGCCTCCGCCGCGATAACGGCAGCCGCCATCACTATAACCTTCAGAACGGACGTGAGGCTGACGTCGAGCTTGAAGCTCTCCGTCTTCACGGCGCCCGTCGCAAAGCCGACGCCGACCGCCGCGCCGAGGACGGCGAGGCTTACGATAAGTTTTATTATTTTTCCGGTCTTGCTGTTTTTCATCGTTGAAAATCTCCTTTTTATATATTATCTTCCATTAATCCCTGTCTATCCAGCCGACGTAGCCCTCGGTGTACTGGCTGTCCGTGATCGGAGTAAAGCGGCTTTGATCTCCGATATCGTCGAGGAAGCCGTTGTAGGCGCGGTAGATGTTGCCGCTGTCGTTGTCGTAGACGCGCTCGTATTCGCCTATCATGTCTGACCGCTTTTCCTGTATGATGGTGTCGGACTTTGATCTTTCTTCAAACGCCTCCATGACGGGGTCGTTGTCGGATAGCTCCGTCGACGGCGTCAGCGCGCTTTGAGCGATGTACTGCCATTCGCGTATGTAGTAGTCGGTATATCTGAATGATTCGACGATATGGGCGATTACCGGCACCCAGTTGACAAGATCTCCCTGCGGCGCCCACTCGGTGAGGATGCGGTTTATCTCCCACGCGCCGTAGTTCAGACCGTTGAACCAGACGTCCTTCGAATCCATAACGACGGCGGAATAGATGCCCTCGCCCTCGACGTTCGCGTCCTTGAAAACGGCGTAGATCGCCTCGTAATCGTGGATGGTGCTGTAAGGCCTTGCCTGCCTTATGAGGTTTATGTCGTCCGGAACGCACGAATTTTTTACCGTGAAATACTCCGCGCTGTCGCGGTAAGTCTCTTCAAAATACTCGCGCACCGTGCCGCCCGCCGTCGAGACGGAAAAGCCGAGCAAGCTCTGCGCTCTCGGATCCTTGCAGGCGTAATCGTGGTCGAGATTCGACATACCCACGGTATAGTCGGGTGACGCCGCTATCCACTGCATCCGGTTTGCGTCGCCCTGCCACTGCACGTTCCACCCTCTCGGTATCTCGACCGTAAAGTATACGGAGGTATACGTCTCCCAAACCACGTTTTCCCACGCAGCGGGACGTATCGAATAATCCGAAAAAACGGGGGTGGGATCGGGGTCGTCTTCCGTGTCTTCCGTATCCTCAATATCGGAGGTCGGAAGAGGAGCCTTCTCCGTGTCCGTGCCTCCTCCGACGTCGGCGGACGTGTCAGCCGCGCTTCCCTTCGTATCCGGGAATGGGATATTCCCCTCATCGCCGCAAGCGGCGAGACACAGCGTCAGGAGAATGGCGAGCGCAAGGCAGATGATTCTTTTAGTCGTCATTTTGCGTATCCTTTCGTCAAACCGGTTTTTATAAAATTCTTTACCTTAATATTTTATAAAAAGCCTCACGGTTTGTCTACTGCGGGTTTACGCATAACGACTCTACCGCCCGTTTACCCGTGTTTTTCAAGGCGAAAAGCCGTCCGCGCGCACGGATGGTTTATCTTCGGTCTTTTATTTCGTGATAGAGCTTCAGAAGACCAGAGCGCGTCGATACGCCCGTCTTACGGTATATGGACGTCACGTTCGCCTGGACAGTCCTTATTTTGACGGAAAGGTTTTCCGCTATCGCCGCCTGCTTGTTCTCCGTCGTGACGAGCTCGCGAAGAACTCTCGCTTCCCCGGCGGTCAGACCGTATTTCGCGCAAAAAACCGAAAACGCGCCGCCCGACGCCTCGCCCCGACTGCCTCCTTCCGCCTTCACGGACAGATCGAGATCTCCGCCGAGCGCCATCACAACGATGACGGCGGCGAGCGCGGCTATGTTGAGAGCGAGTACGACGCCCGCCGACGCCTCACTCAGCGAAACGAGGCAAAGCGGGATGACGACGACGCTGTCGATCACTCGCCCTGCGGCGGACCATACGGCGGGATGCGCCGTCCTCGGCGCTATTTTCCAGAACGTGATATTATAATAGGAAACGGCGGCGGAAAGCGCGACGTAGTAAAGGCACATATTGGCGAAATACATATCCGCGTTCCCTGCGAGAACGGCGTTGAGAAACGCGAGCGCGGACGTGCAGACGGCGGCGAGCGGCAGGTATTTGCCGCCCCTAAAGTCTCCGAGCGCGCCGAACGCGAGCATACCCGGGATCATGAGGAGCCTCGGCCACGAATACACGTTGTATTCCGTATAGCCGGACGCTATCTGAAGGCGGTGGATGTACCCGCTATAAAACGACGTGAAAAGGAGCAGCGCGGCGGCGGTAACGGAGCACACGGCGATCCTTGAAGCTTTTACGGAGGGTTCGGGCTTTTTGACGGCGCCTTCGTCCCGGCGGACGGCAAGGACGAGCGACAGAAAAGACAGGCAGGCTGCGACCACGAGCGCGGCCTTTATGTTCCACTCAAGCTGAAGGGCGAACTGGAGCGCGAGCGCAGCGGAGTATCCGGCGCCGGCGGCAATACCGACGCGGATGCCCGACGCGGCGAAGCGCGACATCATATAATAGACCGCGCCCGCGTCAAACCCGAGGCAGAATACAGTCGCGAACGTAATGACAAGGTAAGGGGCGCTGTCAGCGGGTAAAAAGAGCATAAAGAGCGCGCCCGCAAGACACGCGGAAAGCGACACGACGACGGCGACCTTTGCCCTTTCTTTAATTATTTCGCGTAACGCCGCGTGGAAAAGAATGCCGAGTATCACGAAAAGCTGTAAAAAAACGTATACTTTTTCCTGCTTTTCCACGGGCAGATATCCGCGCCCCGCGGAGTTCCCCATACGAAGCACGAAAAACTGCAAAAACATAAAAGAGGCGAAGAAGACGGAGACGGTCAGATTATTTTTCAAAGGTCGGCTCATCATATTCACCTCTTTTCCGATTTATTACAAATCCAATATACCACAGACTTGAAATTATTTCAAGTGTGAAAGCCCGTTTTTTCCAAATCTCTGCGCTGCACGACAGCTTAAAACGCCGCATTTCGCCGCTCATTCGCGGACATAATAAATATTGATGAAAAAAATTTCAAAAAACTCTTGACAATCCGAATTAAATTTGATACAATTTAATTGAACTCAAGATAATGTTCTTTAAGAAGGAGGATAAAAGGTATGTCATTTTACGATTTCAAAGCAGCGAAGAGAAAAGAAGGCGAGCTCGACCTCGCAGAGTTGAAGGGTAAAGTCGTCCTCGTCGTCAACACGGCGACAGGCTGCGGCTTCACGCCTCAATACGAAGGGCTTGAGGCGCTCTTTGGTAAGTATCACGAAAAGGGATTCGAGATCCTCGACTTTCCGTGCAACCAGTTTGCCAACCAGGCGCCCGGCAACGACGACGAGATCCACGAGTTCTGCACCGCGAGATACAAGACGACTTTCGACCAGCTCAAGAAGATCGAGGTCAACGGCGAGAACGAGTCTCCCATTTACACGTTCCTCAAGGGTGAGATCGCCGAGGACGAGGTGAGCGGCCTCAAGAACAAAATGGCGATGAAGGCTATATCGAAGATCTCCTCGAGCGCGAAGAAGCCCGGCGACATCAAGTGGAATTTCACAAAATTCCTCATCGACCGCGATGGCAACGTCGTGAAGAGATACAGCCCGACGTGCAAGCCCGAGGATATCGAGGCGGATATTGAAAAACTGATCTAAGGAGTAAACCATGGCAGTAAAAGAAATCACGGGAGCCGAATTCGAAGAGGAAGTCATAAAGTCCGACGTCCCCGTCATCGTAGACTTCAAAGCCGAGTGGTGCGGCCCCTGCAAGGTATTAAAGTCAACAGTTGAGGAGATAGCGGGAGAGCGCGCCGACGTCAAGGTCGTATCCGTCGACATCGACGAGGAGGAAGACCTCGTCGACGAGTACGAAGTCTTCTCCATCCCCTGCCTCGTCGCCTTCAAGGGCGGCTCCGAGGTCGGGCGCAGCATCGGACTTGCATCAAAGAGCGAGATATACGGAGCGCTCGGGCTGTGATCTACGACGTACTCATAATCGGCGCCGGTCCCGCGGGGATGACCGCGGCGATCTACGCGCGCCGCGCCGGAAAGTCCGTCCTCGTTCTCGAGGCAAAGGGCTACGGCGGTCAGATAATAAAAACGCCGGATATAGAAAACTATCCGGTGGAGCCGGGCATCTCCGGCTATGATTTCGCAACTCGCCTCTATGAGCAGACGAAGGCGCTCGGAGCCGAGTTCGTATTCGAGCGCGCCGAGGGCATCGTCGACGGGAACGTCAAGAAGGTGAAGACGCCGGAGGGCGAGTACGGGGCGAAGTCCGTCATCATCGCGACGGGATCGGAGAGCCGCCCGCTCGGAGTTGAGGGCGAGACCGCTCTTATCGGGCGCGGTGTCTCGTACTGCGCGACTTGCGACGGAAACTTTTTCAGAAACAAAGCGGTCGCCGTCGTCGGAGGCGGAAACACCGCTCTCGAGGACGCGCTATATATGGCTGATATCGCCGAGACCGTCTATCTCATCCACCGCCGCGACTCTTTCCGCGGAGAGGAGGCGACGGCAGAACTCCTTCGCCGCCGTGAAAACGTGAAGATCCTCTACAACAGCACCGTGACCGAGCTTATCGCCGACAGGAGGCTCCGTCAGATAGTCGTGACGGACAAAGAGGGCGTAAAAACGACGCTCGACGTCCGCGGACTCTTTGTCGCGGTCGGAAGGATACCCGAAAACCGCGCGTTTGAAAACGTCATCGAGCTTGACGGCGCGGGCTGGGCTTCGTCCGGCGAGAACTGCAGGACGAAAACTCCCGGCGTGTTCGTCGCCGGAGACAACAGGTCGAAGGACGTCCGTCAGCTCGTCACCGCGACGGCGGACGGGGCGGTCGCCGCGACCGAGGCGCTCAAATACATCGCCTCTCTCTAAATATAACAAAAACGGGAACGAATTTTTCGTTCCCGTTTTTATTTTACTTCTATCTGACAGCTTCGCATTACCTCGAGCGCGGCTTCGTGCTTTTCGGGCGTAACCCCGGCGCAGCACGCGGAGTCGACCGAGATCGGCGCCTCGGGGAACGCGGCTTTAAGGATGAGCGCGTTCGACACGACGCATATATCCGTGCAAAGACCGATAAGCTCTATCGAAACGTCCTCCGTGCCCTCGCGCTCCATTATAAGGCGCGGAAGGTCGGATGAGCCGAAGGTCAGTTTTTCGACCTTTTTGTAGTCGCGCCCTTCGAGCGCCGATGCGATATTCCGGTCAAGCTCCCAGCCGGGAGTGCGCCTTATGCAGTGCTTGACCGGAAGGTGACGCCCCTCCGACGTCTCGAGATATTCGTTGAAATGAGTGTCGAAGGTGACGAAAATATCTCCGTCGAACTCCTTTATTTTCTTTACGGCGGCGGGTACTATCGCGAGCGCTTCCGCGCTGCCGAGCGAGCCGTCGACGAAATCCTTTTGCATATCGACTACAACGAGTACCTTTTTCATAATATCCCTCACTTATTTACGCGGCGTGCGACGCGACGTAAGATATGACGTACAGCGCGGCGAGCGACAGGATGACCGCCGCCTGCTTTCCGCGGTGTCCGGTCAGAAGACCGGCGAATTCTCTGACGGAGGCGTTAGGCCAGAAATACCACTTCGTCCTCGCGCCGATGCCCTCAGCCTTGAATTTCTCGGCGCGGTTGGCGGCGATGCCGCTTCTGAAAACGTGGTAATTCGTCGTCGCGAACGCGGCGCGCTCTCCCTTCTCCGTCAGCGCGAACGAGAAGAGCATATTCTCCCTCGTATCCGTAGACCTGTCCTCGAGGATGATGTCGTCTTCATCGACGCCCTGCGACATAAGGTAGTTCTTTACGCACTCGGCTTCCGATACAGGCTCGTCGTCGCCCTTGCCGCCTGACGGGATGAATTTGACCGCTTTTCCCGTCGCCGCCTCCTGCCGCCTTGCAAACTTCAGCGCGGCGTCGGCTCTCCCTCGAAGAAGAGGCGTCGGCGTACCGTCCGGCTTTACCCTGCAGCCGAGGATAACGACGTAATCCTTATCGTACGACGGCGTGTGCAGCGCGGCGAAGACGTCGGCAAAGACGGCGCCGATTATCATACATTCGACGTAGAGATAGAAGAACGAGCAGAGCCCGACGGCGACTCCGACGGCGCCGGCCGCGTCCTTAAAGAAGTAAAGCGCCGCCTCGCCCGACAGAAGACAGGCGGCGAGGAGGATACCGAGTACGTTCTGTATCCTGAAACCCTCCCTCGTCATAAGACGCACGTTCGACAGAACGAGCGCGGCTGAGAAGACGGCGATAAACGGAAACGTCGACATCATAAAAAACTGCGCGGAGCGAAGCATCATATCCCCCGCTTCCCGTATCCCGAACTCACCCGCGTCGGCGACGCACCTCACCGCGACCGCGATCTGCGGACAGAGGAGCGACAGATCGAAAAGCGCAAAGCCGAAATAATAGATCGTGTTGTACGAATAGGGATTGTATTCAAGCTGTTTTACGAGAGTCACGATGAGAAATACGAGAGCGGCGAGGAAATACGCCGCCGAGAAGACGGCGAGGTTGCCCGCGCCGAATATCCCGCTCTTTCCCGCGAGCGCGTACAGCGCCGCCGCGGCGGCGAGCGACAGTACGCTGAATATCAGAAGCCCATATAATTTGGGCTTCTTTTTTCTTGTATATATCTTCATCAGAAAGTCAGAGCGTCGACCTCGCCGAGCAGCTCCTCGATGTGGCGGCGCGCGTTGTCTATGACTGCTCTGCCGCTCTCGGTATTGAGACCGTTTCGTCTTATCTCGCGTCTCATGATCCTCGTGTAGCCGACTACCATCGCCTTCTTTTCGACGGAGGCTATTCTCTCCTCGTCGTCCGTTCCGAGATAGAGCGCGAGCATCTTGCGCCAAAGCTCGTGTGCCGTCTCGTAGCTGATGCCGAGGAAGTTCAAAATGATGTCGTGGTCAAGCTCCGAATAACCGCAGTATGCGTTGTACATACTTGCAAGCTCGAACACGGGGTGTCCGTGGCAGAGAGTGTCCATATCTATAAGGAGGACTTCGCCGTTCTGAAGCATGACGTTCTTGATATGGTAGTCGCCGTGCATCATATGGTCGTCGTCCGGCACCGCTTCGATCAGCCCGTGGAGCTTTTCGTATTTGTCGGCGGGCAGATAGTCCTTAAGGAACTCCGACCAGTTCAGCGCGACCGCCTTCATATCGGGCATGGTGTCGGGCTTTACGACGGTGGAGTGGATGAGCTTCAGAAGATCGACGCTCATTTTCGCTATCTCGTCGACCGATTTTTCACCTCTTATGAGAAGCTTTGCAAAGCTCGTCGCGTTCAGCAGTTCAAAGACGGAGCCGTAGCCGCCGCCTTCGATGCGTACGACGTCGTAAGGGATCGCCGTCGGCACGCCGAGAACGAACGCGGCGCGCGCGAGTTCACGCTCGCGATGTATCTCGGGAAGCGCGTCGGGATTGAGGTAGACCTTCACTATCGTGTCGGGGTCTATTCTGTATACCTTGCCGTTCGCGCCCTGACCGATGACCTCGCAGCCCTCGACGGAGATCGTGCGGTACGCCTTCTGTATCTCCATCATTTCCGTAAACCCTGTCATATCGAACACTTCGTAAACTTCGGACGAGACGTTGACGAGCTTCGTGTCGGGCGTCGACTTTTTTATTCTGAGGATTATGCGGAGCCCCGCGGATGAAATGTACGCGAGATTTTCGCAGTCGACGACGATCGACGACGGAAGATTCTCCTCGCGTATCGCCGTGATAGCTTTTTCGACGTCGGCGGCGTTCGCCGAGTCAACGTGCCCCGACAGCTCTATCGTGAGAGTGTCGCCGTTCATTCTGTGTTTGATGTCTGCCACTTTGGTATCTCCTGTTCTTTTACATCACGAGCGTCAGGTTGTTGAGCCCGAGCGAATTTACGTAGTTTGCCGATTTGACCGTCTTCATGACCATGCGGATGCCGACGTGAGACGTCGGGTCGTCCGTCTTATGAAGCTCTAAGTAGTTTGTCGGGTCGAAGTTCACGCAGTTGTCTCTTATACGGATGATCTTTTTGCCGTCCTTGAAGACGAGACGCAGATCGACCGAGTGATCGTTCTTCTTATCCTTCGTGAAGCCGTGCTCGACGATGTTCGCCGTCATTTCTTCTATGCAAAGACCGATGAACTTGCTGTTGCGGTCGCTCTCTCCGTGGGACTTGCAGAACGCTTCCGCCTCCTCGGAAACTCTGACGACCCCCGCGACGTCGTTCAACGAACCCTCGAAAAGGTCCTCCTCCTTTGCGCCGAAGCCGTCGGGCAGGTATGAGAACGCATCCGCGGAGAACGAGATCTTTCCGTATTTCTTCCAGACCGCGACGGCGATCACGGCGAACGTCAGCGCCTCGCCGCAGAGGAAGCCGAGCCACACGCCGGTCGTCCCGAGAAATCTCGAAAGGATAAACGCGAACGCAGCCGTGAACGTGAAGTTCTGCATAACGGAGATAGCCTCCGTAAAGAGCGTCCTGCCGACGCCCTGCAGATAGTTTTTATACGTCGTGTTGAGCGAGCAGGGTAAGAGCGAGAGCGAGAATAGGCGAAGTCCGAGGACCGCCATCCCCTCCGCCGCGGGCTCCTCGGTCAAAAACAGACCTACGAGAACGGGTGCGGCGAGAAGTACGACCGCTATCAGCGCGACGTCGAGCACCACGGCGAAGCGCGTCATCGTCTTCACGAGGGAGCGAAGCTCCGTCCTGTCCTCGTCGCTGTAAAAGATGGACGAGAGAAGAAGCGCGACGGACGCGATGCCGGAGCCGACGCAATAGCATATATTACCGACGGTCGAGATGACCGAGTACGCCGCTACCGCGAGATTCTGACCGACTTCAAGGAGCACCTTGTTCAAGACGAATACGAGCAGAACGAGGCTTATCTGGTTTATGACCGTCGGAACGCCGTATTTAAGAAGCTCGCCGCACGTCTTGCCCTTGACGAGCTTCATGCGGAATTTGAACATGCACTTCTTTTTGAAGAAGTACGCGATACCTATCACAAAGGCTATGTAATAGCTTGCGCTCGACGCAAGGCCCATACCGAGCGTGCCCCATTTGACGACGAAAACGTTCAGAATGTCGAGCGCGACGTCGCCGAGCGTCATCGCGACGACAGCGACGATTATCCTCGTTCTGTTGCCCGAGATCTGCATAAAGGGCACCATTATCTGCGCGAAGATGAACGCCGGGGCGCCGATTATGAAGCCGCGAAGATAGTCCTGCGTGAGGAAAAACACCGTGTTGTCCGGCGTCGGTTTTCCCGCGCCGAGAAGCGTGCAGAGAGGAGAGGAGAAGACCGTCACGCCGATAAGTCCCACGACGGAAACGCCGAGCGCGAGAGTGACCGCGACGGTGTAGCAGGCGTTTGTCGCCTCCATGTCGCCGCTGCCCATAGTCTTGCCGCACATGACCTGCACGCCGGCGGAGAGCATACTGCCGAACGCCGCGAAGATGAGAAGCACCGGCGTCGCGAGGCCGTAAGCCGTCATCGAGTCGACGCCGAGAAATCTCCCTATCATAATGCTGTCAACGAGCATACAGAGCATTACCGTCATCGCGGACAGTATCTGCGTGACGAGCATCTGCCTAAATACTTTTTTAATCATTTTTCAATCGCTCAGTCTATTGTCAGAATATCGGAAAAGCCCGTTACCTCGAAAATCTCTTTTATGGTCTCGTTCGCGCCGCGAACGACCATTTTTCCTTTGGCAGCCATCGCCTTTTGAGACGAGAGAAGGACGCGAAGCCCCGCCGACGAAATATAATCGAGCGCCGAGAAATCGAACACAAGGTCCGTCACGCCGTCGAGTTCGCTCTTTACGAGCGCTTCGAGTTCGGGAGCTGTTACAGTGTCAAGTCTGCCTACGGGAGCCAGAACGAGCTCGCCGCCGTTTTTTGTTTTGTTGATCGTCATTTTTGTTAACCGTCCTTTCGGATCATATATTTTTCTTGATCTTGAGAATATTTTTGCCTTCTCTGTATTCGTAGCTGACGTCGTCCATCGTCTTCTTGACGAGGAAAACTCCGAGCCCGCCTATCTGTCTTTCCTCGGCGGAGAGCGTCGTGTCGGGGTCGTCCGCCGCGAGCGGGTCGTAAGGCTTGCCGTTGTCGATGAACGTGATGACGACGGCGGGCGTCGCCTCGTCTACCTCGACGCGGACCGTGGCGGGTCCCGTCTCCGGATTATACGCGTACTGCGCGATGTTTCCGAAGAGTTCGTCGATCGCGACGTCTATCTGCATCTGCGCCTTCATCGGGCAGTCTATCTTTTCAAGTTCCGCATTTACAAAATCGGTGACGGCGGGGATGTTGGCGACAGTCGCCTCGACTGTCATTTCAGAAGTGTTTTTCATTTTCTCCGGTTCCTTTCCGATATAGTGAACACACAGCATTGTAAGGTCGTCGAACTGCGGCGCGTCGCCGACGAAGATCTCGACCGCTTTGTCAACAGCCTCAAGTATATCCGCGGGGGTCCCGTTTTCCGCGCTTCGGAGCGCCTCTACCATTCTCTCGGTTCCGAACAGCTCCTCGGACGAGTTCGTCGCCTCGGCGACGCCGTCCGTGTAGAGGAAGAGCTTGGCGCCGGGGTCCATCTTCAGCTCATATTCCTTGTACTTGACGCCGTCCATACCTCCGATGACGAAACCGTGGCGGTCCTTTATGAGTTCAAAGTCGCCGTCCGGCTTTTTCAGCACGGGGTATTCGTGACCCGCGTTCGCCGCTGTCAGGATACCGCTTGTGAGATCGAGCACGCCGAACCATACGGTGACGAACATCTCCTCGCGGTTGTTCGAGCAGATCTGCGCGTTGACCGTCTCGAGGACCTCGCTCGGGCTCTTGCCCATCATGGCGTAGTTCTGAACGAGTATTTTCGATACCATCATGAAGAGCGCCGCCGGGACACCCTTGCCGGAAACGTCCGCGATAACGAGCCCGAGGTGTTCCTCATCTATCAGGAAGAAGTCGTAGAAGTCGCCGCCGACCTCCTTCGCCGGATTCATCGAGGCGTATACGTCGAAATCCGGTCTCTCCGGGAACGCCGGGAAGATGTTCGGGAGCATATCCGCCTGGATTCGCGTCGCAAGAGAAAGCTCCGCGCCGACGCGCTCCTTCTCCGCGGTGACCGCGGTGAGGTTCTCCTCGTACTCCGTGAGGTCGCGCTCCATATCCGCCATGATCAGCGCGAGATTTTCGACCTCGTCGCCCGTCGATATGTCGAGCTTCGAGAAGTGGTCGCTCTCCGTGACGCCGTTCTTTCTGTCCGCGACGTAACGCTCCGCCGCTTCCGCGATGTCGTTGATCGGTTTCACGAGCTTCTTCTTCATATGGCGCGCCATAAATATCGCGACTATGTTCACGAGAATGAACATCGAGACCGAGTACAGTACAAGGAAGCTCTTCATTCCGTTCGCGACGTTCGCAAGGGATACGTCGGAGAGTATGAACGCGACGATCTCCCCCGCCTCGTTCTTTATCGGCACGCCGCTCGTCGCGGTCCAGCCGTATTCTTCGTTGTGGTCGATGGAGTAAACGAAATCTCCGCTTGTATCAGAGAGAAAGGTCTTTATCTCCTTTTCGTCGACCGCCTCCCAGGTGCCGGGCTGGCGGTTCGTGTCGGGATCGTAATCCGCGTCCGCGATAAAGACCACCGCGCCGTTCTTCTCGTCGTACATCGCGATGTAGACGCCTTCGACGTCGCTCGAATCGAGAAAGATCCTCATAACGCCGACCGCGTTCGCGTAGTCCGGTCTCTCGATAAGCCCGAAAAAGCGCGCCCTGTACTCGCCGCTGCCGACACCGGCCCTCTCCTCGTCGGTCATCGAATTGTACCTCGTCATGACTTCTTCCGCGAGCGGCCGTATATCGACGACCTTTTCAAGTATGACCTCCGTGTTTCTCGTAAGGTCGTACGCGTCGTCGATGTAGCTGTTGGCAAGAACGTAGGCGAAAAGCCCCAGTCCTATCACCAGCGCGACAAATCCGAGTATAATCGCCCCGATTATCGTCGAACGGAACGTCCTCGCAGCGAGCGAATAGTGCTGCCGCTCCAGGCGGTTCATCTCTCTTACGCTTTTTTCTGGCATAGCTGTCTCCGAATCAAATAATTTTTATTCATTTTATTATACAACATAAAAATAATAATATCAATAATATTAAAAGAAAAACGGAGCGATTTTTTCGCTCCGCTTTGCCTGAAGACTTTGTCTTCAGGCTGAGTCAGAGTGAGAGAAACGCGGGTAGATTCGGTGATCTCGCCGCGTGAGGCGTATTATACCGGGGTCCTCAAAAAATCGAAAGATTTTTTGGGGTTCACGGATACGTC
>CADBQA010000095.1 GCA_902796675.1 uncultured Ruminococcus sp.
GACGTATCCGTGAACCCCAAAAAATCTTTCGATTTTTTGAGGACCCCGGCATAATACGCCTACCGCGGCGAGATCACCGAATCTACCGGCGTTTCTCTCACTCTGACTCAGCCTGAAGACTTTGTCTTCAGGCTGAAAGGCAGGTGATCCTGCCTTTTATCTTTGCTTCAAAAAAGTATCTATCTTATTCATTATCAGGTCGAGCGCGACGGCGTTCCGACCTCCCTCGAGGACTATGATATCAGCCATCTTCTTGCTCGGCTCGACGAACTTTTCGTGCATCGGCTTGACCGTCGTCAGATACTGGTCTATGACGGAGTCTATCGAGCGTCCGCGGTTCTTGACGTCGCGCGCAAGACGGCGGAGTATCCTGACGTCGGCGTCCGTATCGACGAAAAGCTTTATGTTCATTCTGTCGGTTATCCTGCGGTCCGCGAGGATAAGGATGCCCTCGACGATGATGACGGGCGCCGGATGTACCACTTTCGTTTTATCGGAACGGTCATGGATCGTGTAGTCGTAAACGGGCGAGAAAATCTCCCGTCCGGCCTTGAGTTTATCGAGATCGGAGAGAAAGAGGTCGGTGTCGAACGCGTCCGGGTGGTCGTAATTGACCTTGCAGCGCTCCTCGTAGCTTATCGAATGCTGTTCCTTATAGTAGTCGTCGTGATAGAGGACGGTGACGTTGTCGCCGAAGCGCTCCACTATCTTTCTCGTTATGGTGGTCTTTCCGCTGCCGGTGCCGCCGGCGATCCCGATGATCATAGGTGTCGTCATAAACGTCCCTCTCTTCTGTAAACTTCGGCCTGCGCTTTTTTCAATACTATGATACAACAGTTTTCGCTTTTTTTCAACAGTTCACTAAAAAAAGCGGGGCGAGCGCCGCGTCTTTCCGACGTCCGGCATTCGTCCCGCCTTTATTATTTATCCTTGTTCACGTTGTCGAACGAAGTGTGGTCGCTGTGCGGTATCGGTTTCCAGCCGAGGTGGGTCGAAAACAGAGCCTGAACGTCCATGATAAACTGTATTACGATAAACAAGGGCCACGTGAGCGTTATAAGGATCTTATATCCGGCGCTGACGCCTTTTATCCTCTTTCGCTCGATAATGAATATCACGACTGCGCTGAGCGCCATAAAGAAATACGAAATGACAGCCGAGCGGAGCCACATCATAAGGAGCCCGTTCGACGTGAAGAAGTTCGGGTCCTTTCCGAACATAGCGTCGGCGAACGTGATCGACTTGTCAACAAGAGGCGCCGTCAGAAATACGACAGCCTGGATTATCTGCACAAGGATAAGGAACAGCGACGAGGGGAGGACGTTGGCGAAAATGTCGTAGAGCGATCCCCTGTTTTCCGTGCGCCTGCTGAAAAGCCCGCGGATAAGGTCCTTAAAGCGCGTGTAAAACACGATCAGGTGACCTCTCGACCAGCGCACTCTCTGACGCCACATGATGCGCACGGAGGTCGGCTGCTCGTCGTAGAAGACCGCGTCGTCGCAATAGCGTATCTTGTTCGCGCGGATCACGCGGTCCGCCGTGAACTCCCAGTCCTCGGCAAGCGTAACGTAAGGCCAGCCGTCCTTTACTATCTCGGAGTTTATAAGGTATCCCGTCCCCTGCACTCTCGTCGAGCATCCGAGCACGGTGCGTCCGCGGCTCTCAAGTCTGCACCCGACGGCGAAATAAACGCCGTAGAGACCGGATATGAGGTTCGAGCCGAAGTTTTTGGAGTTGCGGAAGGAGGTTATGACGCACTTTTTGTCGTAATACGCGAAAGCGTCGTTCATTCTCGACAGATATTCCCTGTCAAGAATATTGTCCGCGTTGAAGAGGATAAAGCCGTCAAAGCTGTCCGTGCCGAAATCTCTTTCGATGCACGAGAAAAGATACCTGAAAGCGTATCCCATCGTGTTTTCTTCCGGATTGTTGTACTCGTAGACCGTAGCTCCGAGCGAGCGGGCGACTTCCGCCGTGCGGTCGGTGCAGTTGTGGGCGATAACGAATATCTGCAGTTTGTCCTGAGGATAGTCGTTCTTCTGTATCGACTCTATCAGCCCGCATACGACCTCTTCCTCGTTTCTCGCGGGTATAATAAGCCCGTACTTGTACTTTTTGCCGCTCACGGGATATTTCTTCTTATGAAAAATACCCACTATCGAGAAGAAGATGAAATGAATGAACATCAAAGCGAGTATTATAAAAGGAATACACGTGACTATTGTTATCTTGTCTAAATAATCCATAACGTTTCGTACCTCTTTCAGTACCCTCTTAATCTTATTTATCCGTCAACTTCCGGGTATACTTCGACGATTTTTTTCCAAAGCTCGTCCGCGGCGGCGGCGCTTCCGAAATTGCCGTGATAGTTCAACGCCGCTCTGCGGTAGGGCTCAAGTTTTGCACGGTCCGCGGCGAACTCTTTTATCAGGTCCACAGTCTTTTCGGGAGAAAGTTCCTTAACGGCGCAGCCGACAGTATTTATGTAGTGATCCGCTATGTCGTGCTCTATCATGTTGGAGCAGTTCGTGACGATTGTCGGATTTCCGAAGAAAGTCGCCTCCGCGAGGATGTTGCCGCTCTTTCCGCAAAAGATATCCGACGCCGCCTCCAGCCTGAACATATCGTCGGCGAACGCGTAAGGCTTCATGGTGACGTTTTCGGCGGTTTTCAGCGCGAGAAGCCTCCGGTAGAGCCCGTCGTTCTTTCCGCAGACCGGAATGACGGTCAGCGGCACGTTCTCCTTTGCGAGGATACGGCATATCGCCTCCGTCTTCCCGATGCCGTAGCCGCCTTCGGCGAGGAGGACCGTGAAATTCTCCTCCGGTATGCCGAGCGCACGGCGCGCCGATCTTTTATCGGGATCGACTTCAAACGCCTCGTTCCTGATGAGGAACGGGACCATTTTCATATTTTCCGTATCGTACTTTTTCTTTCCGAGCGCCTTCCTGTAACCGCGCGGCATGCTTATCATGTTGAGGTCGGCGTGGTATTCGAAAAGCTTGTTGAGCGTCGCGTCCGGACAGTACATGACAGTCAGCGGCTTCTTTTCAAGATGCTCCGCGTAATAATTCGTCGCCCAGTGCGTGCTGAAAACGACGTCGGGAGATAGCTCTCTCATATGCTCGACTCCGCGCTTGTACGCTATCGGCGCGACAAGGCGCACGGACCCGAGGGACGAGAGCGTCGAACCGAAAACTTTGCATAAAAACGTCGCAAGATATCCTATGGCGGGATGCCCGTTGTACGTTCTGACCTGATTTGCCATCATCTGCTCGTACTTTGCGAGATGGCGGTCCCCGGTTTCGGTAAAGAACTCTGAGACCACGACGTCGACCTTGTCCCCGTATTTTTCGGAAAACGTACCGATGATCGATCTCATCGGCATGATATGTCCGAAGCCCGCTTCAACCAGCGGGAAAAGAACTCTGATTCTGCCCGTGGCGAATCCCCCCTGACTTTACCTGAGATGTCGTTTGCCGAAATTCGACTCACTTTCTGTCATCTTGATAATTGTACCATAACCGTCTATATAAGTCAACTGTCATTTAAGTTAATTTTAAACCCTAAATAATACAATTTAGCGGCAAAAGGTACATATACGATTAATAATTTTAATCATATAGATATATAACGCAAATATATAAAAAATATCCGCAAAGCAAGATCAAGCTGCTTTGCGGATCATTTTCAATATTCAAGGAAGCTCTTCACCCTGCCGAAAAACGCTTTTCCCTCGCGCCGCCCTATCTGATAGACGCGCTCGAGCTCCTCGGGGTCCTTCTCCGTTCTGCCGATATGAAGCGACTCGGGAGGCCTTATTACGATAGCCCTGCCCGACGCCTCGCGCTCCGATATCTCCGCCATCTGGCGCGCGTAAATCTTATGGCGCACCGCCATCGTCGCCGCGACCATCGGGTACTTTTTAAGCGAAGCGCGGATGAGCGGCACGGTGCGCTCCTTCGGCTTGACGTAGTCCGCGGGCTGGGTAAGGATCATCACGTTTCTGTCGTAGCCGACGCTCTCCATATAAGCGTAGGGCACGGGGTCCACGATGCCGCCGTCCATCAGAATATGACCGTCGACCTTCACCGGCGCCGACACGAGCGGGAGAGACGCCGACGCCTGCATCCAGAGGATGTCGCGCTCGCCGCCGTCGGTGCATTTGTGATAAACTATTCTGCCGCTCTCGATATCCGTCGCGCCGACGTAGAACTCCATCGGGTCAGCCTCGAACGCCGCGCGGTCGAAAACGTCGATCTTATCCGGTATTTCGTGATAGCAGAAGTCGACGTTGTAAAGGTTGCCGGTCTTGATGAGGGAACGCAAACTGCAATACCTCGGGTCGGCGCAGTATCTTTTGTTGTACCTTATCGCGCGCCCGGGCTGATGTGATTTGTAGTTGCATCCGAATACGGCGCCCGCCGAGATGCCGGCGGCGCCGTCGAACTTCACTCCGTTTTCCATAAAGACGTCGATGACGCCGCAGGTGAACATCCCGCGCATCGCGCCGCCTTCCATTATAAGTCCTCTTTTCATCTTGCCGTCACTCCGCGATGAGGATATAGTTATATACTTCCTGCCCTCCGTCGACGAGGTAGACCTCGATATCCGGATACGTTTCGTTGACGTGACGTTCAAGTTCGGCGTTGTCCTCCTCCGACGTGCCCGCTCCCGCGAAGACGGTCAGGGCGAATTTTTCGTCGAGTCCCATTTCGGACAGCACGCTGCGGCAGGCGCAGATAAGGTCCGGGTCGGACGTGAGCATCCTCTTGCCGATAAAGCCGATATAATCGCCGGTGTGTACCTCGACGGAGTTCAGCGTCGTATCGCGGATCGCGGTCGTCAGCATACAGGTGACGACGTTCTTCATAGCGTCGTTCATTTCATCTGCGATCACATCCGGGTCGTCCGGCTCGTAGTTTATCGCGGAGAGCGCGGCGTAACCGTCGCCGAGCGTCGTGCTGTTGAGGACGACGACGCGGCTGCCCTCGTAAATATTCGCCGCCTGCTTCGCCGAGAGGACGACGTTGCCGTTGTTCGGAAGGACGAATATGCAGTCCGCGTTTACGCGGTCGAAGGCGCGTATGAAGTCCTCCGCGGACGGGTTCATCGTCTGTCCGCCTTTTATCACGAAGTCCGCTCCCAGCTCGGTGAAGAGTTTTTCGATCCCCTCTCCGGACGCCACGGCGACAGTCGCGTATTTGACGCGGCTCTTTTTTTTCATCTCCGCTTCTACGGCGACCGTCTCGTTGTGCTGAAGCGACATATTCTCGATCTTGACCTTTAGAAATTCGCCGAATTTGCGGCAGAACTCGAGCACCTTTTCCGGCGTCTTCGTGTGTACGTGGACCTTTACTATCGAGCCCTGCTTGAAGCAGACTATCGAATCTCCCACCGTGCGCAAAAAGTCGGTGATGATCACGACGTCGAACGTCGCCGGATTCGTCTTTTTGTTCTGAAGGCGTATCAGAAGCTCCGTGCAGTATCCGAACTCGAGATCGGAGTTTTCGTCAAACGCCGAAAAATCGACGTCGTCGCTCTTTTTCTCCTCAGCCCCGTAGGAATCTATCTCTTCCGGGCGCATACCGCCGAGGACCTTCGTGAAGCCCTCCATTATGTAAACGAGACCGGCGCCGCCGCTGTCGATGACCCCCGCCTCGGCGAGGACCTTCAAAAGTTCCGGCGTGCGCTTCAGGGAGTTGTTCATCTCGTAAGTCAGGTCGTCGAAGAGAGATTCTATCGTCGACTCCGAGTCTATCCTCGACACAGCGTAGTCGACGGACTCGCGCGCGACAGTGAGGATAGTTCCCTCCGTCGGAGTTACGACCGCGGAATACGCCTGCTTGACGCCGACCTTCAGCGCCTCTCCCACAGTCGCGACGTCGGCGGCGGGGCATCCGTCAAAGACCTTCGCCATGCCGGCGAAGAGCTGAGACAGTATGACGCCCGAGTTGCCCCTCGCGCCGAGGAGCATTCCCTTTGCGAGGTCGCCCGAGACTTTGCCGAGAGACTCCTCTTTGGCGTCGGACTCGACGGCGTTGACGCCGCCCTCCATCGTCATCGACATATTGTCTCCGGTGTCGCCGTCGGGAACGGGAAAGACGTTCAGCTTATTGACTGTATCCTTTTTGGAATGGAGAAATGCCGCTCCGCCCTTGAACATCCGGGCGAAGAGCTTTCCGTCCAGTATACGAAGTCCCATTGTACAAGTTACCTCTGACGTGATTTATCAATCCGCTCTGCGGTCGCCCCAGAAAAAGAGGGCTACGGTGCCGGGACCGGTGTGGCTTCCGATGACCGTTCCGATATTGGTGATCCACGGCTCTCCGTTTATCTTCGGGAATTTGGACTTAATGAGGTCCGAGACCGCCTTCGCGTCCTCATAGCAGTCGGACTGGGTCATAAACACCTTGCCGTCGTAGTCGTAACCGCCCTCGGCGTGCTCCTCCATGCGCTTCACCATCTCGACGATGACCTTCTTCTTCGGGCGCACCTTCGCTCTCGGGATGAGCTTTCCCTCATAGCTTACGTTCAGAAGCGGGCAGATGCCGAGAACGCCGCCTATCGCGCCGGAGAGCTTCGAAACTCTGCCGCCCTTGATGTAGAACGTGAGGTCGGTCGAGAAGAACCAGTGGTGGAGGCGCAGTTTGTTGTTCTCTACCCACTCGTAAAGCTCGTCGACGGTGTATCCCTCGTCCCTGAGGTCGCAAAGACGGTCGACGAGGAGCCCGAGACCGCCGGACGCCGCGAGAGAATCCACGACGTAGATCTTTCTGCCGGGAAACTCCTCGCGAAGCGCCGCCGCCGCGGCGCACGCCGAATTGAATACTCCGGAAATGCCGGACGAGAGGGAGAGGTGAATAATATCCTTGCCCTCATTAAGGAAGCCCTTGAAATACTCCGTGAATTCGGCGGCGTTGACCTGAGACGTTATCATCTCGGCGCCGTTGACCATCGACTGATAGAATTCGTGAGGCTCGACAGAGTGATAGAGGTCGTCCTCCATCCTTACTCCGTCGCGGCTGTAGTGAAAGCAGATATAATTAATTCCGCGGCTCTGTGCGTACTCTTTTGTTAAATCAAACGTAGAACAGGTGCTTATAACGTAATCGGACATAACGATCTCCTTACAGTATACAAGTGTTTATTATAATACATAGTATTTTACCAAATTTGTGAGAAAAATACAAGTGCTATCCCTTTAATTATTGCGATAACTACCCACATTTCAAAAATATGACGAGTATTTTTCCCTTGCAAACGGCGCTCTTTTATGCTATTATTATATCGGAATAAATAATACGGATGAACGAAAGGAAAAAGTTATGTTAAAAGGCGTACCGGCTATAATTCCGCCCGAACTTCTCAAGGCGCTGTGCGAAATGGGACACGGCGACGAATTCACGATTGGCGACGCGAACTTCCCCGCTCACTCATATTCGGATCACATAATCAGAATGGACGGGCACAAGATACCCGAGATACTCGACGCGATACTGAAGCTCATCCCCATCGACCAGTACGTCGACCATCCCGTGACCGTCATGGAGATACCTCCGGAGGCCGGGATAGAAAAACCGATAACTGACAAATACGCAAAGATCGCGCACGAGCACGACGGGCGCGACGACCTTCTCGAGTACGTCGAGCGTTTCTCCTTCTACGACAGAGTGAAGAGCCGCAGCCTCTTCGTCGTGATGTCGGGCGAGACGGAGATATACGCAAACGTCGTCATCAGAAAAGGCGTAATTTAACAAATAAAGAAGCCGGGCGGTAAAACCGCCCGGCTCCAGAGTGAAGACAAACTTGGTAGAGCAGCAATGACAAGCAAAAAGGTGACATAAGCATTACATCATAAAAAGATGAAATATCACCGA
>CADBQA010000096.1 GCA_902796675.1 uncultured Ruminococcus sp.
GAGCGCTTCGCTTTCCCCCTCTTGGGGTCAGCTTGATTATTATATCAAACCTATCTCCCATTGTCAATACCTTTTTTCAACTTTTTTAAGAAAATTTTTAAGTATTTCCGGAGGGTACAAAATATGCCGCCGGAGGGCGTCCGGCGGCACAATTAAGCTGTTTTTCTTTTCCGTTAATTCGTAGGATCAAAGATATCCGTATCGGAGAAATCGAGGATGTCCGAAAGGATGAAATTACTGACGAACATCCCGCGCGGAGTGAACGCCCAGCCGTCCGGGCGCCTTATCACGAATCCGCCGCGCTGATATTTAGCGAGGAGCCTGCCGTACATCGCCTCGAAGTCACGTCCGAAGAGGCGGCGGAACTCTCTGTCCGAGACGCCGTCGGTAAGGCGCATACGGAGCATGACGTACTCGCCGATACGCTCGCGCGTCTTTACCTCCTCGCTCGACTCGATGATGCGTATGTTCGACGACGGCGACTCCATCGACCGCATATACCGCTCTGCGTCGCGGAAGATGGAAAACCTCGTGCCGTTGAAGAAGGAGTGAGCGCCGGGACCGAGCCCGAGATACTCGTCGCAGTTCCAGTATTTCAGATTGTGGAGGCACCTGTATCCCGGGCGGGCGAAGTTGCTTATCTCGTACTGGTTGTACCCGCGCGAGGCGAGATATTCGACGCCCCTTACGTACATTTCATATTCCGCGTCCTCGCCCGGCAGGGAGAGGCTCTCGCGCATCCTCCAGAACGGCGTGCCCTGCTCTATCTTGAGGTTGTAAAACGAAATATGCTCCGGCGCGAGGTCGCAGACGTATTCAAGCGTCGCAAGACAGCTCTCTACCGTCTGACCGGGGATGCCGTACATCACGTCGACGTTGATATTCCCTATTTTCGCGTCCCGCGCGGCGAAGTACGCCTCCTCAAAATCCGCGCGGCGGTGGATACGCGAGAGCGCGGCGAGCTCGTTGTCGTCGGCGGACTGAAGCCCCATACTGAGGCGGTTCACTCCCGCGCGGCGAAGCCTCTTAAGCCCTTTCAGGTCGACGGTCGCGGGATTAGCCTCGACGGTGAATTCGCACGTCTTCGTAAGCGAGTAATTCCGCTTAACGGCGCGGATCACCGAAAGAAGCGACTCGAGCGGCAGCGCCGTCGGCGTGCCTCCGCCGATGAAAACGGTGTCCGGAGCGTAGTCGGCAATGCTCGCTTTGTAGCTCTCGATATGCTTTATGAGCGCCGCGACGTACCGCTCCATTACCCCCTCCTCCTTCGGGACGAAGGAGTAAAAGTCGCAATACGCGCACTTGTTTTTGCAAAACGGGACGTGAAGGTACAGACCGAGCCGTCTTCTGTCTGCTTTTGTCTCACGCACGGTCCGTCACTTCCTTTCATTATTAATAATAAATATTTATCAGTTGTCGTCGAGCTTGAGGACCGCCATAAACGCTTCGGGAGAGACCTGAACGCTGCCGAGGCTGCGCATCTTCTTTTTGCCTTCCTTCTGCTTTTCAAGCAGCTTCTTTTTTCTCGTTATATCGCCGCCGTAGCACTTTGCAAGGACGTCTTTTCTGAGCGCCTTGACGGTCTCGCGCGCGATGATCCTGGACCCTATCGCCGCCTGTATCGGTATCTCAAAGAGCTGACGCGGGATGTTGTCCTTCAGCTTTTCCGCGATCTTTCGCGCCCTCGCGTAAGCCTTTTCCTCGTGGACGATGAAGGTCAGAGCGTCGACCGTCTCGCCGTTGAGGAGGAAGTCGAGCTTTACGAGGCGGCTCGGCTCGTAGCCCGCGAACTCGTAGTCGAGCGAGGCGTAACCCTTGCTTCTCGACTTGAGCGCGTCGAAAAAGTCGTAGATTATCTCGTTGAGCGGGAGCTTATAGTGAAGCTCGACCCTCGTCTCGTCGAGGTACTTCATATCCTTGAACACGCCTCTCCTGTCCTGGCAGAGATCCATAAGTCCCCCGACGTAGTCGGACGGCGTGATTATCGTCGCGTCGACGACGGGCTCCGCCGCCTCGGAGATCTCGTCCGGCGACGGATAGTTCGACGGGTTGTCTATAAAGACGACCTCGCCGCTCGTCTTCGTTATCTTGTAAATAACGCTCGGGGCTGTCGTTATGAGGTCGAGGTTGAACTCGCGCTCGAGCCTCTCCTCGATGATCTCCATGTGAAGGAGCCCGAGAAAACCGCATCTGAAGCCGAAGCCGAGGGCGATCGACGTCTCCGGCTCGAAGACGAACGCGGCGTCGTTGAGGCGCAACTTTTCGAGCGCGTCCTTAGTCTCGTTGTACCTCGCGCCGTCAGCCGGATAGATGCCGGCGTAGACCATAGGAAGCACGCTCTTGAAGCCGGGGAGCGGCTCGTCGCAAGGGCGCGAGGCAAGAGTGACCGTGTCGCCGACTCTCGTGTCGGAGACGGTCTTTATCGACGCCGTGATATAGCCGACGTCGCCCGCCGCGAGGCGGTCCTTTCTCTGAAGCCCGAAGGCGTCCATCGAGCCGACCTCGACGACGTCGAACTCGGCGCCGCTGCTCATCAGCCTGATCCTGTCGCCCGCCTTCACCTCGCCGTCCATAACTCTTATGTAAACGACGACGCCGAGGTAGCTGTTGTAGACGGAGTCGAAAATAAGCGCGCGAAGAGGCGCCGTCTCGTCGCCCTGCGGCGCGGGTATGTCGCGGATGATCGCTTCCATCACGTCGGAAATATTGAGGCCCGTCTTTGCGGAGACCGCGGGGCACTCCTCGGCGGGTATGCCGATTATGTCCTCGATCTCCGAGCGGCATCTTGCGACGTCCGCGGACGGCAGGTCTATCTTGTTTATGACCGGAACTATCTCGAGGTCCGCGTCTATCGCGAGGTAGGCGTTTGCAAGGGTCTGCGCCTCTATCCCCTGCGTCGCGTCGACGACGAGGAGCGCGCCCTCGCAAGCGTTGAGCGAGCGGGAGACCTCATAGTTGAAGTCGACGTGACCGGGGGTGTCGATAAGGTTGAGCTCGTACACCTCACCGTCCGGCGCCTTGTAATCTATCCTAACGGCGCGCGCCTTTATCGTTATCCCGCGCTCGCGCTCAAGGTCCATATTGTCGAGAAGCTGTTCCTCCATATCGCGGCTGTCGACCGCCTCGGAGAACTCGAGGATCCTGTCCGCAAGGGTGGACTTGCCGTGGTCTATATGAGCTATTATGGAAAAATTTCTTATGTGCTTTTGCCTGTCGTTCCCGCCTGCCATTGTTTCCTCCGGTCCGAATATCTTTCATTTTATTATATCAAAGAACGAAGAAAAATGCAATATTAATTGATAATGGAGAATGGAGAATGGAGAATGGAGAATGGAGAGTGGAGAGTGGAGAGTGGAGAGCGGAGAGTGGAGAGTTGTTCAAGCGGTCGACGAACGCCACGGGTATCAGCACGTCGGCGTGACGGCCATAGCGGCGGAAGAGTTCGTCGTCGTCGCGGGTGCTGAGGGCGATGGTGCGGTCGGCATAGCGGCAGCTCCAGCGGTCGTTGCGGTCGGCGCAGGGC
>CADBQA010000097.1 GCA_902796675.1 uncultured Ruminococcus sp.
AGGACGCCCTTGCCCATCTCGTCGGGAAGCTGGAAGACCGTGCGGCTGACGAGCTCTCCGACCTCGCGGTCAAAGAGGACGTACTCTCCGCGGCGCGCGACGATGGATATCTTCTCGTCCGAGACCGCGTTGTGTATCGCGTCGGCGTATACTCCGGCGGCGTTCACGACGTACTTCGCCGCAAAGTCGCCGCGGTTCGTGCCTATAACGTAACCGCCGTTTTGCTTCTCTATTTTTTCGACCTTCGTCAGAAAGCTGAACTCCGCTCCGTTTTCCGCCGCGTTCTCGGCGAAGGCTATCGTCATCCCGAACGGGCAGACGATGCCTCCCGTCGGGGCGAGGAGCGCCGCGACCACCTTATCGGAGAGCGCGGGCTCGAGACGCCTTGCCTCGTCGCCGCTTATGATCTTTAGCCCTTCGACGCCGTTCTTCTTTCCGCGTTCGAGAAGCTCGCGGAGCGCCGGCAGCCCTTCTTCGCTGAAGCAGAGAACGATCGAGCCGTTCTGTTTATAATTGAAATCAAGCGTCTTCGACAGTTGTCTTATAAGCTCCGCGCCGCGGACGTTCATCTTTGCCTTGACGCTGCCCGGTATCGCGTCGTGACCCGCGTGTACGATACCGCTGTTCGCCTTGCTCGTGCCGGAGCAGACGTCCTCTTCCTTTTCGAGAACGCAGACGGAAAGGTCGTAGCGGGAGAGCTCTCTCGCCACGGCGCACCCGACAACCCCCGCGCCGATCACGCAAACGTCATAGTTCTTAATCATCTTCGTTGTCCTCGCTCGCCCAGTAAACGGCGCACTTCACCGCGCGGCGCCAGCCCTTGAGAAGGCGGCGTCGGCGTTCGTCGTCGATCGACGGGACGAATTCCTTTTCTCTTTGCCAGTTTTGTTTTATGTCTTCCTTGCTCTTCCAGTATCCCACGGCAAGACCCGCGAGATACGCGGCGCCGAGCGCCGTCGTTTCGACGCACATCGGCCGTTCTATCTTAACGTTCGATATGTCGGACTGGAACTGCATGAGGAAATCGTTTGCGCTCGCGCCGCCGTCGACCTTGAGGGAGTTTATCTCAAGACAAGCCTCGTCCTTCATCGCCGCGATAAGGTCGTTCGTCTGGTAAGCGAGCGACTCGACCGTCGCGCGGATGAAATGATCCTTCGTGACGCCGCGGGTAAGCCCCACTATGGTGCCTCTCGCGTACTGCTGCCAGTACGGGGCGCCCATGCCGGAGAACGCCGGGACGACGTAAACGCCGTCTGTGTCGGGTACCGCTCTGCAGTACTCCTCCGATTGAGGCGACGTGCGTATCATCCTCATCTCGTCGCGGAGCCACTGTATCGCCGCTCCCGCAACGAAGACTGAGCCCTCGAGCGCGTAGTTGACGCGCTCGCCGTCGCTCGCCGCGATCGTCGTCAGAAGCCCCTGCTTCGACCTCACCGCGTCGTGACCTGTGTTCATAAGGAGAAATCCGCCCGTGCCGTAGGTACTCTTCACGTCGCCGGATTCAAAGCCGCACTGACCGAAGAGCGCCGATTGCTGGTCGCCCGCCGCTCCCGCTATCGGGATGGCGCCGCCGAACTTCTCCGTGTCTCCGAAGATACAGCTCGAGGGCTTCACCTCGGGGAGCATACTCTCGGGGATCCCGAAATAATCGAGTATCTCCCTGTCCCAGCAGAGCTTGTGGATGTCGAAGAGCATCGTGCGCGACGCGTTCGTGTAGTCCGTCGCGTGTACCGCGCCGTCGGTGAGGTTCCATATCAGCCACGAGTCGACCGTGCCGAAGCGGAGTTTTCCCGCCTCTGCCGCCTCCCTTGCGCCGGGGACGTTGTCAAGGATCCACGCGATCTTGCTCGCGGAGAAGTAAGCGTCGAGGACAAGACCCGTTTTCTCCTTGATCTTTTCCTCCCAGCCTTCTTCTTTCATCCTGTCTATCATGTCGGCGGTGCGCCTGCACTGCCAGACTATCGCGTTGTATACGGGGCGCCCGGTCTCGGCGTCCCATACGACGGTCGTCTCGCGCTGATTGGTGATGCCGATGGCGGCGATCTCGTCGCTCTTCGCGTCGATCTTCTGCATCGCTTCCATCGTGACGCCCATCTGCGTCGACCATATCTCCATGGGATCGTGCTCGACCCAGCCCGGCTGAGGGAATATCTGTCTGAACTCGTGCTGGACCATGCTGACGATCTCTCCGCGCTCATTGAAGAGGATGGCGCGCGAGCTCGTCGTTCCCTGGTCCATCGCGATGACGTATTTTTTGTTTTCCATAAAAACCGCCTTACTTTTCGATCCCGGCGGCGAGGCGGACGCACTCGTAAGCGCCGTCGTAGTAGCCCTGCGCCTTCAGCTCATCTATCCTGTCGCAAAGGTGGGGGATAAGCTCGCGGTCGGTGAGCACGCGGTCGAGCGCCTCGCAGACGCTCTTTTCCGTCGGGTACTCGTCGGTCGAGTCGCCGAACTCTCTGCCGTGGATCGCGCCGTACACCTCGTGGCCGCCGATATGCTTCATATAGAGCTTCGGTATCGGATAGTACGCAAGCTCGCTCGGCTTCGTCACGAGAAGGTCGGAGACGGGCATTAAGAGGTTAGTCGAGTAGACAGCGCGGAAGATGTCGTCGTTGCAGATGACTGTGATGCCGTCGGCGTCGCCGTCTTTTATTTCCGCGACGTATCCAAGAAGTCCGTCGTAGTCGTTCTTATAAGTTCTGACGGGGGCGCGGTCTCCGATGTGGGAGACGAAGTGGTCGTATACGCCCTCGTGGTCGCCGGTGTTGAGGAAGAGGGCGACGCGTCCGCTCTTGACGTAGGGGATGAGGTGATCTATCATCGCCTCGAACATTTTTCCGCCCGCTCCGGCTCCGCCGACGTTCATAAGGATGCGGACGGCCTTGCCGCTCTCCACTCTGTCGCGTCTCTTGCGGTTATCTTCTTCAAGGTTTACGAGAAGCTCGTGATCTACGAAACAGCCGACGTCGCGGATATACTCGCCCGGGATGCCCTTCAGCGGCTTCTTCGCAAAGCCGGAGAGCGTCTTGTAGCCGAGATAGGCGAACGGCGTCTGAACGACGTGCATCGCGCCCTCGGAGAGGTGGAGACCCATCGGCCAGTTGTCGGGTATCGCGTTGACGACGTGGGTCATGCCCGCGTGGATCGCGCCCTGGCTCGGCCAGACGTGGGTGGCGATATACGGTATATCCTTCGGGATATTCTTGAATATCGGGACGAGAAGCTCGCTGTTCTTCTGGTCCTTCGCGTTGTAGGTTATCTTCTTGAAGCCCTCGCTGTTGAGCGGCTCCCATACTAATTTGTTGAAGAGCTTCGACTTCTGCGATATGCGGGACGCGAGAGAATAAAGGTCGTTCTGGTCGCGTATCATCTTCGAGCCCGTCGCGTCGAAGGACGCAAGGTCGAGCCAGTAGGGCGTGAAGCCGAGCGCGGCGGCGCAGGACGCCATCGCGATCGAAATGCGGTAGTGACCGAAGCCCATGCGGATGTTCCCGACGATGAGGGGGCGTCCCGTGAACTCCTCATTCTCTTTGCCGAAGACTATGTTTTGCACTCCCATTGAGGAGAGAGTGTCTATCGGCTTGAACGCTATTTTATAGTCGGCGCCCGAGTCGTCGCCGAATTTCTTAATATACTTTGCCTTGCTCTTTTCCGCGGCTTTAACGGTTTTTGCGTCGATCTCGTTTCCGAAGATCACGCTCGTTCTGTCTTTCATATAAGCACACCTTTCGCACAATCGTATTTTATTGTATTGTCCTTGCCGTAGAGCTCGAAGTTTACCGTGATGACGTTGTCGAATCTCGAGTACGACGTCACCCTCGCGTGATTGAAAATATCGAGCGCGCCCGAGAGTATCTCGCGCTTCTCCTCGCTGTAATTTGCGATGTTGTCCGACGTCATCATGACGCTTCCGAAAAGCGCGTTGAGCGTGATGAGCGCGTCCTTCTGCCCCGCGGAGAGCGAGATGTTGTCGTCGCGGAGAAGGAACACGTCCGGGTCGTTGCCGAAGAGCCTGCCGTCCATAAATGAGCGGAAGACGGTGTTCTGAAGCGTTACCTTCGTCGATATCCTCTCGCGGTGCATAAAGCGCATATACCAGACGTCGTCGAACTTGAGAGACACGTCGGGACCTATGCGGAGGTAGTCGAACTTGCCCGCGGCGTTGAGCGTCGTAGCTCCGCAGCCGAGGATGAGTTTGTCCCCGAGGCACTCGCGAAGGAACGAATACGCGTACTCCGCCGCCTCGCTTCTCGTCTTGCCGTCGTACGTCGGCAGATTCGCCCCGTAGAGAAAATCAAGCTTGAAGAAATCGAAGCCCATATCGACGTAAAACGAAAGACAGCGTCTTATATACTCCCTCGCCTCTTCGTTCTCGAGGTCGAGAGCGTAAAAGCCGCTCCAGTTCGCGCCGCATTTTACGCACTCGCCGTCCGCGCCCTTCTTGAAGAGGTCGCGCCTCTCTCTGTAAAGGCGGCTCTTCTCCTCAGCGACGAGCGGCGCGAGCCATATTCCGGCGAGGTAGCCTTTTGAGTGTATCTTATCGACTATGCCGCGAAGACCCGACGGGAATTTCGCGGGGTCGACGTCGAGCCAGTCGCCCACGAACGTCTCGTAGCCGTCGTCTATCTGGAAAAGATTGAAACGGTCGTCGAGCGCGTCGAGGTCGCGGAGGATTATTTTCTCGTTTATGTCCTGATAGTAGTTGTACCAGGAGGTGTAGCCGAAGATCTTCTTAACGTCGCGCCTCGGGAAATATTCGTCGAGCGCGGCGACGCCCTCATCGTAGCTTCCGCGGTACATATAGTCGCAGATAACGAGGCTCTCGCCGGCCGCAAGCCGTTTCCCGCGCACGTCGGAGATCATCGTGACGGAGCCGGTGCGTCTTACGACCTCGAAAATGAGGTACGCCCTCTCGATGTTGAGGTTCGCGACGAACGCGCCGCTCGTACCCTTGACGTAAAAGAAGTCGTAGCCGTGAAGGACCCTCTTGTCGTACTCGTAAAACGTCGCGTCGCCGTAGCGGTCGAACGCGAAGCTGTTGACGAGCGCCCTCGGGAGAGCGTTTACGTCGCGCTCGCGCGCGTCGCCGTAGAACTCTCTCGTCTCGGTCCACGACTGGTAACCGTTCATAAAGTAGAGGTCGCCCTTCGGGTCGGGGGTCTCCGGTGTGTTTTTGGTGAAAAAGTCGTGGTCCCACTCGGAGTAGCTGTTCAGTTCGACGTCCGTCTTCGCCGTGAGCGTCACGGCGCGCCGTCCGCCGCCGTCCGAGAAGGTCATTTCAACGTCACCGTTCGAGACAGAGTCCGAAAGAACTCTTTCGGACCCGTCTTTAACGTATATTAACTCAAATTTGCAAGTCATATCAGTCTTCTGTCTTTTCTGCCTCGACAGCCTTCTTATCGGCGATCGTCTTCATGACCTTCTTCTCGTTGTAAGCCGCGAGAATGACCGCGCCGAGCACACAGAACACAACGGCGACCGCCGCGACTATGCGAAGACCGAGCTTGGAAGCCGTGATGTCGTTGGAGTTGGTGTTCTGAGTCGTGCCGATGATGGCGAGGGACGTGAAGATAAGCATAGCGAGCGACTGTCCCCACTTCATGGCGAACGTGCGCGCCGCGAAGAACATACCCTCGCGGTTCTCGCCTGTTACGATACCGTCAGCCTCCGCAACGTCAGCGACGATGGACTGCGGGATGATACCGAGGAGCGCCATCGGGAACGCCGCGACAACACAGATAAGGATGCCGGGGATCATGGAAGCCGAGGGGAAGAGCGGGATGAGGAAAATGATAGCGTAAGCGAGCGCGAGCCCGAGGAAGCCGACGATCGTCAGCTTCTTCTTTCCGAATTTCCTTACAAGACCGGAAACGAACGGATAGAATACGGCGGAGAGCACAGTCATACCGCCCATAAAGAGCATCGTCTTGCCCTCGTCAAGGTCCATCGAGACCTTTACGAAGAAAGGAAGACCCGTCTGGAAGAGCGTGAGGCCGATCCAGTACATGATGTCGGAGCCGACGAATACGCGGAAGCTGCGGTTCTTGAAAGTCGCCGCGAGGGATTTGACCATATTGGTCTCGGAGGGCTTCGTGTCGACGAATTCCTTCTCCTTGAGAGCGAAGGTCGGAATGAGCATACATACGCAGGCGATGACGGCTATGACTATGAAGCATATCCTGTAGCTCCAGTTGAAGCCGACGGCGCCGCGGAGCATACCCGCGAATACGAAAGGCGTGTAGGCGATGAGCGTGCCGGCGAAGAACGTGAGGGAGATCGCGGTGGAAATGAACATTCTGTCGTCCTGAGTTTTACCGAACTCGGAGATGAGCGCGTTGTAGGGCGTGCAGTACATCGTCATGAACAGGTAGAACAGGATGATGAAAACGGCGATCCACGCGACGTTCCAGCCGCTTATCATTTCCTTCGGAGCGCAGAAAAGAAGTACCGTAACGACGGAGAGCGGGATAGCCGCCTTCTGCATAAAGGGTATGCGGCGTCCCTTCGGGTTGCGGCTTCTGTCGCTCAAGCTCGCGATCCACGGGTCGGTGACCGCGTCGAATATACGGCTGAGAGCGGTGATGAGTCCGAGGATCGTGAGGAATCCGAGAATCACGAGTCCGGGCTTGATGAACTGAACGGCCCCTGCGGAAATATCGTTCTGCGTGGGGAGATAGAAAGTAACGAACCACGCGTTGATGAGGCCGGAGAGCATCGACCAGCCGAGCTGTCCGATGGCGAAGATGATCATTTGCTTCTTGGTCAGTCTCTTCATTGTGCTGTAAAACGCCGTGTCTGAAAGGCGCTTCCCTCCTGAAAAAATATTTTGTCATAAACCGCGTCAGACCGCGGTATCGTACCGTTTTACGCCCTCAGCGACGAGAGTATTATCGAGATCAGGGTCCCTACCTCGGACGCCTTGTTTCCTCGCTCGTCCTGACGTATCAGTTCGCCCTCCGCCGCGAGCTTTTTGCAGAGAGCTATCAGCGCGTGAGCCGTCGAATAGTAGAAAAGCTCCGCGTCCTCCTGCCGCCTCACGCTTCCGTCGGCGACCCCCGCCTCGTACGACGCGAAGAACGCGTCCTTGAAGCGGTCTATGTTGTCGGCGTACTCGTCGAGGTCGACCTTCTCGCCGATGCAGTAAGCGTCGAACTCCGAGAGAAATCTGTAAAGCTCCGGCTCAGAGACGAACTCTTCGAGATACGCGCCGTAAAAAGCCTCGAGCCTCTCGTATCCGCTCTTCCCGGTCGCCGCGAAAAACCTCGCTCCGACCATCTCCTGCAGCTTCAGCGCGCACGCCACGACAAGCTCGCCGCGCCCGGAAAAGTATCTGTATATCGTCGCCTCTCCGAGCCCCGACGCCGTCGCTATATCCTTTATCGTGACCTCGCCCACCGACCGCTCGAGAAACAGCTTCGTCGCCGTGTCGATCACGAAATTACGCTTCGCGTCCATTATCGTCATTTTAACACCCGTTTTGATAGACCGTCTATCATTTTGATATATCATCTATCGTTATCATAACATTTATATTAACATTTGTCAACACCGTAATGTGTAAATCTCACAATTATATAATAACAGTAACAC
>CADBQA010000098.1 GCA_902796675.1 uncultured Ruminococcus sp.
CGGGAAAAAGCTGTCTTCAATGTCTCTCGGCACCGTTCAGCTCGGTATGAACTACGGTATCGCGAACAACGCGGGTCAGCCGGACGAAGAGAAGAGCTTTTCGATGCTCCGCGCGGCGCTTGAGAGCGGTATCACGTCTCTCGACACGGCTCGCGCCTACGGAGAGAGCGAGGACGTCCTCGGCAGATTCTTCAAGACCTGGGACGGCGATATGCCGTATATCACGACGAAGGTCATCGACATTCAGGGCGAGAGCGAAGGAGAGATCGAAAAGGCGACTGTCGCCTGCCTCGAAACTTCTCTTGAAAAGCTCGGCGTGAAGCGCGTAAACAACGTTCTCCTTCACCGTTCGCAGGACCTCGTCCTTCACGGCGACTGGGTCGCGCGCGCTATAGAAAAGCTCGTCAAGATGGGCTACACCGACACCGTCGGCGCTTCCGTCTACACGGGGGATGAGCTTGAGAATATGTTCCGCTATGACGTTTACACGGCGACGCAGGTGCCGATGTCGATATTCGACCAGCGCCTCATCTCGTCCGGCATGACCGACCGCCTCGCCGAACGCGGCATCACGGTCTTCGTCAGAAGCGTCTTCCTTCAGGGGCTTTTCTTCCTCGACCCCGACACGATAACGGACCCCATCCTCGTGGAACACGCCGCGCCGAAGATAAGACTTTTGCGCGAGTGCGCCGAGCACGAGGGTATGAGCATCGCGGAGCTTGCGATCTCCTTTATGAGAGACGTAAACGGAGTTACGAGCCTTGTCCTCGGCGCGGACAACGCCGATCAGGTGAAGGCCAACGCCGCGTACTTCGACGCGAAGCAGATAAGCGAGGAGACGTTCCATACGATAAAGAAGGCGTTCGCCTCCGTCGACATCCCAGAGATCATGAAGGTCTTGTCGAGACCGAAAAACTGAAAAGTGAGGTAAATACAATGTTTCCGCTTGGCAATAAAGAACTGAATATCGGCATCCTCGGTATGACCGAGGGCAACGGACATCCCTTCTCCTGGAGCGCGATGTTCAACGGCTATGATAAGAAATATATGGATGAATACTGCAAGCCCCTTTTCCCGGTAATTCCCGATTACCTCGGAAAACAGCCGGAAGAGACCTTCGGCATCGAGGGCGCGCATATAACTCACATCTGCTGCACCGGTTACGCGGAGCGCGAGATGGCTGAGAAAATGGCGAAGGCGTCGAAGATCCCGAACGTCGTCGACGACCCTCTCGAAATGCTCGGCAAGGTAGACGCCGTTATCTGCGCGACGGACGTGGGCGATGAGCATATCGAAAGATGCAAGCCTTTCCTCGACGCGGGTCTTCCCATGTTCATCGACAAACCCCTCGTCAACAAAGAAGAAGACCTCCGTACCTTCATCAAATGGAGACGTGAGGGCAAGATGTTCATCACGTCCTCATCTATGAGATACAACAAGGAAATGGTCCCGTTCTATAAGAGCCACTACGAGCTCGGTAAACTTATGTATATCTGCCAGCCGATGCCGAAAAAGTTCGAAACCTACGGTATCCACGCGCTCGAAGCGATGTATCCGCTCCTCGGACCGGGCTTCGTCTCCGTCCAGAATACAGGCACTTACGAGCAGGCTATGGTACATATCAAGCATAGATCCGGCTGCTGCGTCGACATCCCTCAGGGTATCGGCATGGCGGGCGCAGGTACGCTCATCATCGGTACGGCGGGCTCCCGCTACATCGAGGACGGCGACTCCTATTCCGCGTTCAAAAAGCAGCTCGACAACTTCGTTCACTGGCTCCGCACGGGCGAGGAACCTTTCCCGTTCGCCGAGTCCGTCGAACTTATGAAGATGGTCGTCGCCGGCATCCGCAGCCGTGAAGAGGGCGGCAGAGTCGTGATGCTCGACGAGATCTGTGTTGACTGAATATTATAACGCGCCGCAACCGCGGCGCGTCAGAGCGAAGACAAACTTGGTAGAGCAGCAATGACAAGCAAAAAGGTGACATAAGCATTACATCATAAAAAGA
>CADBQA010000099.1 GCA_902796675.1 uncultured Ruminococcus sp.
CCGTGTCTTTTGATGATCTTGCACTTCTCGCATATCTTTTTAACGGAAGGTTTTACTTTCAAAGTATAGACCACCTTTCATTGTGATTTTTTACGCGCACGCGCGGGTTTCCCCGATATGCTCGATATTACTTCGTGCGCCAAGTTATTCTGCCCTTCGTCGGGTCGTAGATCGAAACCTCGACCGTGACCTTATCTCCGGGAAGGATTTTGATATAGTTCATACGGAGCTTTCCGGAAATGCACGCCGTAACGATCATTTCGTTGGGAAGCTTCACTTTGAACGTGGCGTTGGGGAGCGCTTCAACGACTACTCCCTCAAATTCAATTACGTCATCCTTGGGCAAAACGTTTTCCTCCTTGCGCTTTTAAGTTTGAATCGCGTTTTTATCCGGAATAGCGGAGCGGTACTTCGCAAGATACCGTCTGACGTCGCCGTTTGTAAGTCCAGCATTGACCTCCAAAAGGTTTTCGTCAGATGGAAGGGGGCTCAAGTGACATAGCTTCTTCCGCTTCGGTCTCTCAACTCGTCTGCGCCTGCCGTCGGCAACGAGGGCATAGCCGCCCGACACGCCGACGACCGCCATCAGCCGTCCTTCGTACCGTCCGTTGACGGGCGTCACCGCCATACCGACGGAGATCTCGTTCATCCTCATTTGACCTCGGTCAGAAGGATGGGTCCGTCGTCGGTGATGGCTACCGTGTGCTCGTAGTGGGCAGAGAGTTTTCTGTCCGCCGTGATCACGGTCCAGCCGTCCGCAAGCTGTATAACACCGGGGACTCCGGCGTTTATCATCGGTTCAATGGCTATCACCATTCCCCGGCAGAGCTTCACTCCGTGTCCGGGTGTGCCGTAGTTCGGCACGCTGGGATCCTCGTGAAGATCGTGACCCACGCCGTGACCGACGTAGTCTCTGACCGCGGAGAAGCCGAACGATCTGACGTGAGCGTCGACCGCCGCGCCGATATCGCCTATGCGATTACCGGGCGTCGCCTTTTCAACGCCTTTCTTGAAAGCCTCTTTCGTGACTTCTATCAGCCGCATCGCCTCGTCGCTGACTTTTCCGACCGGGAATGTGTTCGCGCTGTCACCGTGGTAGCCGCCTATGAAGGCGCCGACGTCGATTTTTACGATGTCGCCCTCTTTGAGATATCTCTTGTCGGAGGGGATACCGTGGATGACCTCGTCATTGATACTGATGCAGGCAGAGCCGGGGAATCCGCCGTACCCGAGGAACGAAGGCTTTGCGCCGCATTTTTCGATGTGGTGTCTTATTATCCTGTCGAGCTCGGCGGTGGATACGCCCTCTCTGACCGTTTCGCCCGCTTTGAGTATAGCCTCACCGGTTATACGTCCCGCGAGCTTCATTTTTTCGATCTGTTCCGAATTTTTGATATAAATCATGATTCAAGCACCTGCGCTGTCATGCTTCGAGAGCCGCGCTGACGAGCGCCGTCGTGTCTTCGAGTTTTTCCTGTCCCTCGACCGTCTTGAGCTTCCCTTTGGAAGCGTAGTAGTCTTTGAGGGGCTCGGTCATCTCGTGGTATGTCACGAGGCGGCTCTTGACGACCTCCGGGTCGTCGTCGGCTCTTACTGTAAGCTCTTCGCCGCAGGCGCACTTATCGCCAAGGGGTGAAGGGTTATATTTGACATGATAGGTCGCGCCGCAGTTTTTGCACACGCGGCGGCCGCTCATGCGCTCAAGAATTTTTTCGTCCGCGACTTCAATGCTGATGACGTCCGTTATCTCCACGCCCATTTCGTCAAGCGCTGACGCCTGAGGGACGGTGCGGGGGAAGCCGTCGAGGATGAAACCGCGTTCGCAGTCGGGCTCGGCAAGTCTCTCTTTGATAATGCCGATGACCACGGAATCGGGCACCAGAGCGCCGCTGTCCGTATAGGCTTTCGCCGCCAGCCCCATTTCGGTGCCGTTCTTGATAGCCGCTCTGATGATGGCGCCGGTCGAGATCGCGGGGATGGAGTACTTTTTGGAGATGATCTCCGCCTGAGTACCCTTACCCGCGCCCGGTGCGCCGAGAAGTATAAGCTTTATTTCACGCTTCATAAAGTCGTTCCTCTCGGATCAGTCAAGGAATCCCTTGTAATGACGCATGGTCATCTGACCTTCGATCTCTCTTGCCGTCTCGAGAACGACGCCGACGACGATGATGATGGAGCTTCCGCCGAATGCGAGGGAGCTCATCTTACCGCCGGACGCTATGTTCGCGATAAGCGGGATAATGGCGATGAAGCCGAGGAAGATCGCGCCGATCAGGGTGATTCTGTTCGTGATCTTTCTGATGTAGTCGGCGGTGGGTCTGCCCGGACGGATACCGGGGACTGAGCCGCCGTTGTTCTTCAGGTTGTTCGAGATCTCAACGGGATTGAACGAGATCGCAACGTAGAAGTATGCGAACGCGATGATGAGAACGAACGTGAGAACGGCGTAGAACCAGTGGTCCGAGCTGAAGAG
>CADBQA010000100.1 GCA_902796675.1 uncultured Ruminococcus sp.
CCGTCATTGCTTTTCGGCGCTCTCGCCGCTGGACGTAGGTCACTACGCCTACCGCGGCGAGATCACCAAATCTACCTGCGTTTCTCTCACTCTGACTCAGCCTGAAGACTTTGTCTTCAGGCTGAAATGACGCCTCACGGCGTCATTTTTTTGTTTGTCAAATAACCTCGACGGGGGTGTGTTTGTATATCTCAACTTCCGCGCCGGCGATACCTCGCGCAAGCTCTGCAAGTCTCGGCAGCACCGTGACCTCCGTTTCGTAGTGTCCGGCGGCGACGACGGGTATACCGTTTTCAGCCGCGTCGAGCATTTCATTATAAGACGCTTCTCCCGTGACGAGGACGTCCGCGCCCGCCGCTTTAGCCGCGGCTGCGAAGTCTCCGCCGGAGCCGCCGAGCACGGCGACTTTTTTTATCACCTCGTCGCCGAGGGACGACGCGCGAAGTGCGGCACAGCCGAGCTTCTCCTTGACGTAAAGCGCGAAGTCCTTCGCCGTCATCGGCTCCGGAAGAAGACCGACGCGCCCTATCTCCGGCGATTCGGCGTCGCCGAATTTCGAAACGTCCGAAAGCCCGAGCGCGCACGCGAGGCAGTCGTTGACCCCTCCGTCGCCCGCGTCGAGGCGCGTATGGAGAGAGATGACGGACACACCGTTCAAAATCGAGTATACTACCTTCCTCTGCACGTTGTCCTCGGGGGTTACGGCGGGGAGCTTGTGAAAGACGAGCGGATGATGAGTCAGAATGACGTCAAAGCCGTTTTCCGCGGCGTAATTTACGGCGCTCTCCGTCGCGTCGAGCGCGACGAGGACGCGGAAGATCTCCGTCGCCGCGCCGCAGGAGACCATAAGCCCGTCGTTGTCCCACGGAGCGCGAAGCGAGTCGGGATAAAGCTCCCTCAGTTTTTCGGTAAATTCGTATGCGTTCATCTCAGTTTCTCCCTTATATCGAGTATTTCGCGCTCCGCGGCGCGAACGAGCATATCGTCGAACGAGGCGTCGCCGCCCGAGCGTGCGATGGAATTCCTTATCGCCGCGTGTCTTCCGTGAAAGAGCTCGAGGCGGCGCGCCATATCCGGCGACGCAGCTCTTGCCTCCCTCTTTCCGAGGTATAGCTCCGCTTCTTCGTACGGCGTATTCTTTCCCGTGTAAACGACCGCCATCGCGGCGTATATTTTTTCGCCCTCCGAGACCGCCCTCTCGGACGTTATCTCAAAGCCGTTCTCCCAAAGATGACATCGGAGGTGTTCCTCCTTCGTCATAGGCTGAAGAACGGCGAGGCGCGCTCTTTTCGCCTTTTCCGACGACAAAACGGACGCGACGGCGTCGCCTCCCATCCCGCAGACGGCGAGCGAAAAACCGTCCTCGACCGCGACCTTCTCAAGTCCGTCGGAGAGGCAGGTCGTTATCGCGCCCTCCGGCAACGCTTCACGTATGTTTTTTGCGGCGGCGGCGAGCGGTCCTTCGACGATATCCGACGCTATGGCGCGGCGGTATTTTCCGTCGGATACGAGTTTAATCGGAAGATAAGCGTGATCGCACCCGACGTCGACGACGAGGTCGCCCTCTCCCAGCATATCGTAAACGAGTTTCAGCCTCGGGGTAAGTTCTGTCATATACCCTCCTTTACGGCGTAGAGCGTGAGGTCCCACATCGGCAGACACGCCGGACGGGACAGATAATATTTGAAGTTTTGTCCGCGGTAGGCGTCAAATATCAAAAGAGGCAGCTTCCAAAGGTCTTCCGTCCTGTGATAGAGAGACACGGCGAGCGACGGCGAATACTTTCTCATCGTCTCCCTCGCGCCCTCGAGCGCCTCGTACTCCATGCCCTCGACGTCGAGCTTTATAAGGTCGACCGGGACGCCGAGCGAGTCGACGGTCGTGATGGCGACTTCCTTCTTCTTCGCCCTTCTGTTCCCGCCCGCGACACCCGCGCCGCGCGACGATGAGGACGAAAACTCCCTCGTCTCTTCTCTGCCGCCGAGCGCGGCGTTGAGTGCGCGAACAATTACGCCGTACTTATCATGAATATTCACGCCTTCCGCACGGAGTTTTTCGCACGTCGACGCGTCCGGCTCGAAGGCGTAAACGGTCTTCAAATACGGTATCGCCGAGACGAGCGCCTTCGCGCTGTCGCCGCGGTACGCGCCGCCGTCGACGGCGGTATGGATCTTTTTCGCTCCGAAGTAACGCGAGTAAGCAAATAGCGTATCTTCCGTGCCGCGAAGGTACTCCATTTTTCCGGTAAGTCTGTATTTTACAGCGCGGTCGAAGAGTTTTTTCGACGCGCCGTCCGAGAGCGCCTCACGCACCGTCAAAAGAGAGTCCGCGTTGCGCGCAAGATACTCCGCGTCGAAGACGTCGCCGCCGTAGAGCGGAACGTCGGGGAGGGCGAGGTCGTACTCCGAGTCGAGACGTTTTGCAAAGTTTATTACTTCCGCTCTGTCGGAGCCGAAGCACATAAGTATCTTCATATCTTTGCCGTACCGCGCCGCGACGCCGTCGAAGCTCTCTACCTTCATACCGGCGAACGAGCGGTCCCTGACGAACCCGTCCGACGCGAAAACCGCCTCGGGACGGCGTCCGAGCCCCTCGAGATACTTTATTACCTTGTCCGCGCCGTTCCCCGTTCCGTAGAGGACTATCGGGCGGCGATCCCGCTTCAGCTCGTCCGAGAGCGGTGTAACGAAAGCGTATTCAAGAAGAAATTCATTTTTCGTCATACTTGATTTTACGTCCTCACGGGTGTATAATGCCTGTGAAAGGAAGGTGTTAAAAATGGATTGTATTTTTTGCAAGATAGCCGCCGGCGAGATACCGTCGGCGAAGGTCTATGAGGACGGCGACGTACTCGCGTTCCGCGACATAAACCCGCAGGCGCCCGTTCACGTTCTCGTGATACCGAAGCGTCATATCGCCTCGTGCGACGAGATTACCGAAGATAACTCGGACGCCGTCGCGAAGATCTTCCGCGCGATACCGAAGGTCGCCGCCGCGGAAGGACTCACGAACGGTTACAGAGTTATCACGAACGTGGGCGAGGACGGATGCCAGTCCGTTCATCATATGCACTTCCACGTGCTCGGCGGAAAGAAGCTCCCCGAGCGTATGTCGTAAGCCGTTATCGAAAAAGCCGCCTGTGGCGGCTTTTTTTTATTTGCCGACAGACGCCATGTGCGCCTTCAGCTTTTCGACGAGCTCGTCGGCGTCCGTTCCGTGAACGGCGCAGGCGTCCTCTATCGACTCGCCTCTCGAATGGGGGCAGCCGAGGCAATGCATACCTATCTCAAAGAAATATTTCGCGGCGTCGATGTCATAATCGAGAACGTCGCCGATAAGAGTTTTTTTCGTGATCTCCATTTTTGTATCTCCTTTTCTTTTATTATCTCATTCAATCGCGGACCGTTTCGATATCCGCGCCGAGGCGGCGAAGCTTTCCGACGACGTCGTCGTAGCCGCGCTCTATGTAGTTTATATTGGTGATAGTCGTCTCTCCGTCCGCTATTAGCCCCGCTATTATCATCGCAACTCCGGCGCGAAGGTCGACGGCCTCGACCTCTGCTCCGTGAAGCTCCTCGACCTCGGAGATAACGGCGGTGTGCCCGTTTACCGTTATATCCGCGCCCATCTTTTTGAGTTCATCCGCGTATTTGAAGCGGTTTTCGTAAACGCCCTCGACGACGATGGACGTGCCGTGCGCCCTTGTGAGGAGCGCGGACATCTGCGGGTGCATATCAGTCGGGAATCCGGGGTACGGTCTTGTCTTTATCCTCGTGGCGTTCAGTCTCTCGCGACCGGTTACGATGACCGCGTCGTCCGCTTCCTCGACTATCGCGCCGATGTCCTCGAGCTTCGCCGTGACCGCCTCAAGGTGTTTCGGTATGACGTTCTCTATTCTGACGCATCCGCCCGTCGCGGCGGCGGCGACCATATACGTGCCCGCCTCTATCATATCGGGGATTATCGCGTACCTCGAGCCGCGAAGCTCTTTTACGCCGCGTATCCTTATGACGTCGGTGCCGGCGCCGGATATCTTCGCGCCGCAGGTGTTGAGGAAGTTCGCAAGGTCGACTATGTGCGGCTCGCGCGCGGCGTTCTCGATAAGAGTGTTGCCCTTCGCCGTGACGGACGCGAGCATAATGTTTATCGTGCCGCCGACGGTCACGGTGTCGAAGAACACGTCGTCGCCGACGACGCCTCCGGGCGCCTCTACCTCGACGACCTCCCCCGCCGTTCTGACAGTCGCGCCGAGCGCCTCAAAGCCCTTTATGTGCTGGTCTATCGGTCTTGAACCGCCGAAGTTGCAGCCGCCGGGCATGGAAACTCTCGCTCTTCCGAATCTGCCGAGCTCCGCGCCGAGAAGGTAGTACGAAGCGCGAAGCTTTTTTACGAGCTCGTCGTTCGACGTACCCTGCTTTACGGGACGGCAGTCTATTTCAAACGTATTCCCGGCGACCTCTTTTACGGTCGCCCCCATATCGCGAAGAATATCGATCGACATCGTAACGTCCCTGACGTTGGGCACGTTCTCGATGGTACAAACACCGTTTACAAGTACGCAGGCGTAAAGTATCGGAAGAGCGGCGTTTTTCATACCGCTGATCGTAACCGTTCCGGAAAGAGGTCTTTTGCCTCTTACTGCGATTCTGTCCATTATACCTCCACGCCGCAAAATGCGGCGGTAATCGTTTTAGTTATGCCGCAAAATGCGGCGTTCGGCTCCGCGCCAAATTATATTATAACACATGAGCGCAAAAAATGGAATACCTTTTTCAGTATATTCATTTTATTTCGGTTTGATATTTCAAAATGTACTTGACTATGAGATAAGCGGACTCGTCGTAGGAGACGGTCCCGCTCGTGCCCTGACTCTTGAGATACGTGTCGTTTACCTTCTCTGTCACTTCCGCCGCGCTGCTCGTTTTGTACTCGTTGAAAAACTCCGAATAAGCCGCAAGCTCCGCGTTTGCGGTCTCGCCGAGCAGCTCCCGAAGCTCGAAATACGCGTCGGAATCCGCCTTGTAAAGATATTTCGAGACAGTCGTCCAGGCGTCGAGACACCCCGCGTACCTCAGATATTCGTCGTCCGATTCCGAGAGGACGGCGTAAGCCATGAAATTCGCCTCGTTCTCGGGAGAGATACCCCTTTGGTGCGCCATTTCGTGCGCGACGGTAGATACGACGACGTAGTCGGGGTAGTTCACGTTTATATTGATCTCGCCCGTGTAGTCGCAGTATATTCCGGATATGTGGGTATACGTGACGAGCGGACTTGAGACGAGTATTTTCGGGTTTGAGTAAAACGAATCCGGAAAGCCGAAGCGATCGCGAAAGGAGCCGTAAAGGTCGGCTGTTTTTCTCGCGCTCTCGCCGACGGAGTAAGGCATAACCGTCGCGCCGCTCTCGTATTTTTCGAATCCTCCGGAGAAGGAGGAGGTCCCTATCTGCATCGCGAGATATTTCGCGGCGGCGTAAAGCTCGTCCTTCGTCAGCTCACCCCCGAGCCCGAGTCTCTCTTCCATCGGGACGGAAAAATATCCCGCCGCCTCGGTCAGCACGAAGGACGTACCGAGAAACGAGAGGACGGCAAAGAGCGTCGCTATGACGCGGCGGCATCCCGCGGCGCCGTGACGCTTCATCCTTTTCACTATCCATACGACGACGAGGACGGCGAAGACCGGTACCAGCGCGACGGCGGCTTCCGCTATCGAGAACGGAACGAGGTCCGATATCCCCGTGTAAACGCGGCGCGCCGCGGCGCCGACGGTGCGGTTGAAAAACTCCGCAAAGCCCGTCGAGAGCCGCATCACGGCGTAGCAGACCGCCGACGCCGCGGCTATGATATAGAGGGCGATACAGATCCTTTTGCCGACTCTCATCAGTCGACGACCTCTATCTTCATTCCGTCCGCGACGTCGCACTTCTTTACGTATGCGACGGGGATATCCATTATTTTATCATAAGCTGTTTCGGCTTTTACACCGTCGACGAATATCGCGCGCTCTCCGCGCCCCTCGTTGCGGTAGGAGAATTTTATCTTCTTTCCCTTCACGAGAAGGTCCGCGTCGACGTGTTTCGAGGGCAGATAAGACGGAGTCTGTATCCTTACGCCGTAAAGGTCCGGGTCGATACCGAGGCCGAATCGGACGAGCTCCTTGACGTACATCGTGCCGCTGCCCGTGTACCAGTCGCCCATGGAAACGCCGTCGATGTAAAGCTCCTCGTTGCGGCAATAAGAGTTCGGCATTACGAAGGTGGTCATGGTGCAGTTGTCGTGGGTTATGACGAGAGCCTTAAGCATCTCCTCCCAGGCGAGGCGGCTCTCTCCCGCCATAAAGAGCGCCATCGTGCCGAACATACCGGCGTGAACGTAGGCGCAGCAGTTCTCGTAAGTTCCCTTCGTTATCGTCGCAAGACGTCCGACGAACGGGCGGTCTTCGAGCTTAAAAGGAACGTCGAAGGTCATAAGACCGTACTTCGAGTCGAGCGCGGCTGCGGCGTCTTTTATGACTTGCCTCATCGTCGGGTCGCGCTTAACCATTCCGCTTATTATCCAGAAAGCGTTTGACGTGAGGCTGTACCTCGCCGCGCCGTCGAAGTCCGACGTCGAGCCGACGAAGTATCCCCTCTTGTCGCCCCAGCCGTGGATCACGCGGCGCCGTCCGTCGCCGTCCGTCGCGACGGCGTATTTTTCAAGGCTCTTCGCGATTTTTTCGCGGAGCGCGAGGAGTCCGTCCACCCTCTCCGTGCGGCGTCCGGCAAGCTTTATCATCTCGGTAAGTTCAAAAAGGTTTTCGTAAAACTGGAGCGTCGTCATGACGGACGCGCCGTCCCCGTACTTTCTTCCGGGATCGCTCGTGCGGCCGAGACCGTCGAGCGCGTCGTTCCAGTCGCCGTACAGGGCTCTTATACAGCCCGTGTCGTCGGCGATATTTTCTATAAAGAAATCGGTTATGCGGAGCAGGTGGTCGAGCACGTCGTCGCGCTCGTCGGAGAGGCGCACCGCCCACTTGTCGTCAGACGGCGTGTAATAGCCGCAGACCTCGTCGAGGATCGACTTATCCCCGGTGAAAGAGATATAGGTGTATATCGCCGTTATAGCCCAAACGCCCTGGTCGACGTACATACGAAGATCGAAGTCCGGTATCTCGTCCTTGTTTCTCGGTATCGAGAACTGACGCGGAACGCGTCCGTTCGTCATCATATAGTTCATCGCGCGGACTATCTTTTCGCGCGAGGTCACGGGATCCCACATAAGAGAGCCCTCGAGCTGCTGCATTACGTCGCGGAAGCCGATGTTAGGTCCCGCGTAGTTGTTGCCGAGCGCGCAGAAAGAGGTCTGCTTCTGCACCTGTCTTGTAAAGTTTTCGACGACGGCGGGGTCCGCGCCCTCAAAGTCGTCGAACTTTACGTGAAGGTTTGCAAACGTTTTGCCGTCCTCGCGCTCCCTCTCGTCGATCTCACGTTCGACAGCCTCCGGGTCGGGCGGTGTGATGACCACCTTCGAGACGTCGTCGTATCCGTGGTGGACCTCAAACGCGACGTCGACTCTCGCCCTTCCGTGCGGCGCCAGATCATAGTGGAAGTACGACGCGGCGGCGGGAAGGTCGGTCGTGTTGACGTAGGCGACGTATTTATCGAACGCGCCGGTTTTCAGACTCTCCGCGTTGGCGATAGTCCTTCCCTTCGCGCCGACGAACGCGGCGCGGGAGACCGTACGCTCGATCTTTGAGGGCTCGCCCTCGGTCGTGACGGCGGCGACGGAGAGACAGTCGAACTTTCCGTTGCGGCTCCAGAGGAGCGCGCCGTCGTCGCGAAGAGCGCCGAACTTCGACATTCTGTCCCAGAAGCCCTCGCTCTCCATAAAACGGAGAAGCGCCTCGACGAACGTGCCGATATATACGTTTTTCTCGCCGTCCGTCTTGTTTTCGGCGGTGACGGCGAAGTTTATCCTCTTATCTCTTCCGACGGACATTCTGACGGCGAACGTTAAGTCAGACGTGTCGGCTATATAGTACACCGAACGGGGCGTGAACACCGTGTAGCGGCGAAGGTCCTCCGGCTCGTAGAGCGTCGAGGCGCCGCCCATGATCGAGATCGGGTCGAAGAGCCCGTCGGCGCGCTTCACTCCGCCGAAGAAATTGACCACCGGCTCCTCGCCGTAGTTCGACGAGCGGAGTATCGTGAAAATACTGTCGACGCAGGTGATATACCCGTTCTGGTACGCCCATACGACGAATCCGTCCTCGTCGTAGGGATAGCGGCTCTCGCCTCCCTTTCTCGGCAGGCAGAGCACGCGGTCGTCCGACAGAAAATAGCTATTCTGCGGCAGGCGGCGGTGTACGTCGTCCTCGGCGACCGTTTTTTTACATTCGGCAATGAGTCTTCTTATCTTTTCAAACGTTTCCATTTCCGTTTTCACCTTTCATCTGCTCAAGGAGCCTGTCGTTGAATTCCTTCGCGGTGTTGTATCCCATCTTTTTGAGACGTCTGTTCATCGCGGCGATCTCGATTATGACGGCGAGGTTTCGACCCGGCTGTACGGGTATCGTCATCGTCGGGACGCTGATGCCCATAATATCCGTGTACTTCTCCTCGATCCCCCATCTGTCGTACATCTTGCCCTCTTCCCAGGGCTCGAGCTCGATTATGAGGTCGAGCTTTTCCGTATCCTTTACGGAGCCCATGCCGAAAAGACGGCGGACGTCGACGATGCCGATGCCGCGAAGCTCCATATAGTGTCTTATGATGTCGGGAGCGGAGCCGACGAGCGTCTTGTCCGACACGCGCTTTATCTCGACCGCGTCGTCGGCGACGAGGCGGTGTCCGCGCTTGATGAGCTCGATCGCGGTCTCGCTCTTGCCGATACCGGAGTCGCCGAGGATGAGAACGCCCTCGCCGTAGACCTCGACGAGAACGCCGTGCCTCGTGATTCGCGGCGCGAGAGAAAGATTCAAAAACGCTATGAGCGCGGCGCAGAACGCCGAGGTCGAGCGGTCCGCGGAAAGGAGCGGGACGCCGAATTTCTCAGCCTCGCGCTTCGCGACGTCGTGTACTCTCGTCGAGTGAGTGTATACGACGGCGGCGGGGCGGGTCGAGAAGAATCTTTCAAGACTTCTCTCCTCCTCCTCGGGTCCTATCTCGTCGAGATATTCGCACTCGGTATTGCCGATTATCTGAAACCTTTCCGGCTCGAAGCAGTTGTAAAAGCCCGCGAGCGGAAACGCGGGACGCGTTATCTCGCAGCGCGAGATGAAAATTTTCTCCGCGTCGTCCGGCAGCCAAACGGGCTTCATCTTCATTTCTTTGATTATTTTGTCAAGGCTGACGCTTATTTTTTCCATGTGTCTCACCTCACATTCAATTTTTCTATAAGATTATAACACATATATAAAATTATTTCAATATAATTTTTCCCGACCCTGTTGATAAGTGCGCGAATGTAGTGTATAATTGACACCGGATATATGAACGGAGGCGGAAAATGGGAAAACTACTTGACAAAGCGATACTCTTCTCCATGCAGGCGCACGAGGGACAGGTCAGAAAGGCGGGAAAGAAGCCTTACGTCCTTCACCCCATGGAAGCGGCGGTCATCGCGGGAACGCTTACGAACGACGAGAACGTACTCGCCGCGGCGCTCCTTCACGACGTCGTTGAGGACGCGGGGGTAACGCCGCAGGAGATCAAGGAACAGTTCGGCGACCGCGTCGCACAGCTCGTCGCGAGCGAGACCGAAAATAAGCGCGCGGGCACTCCTCCTGCCGAGACGTGGCTCGACAGAAAGCTTGAAACGCTCGCCATCCTGCGCGATACGGACGACGAGGGGATAAAGATCCTCTGGCTCTCCGACAAGCTCTCGAATCTCCGTTCGATGTACTCCGGAGTCAAAGAACAGGGGGACGAATTCTTCAACAACTTCAACCAGAAGGACAAAAAAATGCACGAGTGGTACTACCGCACGATAGCGGAGTATCTCGTATCTCTGAAGGACACGGCGGCATACGGCGAGTTTATGTTCCTGATAGGAGAAACTTTCAAATAAAAACAAGGGGATCGTCCGATCCCCTTCAGAGAGAAGATAAACTTGGTAGACCAGCAATGACTGGCAAAAAGAAAAGGGGATCGTCCGATCCCCTTTTTCTTTTCGCCGATTTCGCTTATTTGAGAAATCCCGAGATTATCTGCTCCTCGGCTTCCTTCTCCGTAAGGCCGAGCGTCATCAGCTTCATAAGCTGCTCTCCCGCTATCTTCCCTATCGCCGCCTCGTGGATGAGGGACGCGTCGACGTCGGACGCTATGATCTGCGGTATCGCCGAGACTCTCGCCTCGTCCATTATGATAGCGTCGCACTCGGTGTGGCCGCTGCAGCGGTTGTTCCCGCGCACGTTCGTCTTGAGGACCTGTCTTGAGCTGTCCTTTGCGACAGAGCGGGAAATGACGTTGCAGGAGCAGTCCTCGCCGTCCAGGTCGACCTCGAAATCCGTGTCGGAATGCTGACGTCCGCTCGTCATGACCTTCTCGTGGATTATGAGCGTCGAACGGTCGCCTATCTTCGCTCTCGTCCGCCTCTCGGTCGAGTTTATGCCTTCGATCTGAGTCGTCTCAAGTTCCATATAGCAGTCGCTTGCCATTTCGACGACCGTCGTCGGGTTCATCACGTTGTCGCCCGATCCGCCGCCCTCACCGTAGTGCTTCTCGATGTATTTTACTTTTGCGCCGTCGGCAAGGTGGAACGTGTGTATGCCGTCGTGCGCCGTCTCGTCGGAGCCGGAGTTGTGTATGCCGCAGCCCGCGACTATCACGACGTCCGCGCCCTCTCCGACGTAGAAGTCGTTGTATACCATATCGTGAAGACCCGTTTCGGAGATCACGACGGGGATATGGACGGACTCGTTCTTCGTGCCGGGAGCGATGATGATGTCGATGCCGGGCTTGTCCTCTTTGGTTACGATATTGATGTTGGCGGTCGTCGCTCTTCCCGCCGCCGCGCCGTTGGAGCGGATGTTGTACGCGCCCATGGGCGTGCCGTGTATATCGGCGACCTTTGCGAGCAGGTCGCGCTGAATGTTGTCAAGCGCCATTTGGACCTCCTTAATCAAACTTTTCCCCGATAGCGGGGCAGACGCGCTCTCCGCCGAGAAGCGTCGGCATGATCTCCTCCGGCGTGCCGTCGCCGACGACCTCGCCCGCGGAGAGAACGACTATGCGCTCGGCGATCTTAAGTATCCTCTCCTGGTGGGAGATGATGACGATAGAGCCGCCGATCTTGGTCTGAAGGTTTTCAAATACCTTTATGAGGTTGCCGAAGCTCCAGAGGTCGATGCCCGCCTCCGGCTCGTCGAAGAGGGAGAGCTTCGTTCCGCGCGCCATGACCGTGGCGATCTCGATCCTCTTGAGCTCACCGCCGGAGAGAGACGAGTTGACCTCACGGTCGACGTAGTCCTTCGCGCAAAGACCGACCTCGGAGAGGTACGAGCAGGCGCGCGAGAACGAGACGTTGCCGCCCGCGGCGATGGAGATGAGGTCGCGGACCGTCAGACCCTTAAACCTGACTGGCTGCTGAAACGCGAAGGAAACGCCGCGTTTCGCGCGCTCGGTGACGGAAAGTTCGGTTATATCCTCGCCGTCTAAAAAGATCCTTCCCTCCGTCGGCTGATAGATACCGGCGACGACGCGCGCGAGCGTCGACTTGCCGCCGCCGTTCGGACCGGTTATCGCCGTGAAATTTCCGTCTATTTTCAGCGAAACGTTTTTCAATATATCCTTTCTCTCGCCGTCCGCGTCGACGGTGAAAGAAACGTTTTTCAGTTCGAGCATAATTCCTCCGTTGTGAATGTCTTATAGTATTATAGAGTATATCTGGGTAAAAGTCAATCGAAAAAACAGATAAAAAGGTATTGAAAATATGCTCGGAATATGTTAAAATAAAGAGTGGATGCGCACGAAAGGAGGACGCCGATGAAGTATATAGTATTTGACATGGAATGGAACCAGACCTACGGCCGCGAGCGTCCGCTTCCCTTCGGCCGTTCGCTGACAGGCGAGATAATAGAGATCGGCGCCGTGCGTCTTTCGGAAAACTTCAAGTACGAGGACGTCATGAAGGTCTACGTCAGACCTCGCTTTTACAGGAAGCTCCACTCCATGGTCAAAAGGCTGACCGGTATCACGCAGGACGTGCTCGACGACTCCCCGGACTTTCCCGAGGCGCTCGAGATCTTCCGCGAGTTTTGCACGGACGATTTTGTCACGATGACGTGGGGCGACTCGGATATGCCTGTCCTCCGCGAGAATATAGACGCCTGGGGGCTCCCAAAGTGGGAGGCGAAGAACTACAACCTCCAGTCGATATATATGAAGCAAAAAGGGCTTAAAAATCATATCGCCCTCGAAACGGCGGCGCTCGAGCTCGGTATCGCCGCCGAGAACATACAGTATCACGACGCGGCGTGCGACGCCGCCGTGACAGCCGAGATCTCCCGCAGGATAGAGACCGCGAAGGGGATCGAGGAGTACGTGACGCCTCTCGGAGAGTTCACCGAGAGCGACATCGTCGGCTACGAAAAGGTAAACGGCGTAAAGGACCTCCAGAAGCTCAGAGGCGACCCGAGGATAAGGTTCACCGTCTGCCCGAAGTGCAAACGGCCTCTGGAGGCGGAACGCATCATACCGCAGTCGTCGGGAAAGAAGCTCGCGCGGCTCGAGTGCGCCGATGACGGCAAATTTCTTCTCCGTCTCAGAACGTGGCGCTCCGGCGATGAATTCAACGTGACGAAGACCCTCTATGAGTGGAACGACGCCGTCGAGACCGTCTACAACGAGCGTCTCGCCGTCGCGGACGAAAAGAAGGAAAAATTCCTCGAGCGGGTCAGAGCGACCGGAAAAAAGCCGAGGAGAAGAAGAAAAAAGAAGAAGCCCGCCGAAGCGGAAACAGTTCAAAACGAAGAGCAGGCCGTCATTGAATGACGGTCTGCTCTCAGAGCGAAGACAAACTTGGTAGAGCAGCAATGACAGGCAAAAAGGTGAGGCAAGCATAACATCATAAAAAGATAACGTATCACCGAAAATCAAAGAGGACGGGGCAATGGGATAAATCCCATTGCCCCGTCCGTCATTGCTTTTCGGCGCTCTCG
>CADBQA010000101.1 GCA_902796675.1 uncultured Ruminococcus sp.
ATGCGAAAAACGCGCGCTTATCAGCCATATAGGTCGGAACGCTGTTGTAAATAATATTCGTGCAGTCGGGAAGACCGACGATCGGCATTTCGGCGCCGGTCCTGTCGGTCATCACGGCGCGGCAGTACGTTCCGTCGCAAGAGCGACCGCCCGATTTTTCGGGGATCTTTTTCTTCGGCGGGAAGGCTCTTCCCCCCGCGCCCCCGAATGGACACGACGCGCCGCCGTCGGAGATCGCGCACCGCTCCGTCAGCATAAGAGGCAGCCTGCCGTAAACGACGACCCCGCTCTCACCCGGCACGTCGCGGCAGAGCGCGGACGGCGACTCGGGAGAGATAATGACGGCGTCGGTGAGTTTAAGTATCTCCGCGGCGCTCTCGCTGCTCGTCACGTTGAATCTGAACGAGGCGACGGGCGACGCGCCCGCCTCTCTCACAGCGAGGGCCTGACCGGGCGTGTTGACGAGCACCTCGCCCCGGTAGCCGGAGAGCCTTAACGCTGTGTCGGGGAAGCCCTCGTCGTAGGTGACGGGATCGAGGTAAAGACAGACCTTCTCTCCGTCAGCGCGCTCCTTCTCCCGGAGCGGTATGTAAATTTTATCGAAGGCGGAAAACGCCGCCTCCGGTATTTGCGAAAAGGACAAAAACTCCGCGGTCTTCGCCAGACGGCGCGCTCTGTCCTCCGTTCTCACGCGGCGTATCTCGGCGAAGTCCTTCGCGCCGCGCTCATCGGGAAAAGCAAGACGCCTTACCGCCTCGCGCCTCATCGAGTTCAGCGCGGAGAGCGGAAAATACGCCCCCTCGTCTATATCGCAGGCGAAATTTCTGAGAGCGAACGCCGTCGCGCCGAGCTTCGCGACCTTCTCGCGAGCCGCGTCGCGTGTCATGGCGACCCCGCCCTCGCGGCGCGGCGACGCCTCGCCTTTTACGGTCGCGCTCCGCTTCCCGTCCGTCACCGTGAGCGTCGGCTCTTTGCCCGTCTTGACGGTGAGAGACGCGTCGAGCGGTATTTTTCTCTTGATCCCGCCGAAGAGGGAGTCGGGCGTTCTCTCGTCCTCGCCTCTGACGCCGAGCATGCCACGGTAATCACGCTTTATATATCCGTCGGTAAACCCGCCGCGGCTGAATATCTCCTCAAGACGGCGCGCCTCGTCCGGCGTCGCGTTTCGCCTCTCGTCGAGGAGCCGTCTGTAAACGGAGACGACGCCGTAAACGTAGTCCGCGCTTTTCTGCCTGCCCTCGATCTTGAGAGACGAGACGCCGCTTGCGATGAGCGGAACTATATGCCCCGCGAGCGACATATCGCGCAAACTTATCGGATGATCGTTCCGTACTCCGTCTATCCGGTACGGCAGACGGCAGGGCTGGGCGCACATACCGCGGTTTCCGCTTCTGCCGCCCATCGCGTAGCTCATAAGGCACTGTCCGGAAAAAGAGACGCAATGCGCTCCGTGGACGAACGCCTCGATCTCGATCGGCGAATGTTTGCAAAGATACTCAAGCTCGGAAAGAGATATCTCCCGCGGGCAGACCATACGCAAAAACCCCATGGCGGCGAGCGCTTCGGCGTCCTTTACCGAAAGGCATGACGCCTGCGTGCTCGCGTGGAGCTCGAAGTCCGGTATGCGCTCTTTTATGAGCCTCGCCGCTCCCGGATCTGCGACAATAAGCGCCGAGGCGCCTCCCGTCCAAAGTCTCTCGGCAAGCGAGACGACCTCGGGCAGCTCGCGCCCCGAAAGGCGCGTGTTTACGGTCACGTACGTCTTGACCCCGTACTCGGCGCACTTCGTAAATGCGGCGTCAAGCTCTTCGTCCGAAAAATTCTTCGCCCGCATCCTCGCGTTGAAATCCCCCGCGCCGAAATACACGGCGTCCGCGCCCGCCTCTATCGCGGCGTCGAGCGCCTCGGGGCTGCCCGCCGGAGCGAGAAGCTCCGGCAGCTTTATTTTTCCGTCGTTCATTACAAAGGTCGAAATATTATTTCTTTCCTCTGCCGAGAAGCTCCTCTATCGCGCGAAGACGCGCGGCTCTCGCCTCGTCCTTCGCCGCGCCCTCGAGCGGTATCTGCTCGCTCGCAGCGACGCCGTCCGCCTTTTCCGCGCTCTTTGCCTTTTCGGCTTTGGGAGCGGACTTCTTTTCCTTCTTCGGTTCCTCGGCGGGTATCGCCGTCTCCTGCGGCGCCTCGGTCTTCTCGCCGAGAGCCTCGAGCTTTTCGCGAAGGGCTATGTTCTCCTCGCGGAATCTGCGGAGGTTCGCGTCGTAAAGGGAGATCTGCGCCTCGAGGTTTCTCGCCCTCTTCTCCGCCTTTACCTTGTCGCTGTAATACTGGATAGCGCAAAGGATAGCCGCGTCAAGATTGGAACTGCGCTTCGTCGCCGCGGTTATCTCGCGTATCTCGCGGTCTATGGTCTCGACCGTGGAATTGACGAACTCTTCTCTCTCGTCGGTGATGATGGCGAGCTGACAGCCGGCAACGAGTATTTCGTATCTTTTCTTTTCCATTCCTTTGTCTCCTTTTGTTCTGTATGTAAAAATTATTTTTCATAGTTCGGCGCATTTTACGCCATTATATTATATGTATTATAATATATTTTTCCGGAAAAATAAATACCTTTCCGTGAAATTTTTGCGAAAAAATCAAAGAGGCGGTTTTCCCGCCCCGATGATATGCCGCTTTTAGCCGCTTTTAACTGAAATCTCCGCGTTCGATCCTGTCGATGAGACGCTCTTTTTCCATCCTTCCCTTCGCCCGTCTCGCCATATCGTCGAGCGCCGCGCGGCGGTCCTCGTCGAGAGACCTGTAATTCACGAGCGCGTCGCTCCTCACGCCGACGAGCATCATAAGCTCGAGCGGCATATTTTCATACGGGTCCCATCCGTCGGCTCGGGAGCCTCTGTTTTCATTCATAACCCCACCTCCGTCTTTATTTTTCCCGAAGGGCGACGCGCTATCGGTGGAAATATAAAGCGCGGCGTCCTCTCTTTACTTTTTTCACCTGTTGATGTATAATAGTTAAAAAGCGACGGTGAAAGGACATATACTTAAATGCAGATATCGTCTGAAATGAGGGAGCTCGGACGGCGCGCCGCGCGAGAGCTCGCCCCCGTTTTTGAAAAAATAGATGAAGTCGCGCTCGAAAACACGGAGCGCGTTCTCGACGCTTTCCGCAAGGAGAGGATCTCCGAGGCGATGCTTTCCGACTCGACGGGCTACGGCTACGGCGACGTCGGGCGCGACGCGACGGACCTAATCGCCGCAAAAGTTTTCGGCGGCGAGGCGGGCTTTATGCGCCCCGCCATCATCTGCGGAACTCACGCGCTGACGATCGGTCTGTTCGGGCTTCTTCGCCCCGGCGACACACTTCTTTCCGTGACGGGCGCGCCGTACGACACGCTCGGCGAGGTCATAGGCACGGCGGGGACCCCGGGCAACGGCTCGCTCGCCGACTTCGGCGTAAAGTACCGCGAGGTCCCGCTGAGGGACGGGACGGTCGATATGGCGGCGGTAAAGGACGCGGTCGCCGGGTGCGGCGCCACTCTTAAAGTCGTATTCATACAGCGTTCCAAAGGATACCTGAACAGAAAGACCCTGACGGTGGATGAGATCGGCGAGATCGCCCGCGCCGTCAAGGGATGGGCGCCGCATGGCGTCTATGTCGTCGTCGACAACTGCTATGGCGAATTCACCGAAACGAGAGAGCCCGCCGCCGTCGGCGCGGACCTCATTATCGGCTCGATGATAAAGAACCCCGGCGGCGGAATGGCTGACGCCGGAGGATACATAGTGGGAAACAGCCGCGCCGTGGAGCTTTGCGGTTACAGGCTCTGTTCTCCCGGCATCGGCACGGAAGCCGGCGCCTCGCTCGGTCAGAACAGAAACTTTCTTCGCGGTCTCTTCCTCGCGCCGCACGTCGTCGCCGAGGCGCTTAAGACCGCTCACTTCGCATCGTACGTCTTCGACGCGCTCGGGTACAAAGTATCTCCGTCGGCGTTTGAAAGACGAAGCGACATCATCCAGACGGTGAGCCTCGGCACGCCCGAGGGGCTCGTCGGATTCTGCCGCGGGATACAGTACGCCTCCCCGGTCGACTCCTTCGTCTCCCCCGAGCCGTGGGCTATGCCCGGCTACGAGGACGAGGTCGTCATGGCGGCGGGCGCTTTCGTCGGAGGCTCGTCCATCGAGCTTTCAGCCGACGGACCGCTTCGCGCGCCCTACACCGCTTTTCTTCAGGGCGGTCTCACGTTTGAATCCGGTATGCTCGGCATACTCTCCGCCGCGGAATACTGCGGCAAGGCGAAATAAGGTGATTTTATGAAAATAACTGTTATCGGCTGCGGAAGATGGGGCTCTTTCATCGCCTACTATCTCGATCGCGTCGGGCACGACGTCACGCTCTACGGTCTTGAAGATTCTCCCGAAATGAAGCGTTTTCTCGCCGAGCGGAAGAACGACTTTATCGAGCTTTCCGACACGACGAAGCTCTCGTGCGACAAAAAGGTCATCAGGGACGCCGAAACGATAGTTATAAGTATCGGCTCGCAAGGGCTTCGCGGACTTATGGGCGAGCTCTCGGAGCTTGATCTCAAAGGCAAAAACTTCGTTCTCTGTATGAAGGGGATCGAGATCTCAACGGGAGAGCGCCTCTCGGAGATCGTGAAGGAATACGCCGACCCCTCGTGCCGCGTCGCGGTCTGGCTCGGACCGGGACACGTTCAGGAGTTTTACCGCGGGGTCCCGAACTGCATGGTCATCGACAGCGACGACGACGAGCTCAAGATCTCGCTCGTCAAGGCTTTTTCGAGCGACCTCATAAGGTTTTACTACGGCACCGACCTCATCGGCAGCGAGATCGGCGGCGCGGCGAAAAACGTCCTCGGCATCGCGGCGGGACTTCTCGACGGATACGGAATGACGACGCTGAAGGGCGCGCTGATGTCGCGCGGTACGCGCGAGATCGCAAGGCTTATGAAGGCGATGGGAGGAAACGAGCTCTCCGCTTACGGTCTGTGCCTTCTCGGCGACTACGAGGCGACCCTCTTTTCAAAGCACAGCCACAACAGAGCGTTCGGCGAGGCGTTCGCGAAGGGCGAAAAGTTCACCGCCCTCGCGGAGGGATACTACACCGTGAAGGCCCTGATGGTCCTCAAAGAAAAATACGGCGTCGACCTTCCGATATCGACTGCCGTCTACAATATCCTATACAACTCCGCAGACCCGAAGTCGGAGCTTTCAGCCCTCTTCAACAGGAGCCTGAAATGGGAGCTCGAATAAAAGCCGCGGCGTCGTACGGCGCGTCTCTCGCCGTCGTCGCCGTCACGGCGTACCTTCTCGCCTCGCGAGGGATACGCCCCGTGTATCAGCTCGCCCTCGCCGCCGTCGCGGCATCTCTTGCCGTCCTCGGCGGTATGTTTCTGATAAAGTCTGAGGCGTTCCCGAAGGAAAAAATAAAAAAGGCGACGGTCACGGCGCTCTTCGCGATCTACCTTCTCCTTCTTCTCAACTTCACGATATTCGACGGATACTTCGGGCGCGACGCTTCCGAAAAAACGGTCACGGAGTTCTTCGCCGAGCGCGGCAACCTCGTGCCGCTTGCAACGCTCGTCCGCCAGACGAGGGCGCTTGCGGACGGAAGATACGACCTCGACTTCTACGTCGTGAACATAGTCGGGAACATAGCGGCGTTCGCCCCGCTTGCCGTCTTTCTTCCGGCGCTCTTTGAAAAATGCCGGAGGTTTCTCCCGTTCTTCTTAGTCACCTCGGCGGCGATCATAGCGGTCGAGAGCGCGCAGCTCTTTCTTCGGGTCGGCTCCTACGACGTCGACGACTATATGCTGAATATCGCGGGCGCCGTCGCGCTCTTCTTCATTTTGAAAACGAAAAGACTCTCGCGGATTACGTCAAAAATTTACGGCGGAGATACCGCCTGCAAGGATGAAAATAACGTATGAAAAAAGTAATTTTATGCAAATACGGTGAAATAATACTCAAAGGGCAGAACAAGTCGAAATTCGAGTCGATGCTCCTCAAGGAGGTTCGCCGCCGCGCCGACGCCGTCGGCGACTTCAAGGTGACGTACGCGCAAAGCACGGTGAAGATCGAGCCGCGTGGAGACGCTTCGGACGGCGAGCTTGACGAGATGCTCGACCAGGCGAAGAAGGTCTTCGGATTTGCCGGCGTCACCGTCGCCGCCGTCGCTGAAAAAAATATGGACGACATCCTTCGCGTAGCAGGCGAATATCTTCCCTCGAAGCTCGAGGGCGTAAAGACGTTCAAATGCACCGCAAAGCGAAGCGACAAGGCGTTTCCGCTGACTTCCCCCGAGATCTCCGCCGAGGTCGGCGGCAAGATCCTCTCCTGCGTTCCGGGCATAAAAGTCGACCTTCACACGCCGCAGGTCGAGGTAAGGGTCGAGGTCCGCGACAGCGAGGCGTACATCCACGCGGGGCAGGAAAAGGGCGCGGGAGGCAACCCTCCGGGCTCCTCCGGGCGCGGTCTGCTCCTCCTATCCGGCGGCATCGACTCCCCGGTCGCCGGCTATATGATGGCGAAGCGCGGTATGTTCATCGACGCTCTCCACTTCGAGAGCTTCCCCTACACGAGCGAGCTCGCGCGTGAAAAAGTATTCACTCTCGCAAAAGAGCTGACGGAGTACACCGGACGCATCAGAGTACACGTGATCTCTCTTACTCACATCCAGGAGGTCCTTCGCGACAACTGCGACGAGGACTACTTCACCCTTCTTCTTCGCCGCTTTATGATGGAGCTTGCGGTGCGCGTCGCGCGTGAGTTTGAAATACCCGCCATCATCACCGGCGAGAGCCTCGGTCAGGTCGCGAGCCAGACGCTCCCCGCGCTCTGCGTGACCGACCCCGTCGCCGACCGTCCGGTCTTCCGTCCCTGCATCGGCATGGACAAGGACGAGATCGTCGCCGTCGCCCGCAAGATAGGCACCTTCGACACCTCCGTTCTCCCCTACGAGGACTGCTGCACGGTCTTCACGCCGCGCCACCCGAGGACAAGCCCCGTTCTCGAAAAGGTCGTGGCGCAAGAGGCGAAGGTCGACCGCGAGGCGCTGCTCGAGGATGCGTGGGCAACGAGGTATTCGGTACTGTTCAAGCAGTTTGAAGACTGAAAAAGGACGGCTCGCGCCGTCCCTTTTCTTTATTGTAAAGAATTTACGATCTTTTTGAACGTCTCGCCCCGTACCTCGAAATTCGGGAACGAGTCGAACGACGCCGACGCGGGAGAAAGAAGGACCGCGTCGCCCTCCTTCGCGTGGGACGCCGCGTTCAAAACAGCCCTCTCAAACCCTTCGACGAAGTCGACCGCAACGCCGCTCTTTTCGACTCCGTACCTCTCCAGCGCGTCAAGTATCTTCGGCGCGGACTGTCCGGTCACGGTCACGCTCCTCACGTTGCCGTGAGCGGCGAGCGCCTCGGCGAGCGGATCGTACGGTATATTCTTGTCGGAGCCGCCGAGGATGAGGTTTATCGGCTTATCCTTGAGGTTGGATATCGCCGCTATCGTCCTTGTGGGTGACGAGTCGATGGAGCTGTTGTAGTAATAGACCCCGTCCTTTACGCGGACGAGCTCGAACCTGTGCTTCACGCCTCCGAAATCCTTCGCGACGCGCCTTACGTCGTCGTCCGACGCCGCACCGTACACGGCTCCCGCCGCCGCCATATAGTTCTCCGCGTTGTGGAGACCGGGTATCAGAATATCCGTCCTCCTCATTATGACGCGGCGCTCTCCGGTGCGCTTTGTGAACATAACGATATCGTCCCCGTCGAGCGTGATGAGGGAATCTTTTTCCCCGATATCGCTCTCGGGGATCGGGTCCTTCGAAAAATACGTGACGGGTACGGAAAGGCTCCGTCCGAGCTCCCGCGTGACGCCGCAGCCGTAGTTCAGCACCGCGCGGCGGGCGTTTTCAAGCACCCTCGCCTTCGCTTCGATATACTCGTCCATACCCGTGTGCCAGTTGAGGTGATTGGGGGTGACGTTCGTGATTATCGCGGCGTCGGCGCGCGGGGACGCGGTCATAAGCTGAAAGCTCGACATCTCGCAGGAGACGAAGGTGTCACGGTTCATCGAACGGATCCTGTCGAGGAGCGGAAAACCGATGTTTCCGCCGAGGAAGACGTTCCCCTCTCCCTTCGCCCGTTTCAGTATCTCGTAGGTGACGGTCGTCGTCGTACTCTTGCCGTCGCTGCCCGTCACCGCTATAAGGTGTCCCGGGAAAAGCTCGCAAAAGAGGTCCATTTCCGACGTCAGTACCGCGCCGCGCGACACGGCGTCCGCAATCTCTTTCATATCCGGTCTGAAGCCCGGCGAGCGGAAGACGTAGTCTCCCTCGATGCCCTCAAGATACCCCTCGCCCGTCACCATCGCCGCGCCGCACTCTCTAAAAGCCGCGACGGCGGCGGGGTCCATCGCGGACTCCTCTTTTTTATCTCTTATCTCGACTCTCGCGCCGAGGGACGAGAGAAACCCGGCGAGCGGCTTGTTTGAAACGCCCGCCCCGAGCAGCACCGCCTTTTTGCCGAAAAACCTTCTTTTCAGTTCAAGTTCGATATATTCCATACGGAGACCTCCGCTTGTCATCTAACGTATATTATACCAATCAGTTTTGAAATGTGCAACAGGAGCGCGTAAAAATGCGCCGTTTTTTTCGCCGCGGCACCATTTTTTATTTTTATATTTACAATTCGGCATTTATTTGGTATAATAACTATGTATATCAAAAAAACGGGAGGAGGCGGACAAGTGGAAAACGAAAATGAAAAAACGGTAGGCGTCGTGCCGCGCCTTTTGCTCTCGGCGATACTTGCCGCGCTTATATCTCTCGTATGCGCGACCGCGCTCGATTTTCCCCTCATCGTCGCCGCCGCGATAGCGGCGTTCATCGCCGAAGAACGTGCGGGGCTCCCCTTCGCCGCCGCGTCGGTCGCCGTCGGCGGCGTCGCCGGGTATTATATCGCCGGCGCGTGGTATCTCCCCGCAAAAGCCGTCGCCGTGGCGACGGTACTCGCGGCGGTCATATATATCTGCCGCGCCCGCGGCGCGGGGCTCTTCGTCTCATCCGTCGCGATAGGAGCGGCGCACCTCGCCCTGACCGCCGGCTTTATGGCGCTCTCGTTCTATCTGACCTGCGGCGACGTCGTCGCGGGTGCGAAAACGTTTGTAAAAGACGTATACGACTTCGCCGCGGCGGAGCTTACGAATATGTTCCGCGAGGGAGACGTATACCGTCTCTCCGAGACCGACGTCAAGGAGCTTCTCTCGATAATGGCGACGATGGCGCCGGGGCTTATCGCGGCGATGTGGCAGGCGATAGGCGCGGCTGTCTACTTCATTATGAAGCTGCTCTTTCGCACCTTCGGCAAGAGCGCGTCGACGCGCGGCGAGTACGTCTTTCCCGACGCGCCGATCGTTTTCTTCGCCGTTTCGATGCTCCTCTCCTTCATCTTCTCGCTCATAAACGGAGCCGAAGTCATAAGGATAGCGGCTCTCGACATCGCGCTCGCGCTCTCCGCGCCGACCTTCTTCAACGGCGCGGCGACGATAGTCCGTAAAATGAAAAACCCCGAGACCGTGACGCTCCCGGACGGAACGACCGTAAAACGTTCCCCCGTCGGGATAATAGTCCTCACCGTCGCGTCCGCTCTCATAAATCCGCTCTTCCCGATAGGCGTCGTACTCGTGTACTCCGCCGTCGTGACGATAAAAAAGCTCGTAGTAAACTCAAAAAGGAAGGACGGCTGACGCCGTCGCGCCTTGAAAGGTGGCATACGCTTGAACAACAACGAAATGAGGAAAAGACTGCAAAACGTATCGTCGGCGCTTCTCGTGCCGTCGCTCGGCGCCGTCGCGATGATAGCGATCTTTGCGATACTTGCGTCTTTCACGTCTTTCAATAAGATCTATACCGCCGCCGCGCTCATCGTTATTTACTCCGTGGGCGTTACGGTCTATTATGCCGTGACGAAGCCGAAGATCGACCTTGAGATCAAGGAGTCGCAGCTCCATCCGCTCCTCGGCGAGATAATGCTCCGCTCGCTCACGGGCTCCGCCGTCCCCTCGATGATAGCGGACGAGGAGAGCGAGAAGGTCATCTGGTACAACAACGCGGCGTCCCGCGCTCTCGGCGGCAAGGACCGCCTTAAGGGAGTGCCGCTCGACGAGGTCCTCGTACCGGACGGTGAGAACGAAAACCTCGCAAAGAACGACGGCTCGGTATACGAGACGACCCGCACCGTGATCACTGCGGGCGACAAGAAATATATCCTCTGTACCGCGGTCGACGTGACCGAGCGTGAGACGGCGAAAAAGACGCTCGCCGAGCGCGAGCTGACGGTCGCCTACGTTATGGTCGACAACCTCGACGAACTTCTCCACCACGAACAGGAGGAGTACCGCGTAGCGGCGGCGGGGACCGAAGCGATCCTTCGCGCGTGGGCGGCGGAGGCGGACGGCATACTCAAAGAGTATCAGTCAGACCGTTACATCTTCATTTTCGAGGCGAAGAAGTTCGACGAATTCGCCGAACACCGCTTCGACATACTCGATAAAATAAGAGAGATAAGAGTCGGCACGGGAAGCATACCGATAACGGTTTCCATCGGCGTCGGATGCGTCGACGGCTCTTTCGCCGACAAGGAAAAGGCGGCGCAGGCGGCGCTTGAGATGGCGCTCCAGCGCGGCGGCGACCAGGTCGTCGTCAAGAACCGCGACGGCTCGCAGTCGATCTACGGCGGCAGAACGAAGATGATACAGAAGAAGGCGAAGGTCCGCGCGAGGATCATCGCCAACGAGCTTCTCGTCCATATGTCGGAAGCGTCCAACGTCATCATAATGGCTCATAAGCGCCCCGACTTCGACGCGATAGGCTCGTCGATAGGGCTTGCAAGGCTCGCGATGTTCTGCGGAGTTCCCGTCAACGTCGTGACGGACTTCTCCTTCGGCGGCATCGAAAAGTGCCTCGAGAGGATAAAGGACGAGCCCGACTACAAGGGCGTCCTCGTCTCGCGCGAGGCGGCGATGGACCTTGTGACTCCCGACACGCTCCTTGTGATAACCGACGTCAACAACCCGAACGTTTTCGAGGAGCCGCACCTCGCGGAGAGCTGCTCCAAGATCATCATAATCGACCACCACAGAAAGACCGCGGAGTTCCCGACCGAGCCGCTCATCTCCTACATCGAGCCCTCGGCATCCGCCGCCTGCGAGCTCGTCTGCGAGATGCTCGAGCTCGTCCTGCCGGAAGACCTCCTTCTCAAGTCCGAGGCGGACCTTATGCTCGCGGGGATTTTGCTTGACACGAACCAGTTCAGAAAGAACACAGGCACGCGCACGTTCAGCACGGCGCTCTACCTGCGCGACCGCGGCGCCGATATCTCGGCGGTGCAGGAGTTCTTCAAGACGACTCTCGACGACTACGAGCGCGAGAACAAATTCCGCTCTAACGTAACGATATACCGCGACGTCACCGCGATCTCGGTCGCCGACGGCGAGGGCGACAGCGACGACACGATACCCGCGTCCCGCGCCGCGGACCGCCTGCTCGAGCTCGACGGGATCAAGGCGTCGTTCGTACTCATAAAAATCAAGGACGCCATCCACGTCTCGGCGCGAAGCGTCGGAACGATAAACGTCCAGCTCATCCTTGAACAGCTTCGCGGCGGCGGACACTTCGACGCCGCGGGCGCACAGATAACCGACGCCACGACGGACGAGGTCGTCGCCCTTCTCAAGAGCGCGATCGACCGCTACCTCGACGACTCCGCCGCGGAAAAGAAATAAATCCAAAGGAGATATAAAGATGAAAGTCATTCTTCTGAAAGACGTAAAAAGCCAGGGCAAAAAGGACGACCTCATAAACGTGTCCGACGGATACGCGAGAAACTTCCTCATCCCGCGCGGACTCGCCGTCGAGGCGGACGCGAAGGCGCTCAACGACATAAAGAACCGCGAGGCGGCGAAGAAACATAAGATCGACCTTGAAGTCGCCGCCGCGAACGAAACTAAGAGCCGCCTCGAGGGCGTCGTCGTCAAGATCCGCGGGAAAGCCGGCGCCGACGGCAAGCTCTTCGGCTCCGTCACCTCCGCCGACGTCGCTGACGAACTCGCGCGCCAGCACGGGATCGAAGTCGACCGCAAAAAGATCGTCATGGACGCGCCCGTAAAACAGTTCGGAACGTATCAGTTCAACGTGAAGCTCTACCCCGAGATAACCGGCGTCATCAACGTCGTCGTCGCAGACTGAAAGACGACTTTATTCACTTCATTCGATTTATTCAAAGAGGATAAAAATGAACAACGATCAAACGCGCCGCGTGCCGTTTTCGCTTGAAGCCGAGCAATCCGTTCTCGGCTCGATACTGATAAAACCCGAGAGCATGGACCGCCTCGTCGGGATAATCACCGCGAACGATTTCTACCTCACGGAGCACCGGGCTATCTTCTCCGTCATGCAGGGGATGTACCTCAAGAGCCGCAACATCGACGTCATAACGCTGATAGACGAGCTCGTCAAGGACGGCGTCTACGACGAAGCGGGCGGCAAAGATTACATAAACCTCATCGCCGATATCGTCCCCACCGCCGCGAACGTCATGGACTACGCAAAAATAGTCCACGACAAAGCCGTCCTCCGCGCGCTGATAGAAGCGTGCGAGACGACGGCGGAGGAGGCTTACGCCGGCGAGGAGGACGCGAGCCGCCTCGTCGAGGTCGCCGAACAGCGTATATACTCCATCGCCGACGGGAACGAAAACCACGATATGGTCCATATCAAGGACGCCCTGATGCTCTCCTTCAACAGGCTCAAGGAGCTCGAGACGAACCGCGCCGAGGCTGTCGGAACGCCGACCGGCTTTTCCGGCATCGACCGCGTCCTCGTCGGTATGGGCAAGGGAGACCTCATAATCGTCGGCGCCCGCCCCGGTATGGGTAAATCCTCGTTCGCCATGAATATCGTCGTCAACGCCGCGCTCCGCTCGAAAAAGGCGGTCTGCGTCTTCTCCCTCGAAATGTCGACCGAACAGCTCGCAACGAGACTCCTCTCGTCCGAAGCCCTCGTCGATTCGTATAAGCTCCGCTCCGGCACCCTCGATAACGAGGACTGGGAAAAACTCGGCCACGCCTCCGCGCGCCTCTCCGGCTGCAATATCTATATCAACGACCAGCCCGGTATGACCGTCTCCGGCATAAAGAGCCACCTTCGCCGTATGAAGAACCTCGGTCTCGTCGTCATCGACTACCTCGGACTTATGCAGAGCGAGTCCCGCACCGATAACAAGGCGCAGGAGATCGAAAAGATCACGAATAACCTCAAGCGTATGGCGAAGGAGTTCGGCGTGCCCGTCATCGTCTGCGCCCAGCTAAACCGCGAATCCGAAAAGACCCAGGACAAAAACGGCACGAGCGTCGGCAAAAAGCCCACCCTCTCGAGTCTCCGCGACTCCGGCGCGATCGAGCAGGACGCCGACGTCGTCATGTTCATCTACCGCCCCGGCGAGTACGATAAGAACGACCCCGAAAAACAGACCCAGGCGGAAGTCATCATCGCCAAAAACCGCCACGGCTCCCAGGGCTCGGTCAAAATGAACTGGCTCGGAAGATTTACGAAATTCATAACCCTCGAGGAAGACGAATCCCTCCAGGAAAGATAGAAAAAAGCCCCGCCGGGGCTTTTTTCAGTTGATAGCTGAAAGCTGAGAGCGCCCTCATCCACCGCGTACGCGAGAACCCCGAAAATCCTCTTGGGATTTTTGGGGACCCCGCCGCGGTCCCCCTTCCCCCAAGGGAAGGCTTATGTTCGCACGTACTAAGGCTTCCCTCGGGAGCAAAGACCTCGCCCTTTTGTCATTCTGAGCGTAGCAAAACGAAGTTTTGCGAAGTCGAATGAATCTCCTCCTAAAGTGACAAGCGTTTTGAGGCTTCCCTTGGGGTAGCGCCGCGGCGGCGCGGTTTTCGGTCAGCGCAAAAAAACTATTGACAAACGGGACTTTGTTTGATATAATAACAATGCTCAAAGCGCTACTATGGCTCAGTTGGCAGAGCACGTCATTGGTAATGACGAGGTCCCGGGTCCGAATCCCGGTAGTAGCTCCAGAAAAA
>CADBQA010000102.1 GCA_902796675.1 uncultured Ruminococcus sp.
AAATCCGTCGGCGGAGAAGAGAACGCGGTCGGTCGAGTCGTAGGTCATTATGACCTCGGGCCAGTGCACCATCGGCGCCGTGATGAAGTTCAGCGTGTGGCGTCCGAGGGAGAGGGAGTCGCCCTCGCCGACGACGATGCGGCGGTCCTCAAAGTCCGTGCCGAAGAAGTTTTTCATCATCGCGAAAGCCTTCGCGGACGCGACGACGGTGGCTTTCGGATAGTTTTTAAGAAAGTTCGCGATATTCGCGGAGTGGTCCGGCTCCATGTGCTGGACTATGAGATAGTCGGGTGCGCGGCCGGCGAGCGCCGACGCGACGTTGTCGAGCCATTCGTGCGTGAAGTTGCGGTCCACGGTGTCCATAACGGCGATCTTGTCGTCGATGATGACGTAGGAGTTGTACGCCATTCCGTTCGGCACGACGTACTGACCCTCGAAGAGATCGATGGCGCGGTCGTTCACGCCGACGTATTTGATGTCATTTGTAACCTTCATAAATTTACCTCACAAGTCTCGCAGCGCGCCCTTTATCGCCGGGTACAGCCTGCGGAATTTTTCATATTTTTTCTCGTAATACGGGAAGTTTTCTTTTACCGGCGTAACGGTCGACGCGATCTTCGCGATCGCGCCCGACGCCTCCGCGACGTCGCGGTACTCGCCCGCGCCCACCATCGCGAGAATGGCGCCGCCGAGGGCGGGACCCTGCTCGGTCGCGAGGATGTTGACCGGTATCTCGAGCACGTCGGCGATTATCTGACGCCATACTCCGCTCTTCGCGCCGCCGCCGCAAAGGGTGGTCTCGCTCGGCGAGACGCCGTTCGACTTTGCGACCTCGAGGCAGTCCTTCAGCGCGAACGCGACGCCCTCCATAATGGCGCGGCTCATCTCGCGTCCGGTCGTCGTCGAGGAGAGCCCGACGAAGGCGCCCCTCGCTCTCACGTCGTTGTGAGGCGAGCGCTCGCCGGAGAGGTATGGGAGAAAGATGACGTCGCTCTCGGTGTTTTTTGCCGTCTCGTCGGCGGCGTAGTCGCCCCATCCCGTCACGTCCTCGATCCACCACTTTCTCGCGGAGGCGGCGGTCAGGATACAGCCCATCAGGTGCCATTTTCCGTTCGCGTGGGCGAAGGAGTGGAGCGCGTTCGCGCCGTCGACGGAGAAGCGGTCTTGCGACACGAATATCGTTCCGCTCGTGCCGAGCGAGACGTTGCAGGAGCCGTCCTTTACCGTCCCGGTGCCGACGGCGGCTGCAGCGTTGTCGCCCGCGCCCGCCGTGACGAGGCAATCGGGAAGCCCGAATTCGGGTCTCACCTTGCCCGTGACCTCGTAACTCTCGTAAAGGCGCGGCAGCCACTCTTTCTTTACGTGGCAGATCTCGCACATCTCACGCGACCAGCGTTTATTCTTAACGTCGACGAGGAGCATCCCCGACGCGTCGGAGTAGTCCGTCGAGTGGACTCCCGTCAGGCAGTACGCGAGATAGTCTTTCGGGAGCATTATTTTTTCGATCTTTTTGAAGTTTTCCGGCTCCTCCTCGTACATCCAGAGGAGCTTCGGAGCGGTGAATCCGGCGAACGCGATGTTGCCGGTCAGCTCCGAGAGGCGCTCTTTTCCGACGACGTCGTTGAGATACGCCGTTTGCTTTTCGCATCTCCCGTCGTTCCAGAGGATGCAGGGGCGTATCACGCGGTCGTCTTTGTCGAGGGCGACGAGCCCGTGCATCTGACCGCCGACGGAGAGCGCGCGAACGTCGCGCTCGACCCCCGACGAGAGTTCTTTTATAATCTTCTTCGCCGCGTCGAGCCAGAGCGCGGGGTCCTGCTCGGTCCAGCCGTCGCGGGGGGTCATGACGGGGTAGGAGACGCTTAATTCTTTGTAAATCTTACCCGACCTGTCGACGAGTATCCCCTTGCAGGAACTCGTGCCGAGGTCGATACCTATATAGTAGTTCATATCATTCCGTAAAAAGTATCTGATTGACGACGGATTCGAGATACTCCTGCCGTCCACTTCCGGGGAGGGCGGGCGCGCCCATCTTGTCCGCTCTTTCGGCAAGCTCCGTGAGCGTCGCGGAGCCGGAACGGATCTTGCGGCCGAGTTCGCACTCGAAGCTCGAATATCTCTCTTTCACGAAAGCGTCGATCCTGCCGTCCTCGATGAGCTTCGCCGCCTTGATAAGTCCGAGCGCGAAGGAGTCCATACCGAGAACGTACGACTGGAACATATCTTCATAAGTGTACGACGGGCGGCGGCACTTCGCGTCGAAGTTGAAGCCTCCGGTGAGTCCGCCCGCTTTTATGACCTCGTACATACACATCGTCGTCGAGTAGACGTCGAAGGGGAACTCGTCCGTGTCCCAGCCGAGGAGATAATCGCCCTGGTTGGCGTCGATGGAGCCGAGCATACCGTTCATCGCCGAGATGCGAAGGTCGTGCTCGAAGGTGTGTCCGGCGAGCATCGCGTGGTTCGCCTCTATATTCATCTTGAAGTCTTTGTCGAGACCGTACTGACGGAGGAAACCTATCGCCGTCGCGGCGTCGAAGTCATACTGATGCTTCATCGGCTCCTTCGGCTTCGGCTCTATGTAAAAGTCGCCCTTGAAGCCCATCGAGCGTCCGTACTCGACCGCCATTTTCATAAGAGCGGCGATATTCTCCTGCTCAAATTTTACGTCGGTGTTGAGGAGCGTTTCGTAACCCTCGCGTCCGCCCCAGAAGACGTAGCCGCGGCCGCCGAAGCGGACGGTGAGGTCGAGCGCCTTCTTTATCTGCGCCGCCGCGAAGCAGTAGACGTCGACGCTGTTCGTCGAGCCCGCGCCGTTCATAAAGCGCGGGTTGGAGAACATATTGGCGGTGCCCCAGAGGCACCTGACGCCCGTCTCATTCATCTTTTCGACTATGTAATCCGCTATCTCGTCGAGGCGGCGGTTCGTCTCTTTTATGTCGTCGGCTTCCGGTACGAGGTCTACGTCGTGGAAGCAGAAATACTCGACGCCAACCTTTTGCATAAATTCAAAACCCGCGTCGACTTTGGCTCTCGCGTGCTCCATCGTGCCGCGGCAGGCGCCGAATGATTTGTCCGCGGTGTCGCGGCCGAACATATCCGTCCCGGCGGCTCCGAGATTGTGCCACCATGCCATCGCGAACGGGAGATGTTCGCTCATCTTTTTGCCGAGTATCACGCGGTCGCGGTCGTAGAATTTGAACGCGAGGGGATTTCGGCTCGCGGGTCCTTCGTAGGGGATCTTTCCGATGTTCTTGAATATTTCCATAGCACCCTCCGCTATATTTCATATCTGTAATAATGATACCATTTAATCCTCATAAAGTCAATTATTATTTAATATAAGCCGTTGCGAAAAACGGCAAAGCGTGCTATACTGTTATCAGTAAAAATAAGGAAGACACGTTATGAAAATCAAAGTAATAGCCCTGATCGCAGCTATTGTTCAGATACTGTCCGTTGCCGTTTTCGCGTCGCACGCGGCGTCTGACGACGCGATACCCGAGAACATAGGTATCTTAAAGGAGAGCAACGGCGTAAAAATTTCGTACACGTCGATCTTCTCCGACCAGTCGGGACAGATGACGGTGGGAGCGGGCGTCGGCGCTCACGGCGCGCACGAGACGAGGATCGTCAGGACGAAGAACGGAACGTATGCGACGTTCGTCACGGTGGCGACAGGCTCCGCATCGACCGAACACCCCGGCTGGAGCCAGGGCGTCTGCACCTTCGCAATAGTAAAAATAACCGCGAGCGGTTTTCGCACCATCTTCACGGACGAGTATCCGCAGGCGCAGGGAAGCTGTACCCCTAATATTATTCAAGGCGAGGGCGACACGGTCTACGTCACGATCCTCGCCGACGACAAGGACCGCAGGTATTCGGGAGAATACTGCAACGGCTCCTGGCTCGCGGTATACAAGCTCGACACGTCGACCGACACCGTGACCATCCCCGGCGGCATACAGAAATACCGCCACACGACGAGCCCGACGTACGACCACGGCTACGGCTACACGCAGCCGATATTCGACTTCAAGAACGGCAAGATGTACGCGCTCTTCTGCGGCGGCGAGGCGCCCGGCTACCTCGCGTGGTGGATATACGACCTTAAGAGAGACAGATGGAACTCCACCTGCCATACGGTGACTCTCCAGACGAGACGCTGCTACATCAACGGCTACGCCGACGGAGAGGGCGGCTTTACGATAGTTATAGAGAGGTGCGCCCCGGTCAATACGATAGCAGAATACCTCGGCGTGCAGTTCAAGCAGACGAGCGGCTATATGTGGGACGGCGTTTACGTTATGCACGTCGCCGACCCGAACGTGGACAGCTTCACCGACACCGTCGTCAGAGAGGCGGTCTATACGGAGGAAGGCTATAAAAACAGCGGAAAGAACAACGCCGACACCGTATCCCACTACGGAAACGGCGGATGTACATACCTTGACAACGACGGACGGCTCCACGTTATCTATACACACAAGAACGGAAACACAAAAAAGACGGCTGTCTATCACGCGATCTACGACCTCCGGGGCAACGAGCTGTATAACGAGCTTATCCCTACGAGTCTGATCTCGAAAAACGGTCAGTCGCTCACACTCCCCGTCGCGTCGTTCGCCATGACGCAGGACGTCGACGGCACGTATTATATCCTTTGCGAGACGTCGAGCGCCTCCGCGACGCTGCGCGTATGGTCGTCTCCGGCGGACGACGGCGTTAATTTCACCGAAAAAGTCGCCGCCACGACGCTTGGGGACAAATCGGGAAACACCGTGAACAAGGGCAAATTCATCATCGGCAACTCCCGCTGCTACTCCGAAAAGGACGGCTACGTCCCGCTGATGTTTGAAGGAACGAACGGAGGCGAGTGCTTCTACTACACCTGCATCGCGCTCCCGTGCGCCGGAATGACCGTGCCCGAGGGGCTCACCGGCGACGTCAACGACGACGGAAAGATCAATCTCGACGACCTCGCGGCGATCAAAAAACTCCTCGCGGGCGCCGACGGCTCGGAAATATTCAACTCCGTGAACTCCGATATAAACGGCGACGGTAAACTCAATATCGACGACCTCGCGGCGATGAAAAAACTGCTTGCGTAGCAGTTGATAGCTGAGAGCGTAGAGCGAATGAAAAAACGAGACTGGCGACAGTCTCGTTTTTGTTAATTTCGTTTGCAGCCGAAGTTATCGAGGAGCTTATACAGGAGTGAGTAGAGGGCGGCGGCTTCGTCCGGCTCGAGGTTCACTCCGCAGGCGACGGCGGGCGGGACGGCGAGGGCGCGCTCGCGGAGGGCGTAGCCTTCGTCGGTGACCTTTACGACGAGGACGCGCTCGTCATTCGGCGACCTTCCGCGCTCGACGTAGCCTTTTTTTTCAAGGCTTTTGAGCACGGGTGTGAGGGTGCCGCTGTCAAGGTAGAGCTTCGCGCCGAGTTCCTTTACGCTGACGCCGTCGTTGTCCCAGAGGACCATCATCGTGATATACTGCGTGTACGTTATGCCGAGCTCGGCAAGCTCGGGGGTGTATAGCTTCACTATTTCGCGCGCGGCGGCGTAGAGAGGGAAGCAGAGCTGATTTTCTATTTTGAGAGGGGCGTATTTATCCATTTTTCCTCCGATAAAGAGCGGTCGATTTAATTGAATACAATATAATTATATGAAATATAAAACTTCGTGTCAAGTTTTTTTGAAAAAAAGTATTAACAAAAGGAATTATCTGTGATAAAATCAAAAGGTAAATAAAAAAGAAAGGGAATAAAAATGAAAGCACTCAAAAACAATCTTCCCGTCATTCTTCTCACGCTCTTTGAGTTTGCGGTCGGCGTAATGCTTCTCGTAAATCCGGATGCGTTCACGAAGGCGGTCCTCATCACCTTCGGCGCCGTGCTCGTTGTGATAGGAGTTATTTACCTCGTCAGGGTCCTTCGCGATCAGACCGAGGGGCACAGCGCGATCACTCTGATTTTTGCAATAGCGTCGCTCGTCGCGGGGCTCTTTTTCATCATCTTTCCATCCATTGTCAAGAGCCTTATGGCGCTCGTCGCGATAATTTACGGCGCGATACTTATAATATCCGGCGTTTACAAGGCGAAAAGCTACAGCGACGCTAAAAAGGCCGGCACGGCGGTACCCGTCGTAAGCCTCGTCAGCGCGGTGCTCTCCGTCATCTTCGGCGTCGTCATCATAATAAACCCGTTCGGCAACATCCTTCTCAAGGTCGCGGGCTTCGCCCTTATTTTCGAGGCGATACTCGACCTCGTATCCGTGATACTCAACACGGGCTCGAAGAAGCCGAAGGACGAGGAATGATTCAAAAGAAAAGAAAAAGTCGGGAAAAACCCGACTTTTTTCTTTTTATCAATAAAACGTGGAAACGGGGTCCTCGGGAGCCGCAGCCTTTTCAAGCGAGACGAGTTTCAGCACCGGTCCGCGCCTGCCGTAAACCTTGCATCCCTTGACCTCTACCGTCGCGGTTATCCTCGCCCAGTCGCCGTTTTTCGCACGGTCGGCGCCGTTCTCGCAAAAGAGGCCGGAGAAGGCGATATCCTCGACGCAGCAGGTCATGACGGGACGTCCTATGACGAAGCCGTCCTTCGGAAGACGGGCGTCCACGTTCATCTGACCGAGGAATTTCACGGTCTTGCCGTCGTATTTTTCCATCTCGTCCGCAAGGTCGCGGTAAAAGAGGGCGTAGTCGCCGTCGCCTATCTCGACGACGGGGGCTTCGAGGTCAAAGGGAAGCGGATCCTCGATGTCGTCGTAAGCGGCGGAGCCGTCGACTCTCTGATAGATGATGTCGGCGCGGCGGCTGACACCGCGGACTATCTTGTGAAGGTCGTCGTAGACCGTGTCCGCGTCGCACCTGTTGAAGACGACGAGGTCCGCGCTCGTCAGCTTATCGACGACGAGGTTTCTCATATTCGCGTTGAAGACTTCTATCGTCGACGCGTCCGCCATCATTACCTCCTGGTAAACGTACCAGTCGTCGGGCATCGCGGCGAAGAGGTCCTGAACGAGCCACATACCGTTGTACTCGATGATGACGAGCTCGGCACCGTGCTTGCGGCGCATGGCTTCGAGCTTGTCCGTGTTTATATACTTCGGGTCGTCGAGAACTTCGACTCTCACGTTTTCGGAGGCGAACGCCTCGGGGTCGTACTCCTCCTCGCCCTCCTCGCAGAGGATGACGAGAACGGTCGAGTCGCGGTCTTCAAAGAAGTTGGGGTCCGCGAGCGTGTCCTGAATGAATTTCGTCTTGCCGGATTCGAGAAAACCCGTGAAAAGATATACGGGAGTATCCATAAAATCTCCTTAAATTACGAGTGAAGTGTCAGCTTGCCGGACGTGAAAAGAGCGGCGAGACCTTCGCGGTCAAGCCCCGTGCCTATCACGCAGAGCTTGCCGATGACGTCGGCGGCGCCGGTGCGCACTTCCTTTTCGCCCGGGACGTAGTCGAAATGTATCCAGCGTCCGTCCTCGGCGGGAACGATGCCCTTCGCGCGGAGGATCATGCCGTACTTGCCGGTCATAAGCTCGTCGAGCGCGTCCTCGACGGCGCTCTCCGTGAACGTATCGGAAGTCTCGGCGCCCCAGCTTGTGAATACCTCGTCCGCGTCGTGGTCATCATCGTCGTGGTGATGATGGTGGTGATGTTCGTGTTCGTCCTCGTCGTGGTGATGGTGGTGATGATGTTCGTGCTCGTCATCGTCGTGATGATGATGGTGATGATGCTCGTGTTCGTCCTCATCCTCGTCATCGTCGTGATGATGGTGGCACTCGCAGTCGGGGTCGTCGCACTCCTCACCGTCGTGATGGTGATGGTGGTGATGATGATTGGCTTCTTTTTCCTTCTGCTCTTCGAGAAGGTGCTCGAGCTCCGCCTCGAGAGTGTTGCGGCGCTCCATCGTTTCGAGGATGATCTTGCCGTCAAGCTCATCCCACGGGGTCGTGATGAGGGAACAGTTTTTGTTGAGCTCGCGTACGATGGCGACTGCCTCGTCGAGCTTTTCCTTTTTGATGCCCGCCGTTCTCGAGAGGATCACGGAGGACGCGAACTCTATCTGATTGCGGTAGAATTCCGCGAAATTCTTCATATACATCTTGCACTTGGAAGCGTCGATGACCGTCGTGAACGCGTTCAGCGTCATATCGGGTATCTCTGCGTTCTGCACGGCGCGGATAACGTCGGAGAGCTTGCCGACGCCGGAGGGCTCGATGACTATCCTGTCGGGATCGTATTCCTCCTTGACCTTTGCGAGCGCGCGGCCGAAATCGCCGACGAGGCTGCAGCAGATGCAGCCGGAGTTCATTTCGGTTATCTGAATACCCGCTTCGCGGAGAAAACCGCCGTCGATGCCGATCTTTCCGAATTCGTTTTCAATGACGACTATCTGCTCGCCCGTGTAAGCTTCTTTGATGAGCTTTTTGATGAGTGTGGTCTTGCCCGCACCGAGAAAGCCCGAGAAAATATCGACTTTTGTCATATCCATACCTCTTTCAGATTGTTTTCACCAATAGATAATTATAACAAAAAGATATATCAAATACAAGTGGCAAAAATGAAAATAAATCTCATTTTGTGTGACCTTTACTTGTAAAAATTTACCCTCCGTTCATTATGCGGTGTTTACAGGCGGTCAAAATAATGGTAAAATACTATTGAACGCGCAAGGCGCGAATATAAAAACACGGAGGATCATTATGGCAGACCGCATAGTTCTCAACACCATCTCGTATCACGGACACGGAGCGATAGACAATATCGTACCCGAGCTTACGAAAAGAGGATATAAAAAGGCGTTTATCACGTCCGACGCCGACCTTTTGAAGTTCGGCGTTACAAAGAAGGTGACGGACCTTCTCGACAAGGCTTCCTTCCCTTACTCGGTATACAGCGACATCAAACCCAACCCGACGATAGAAAACGTGCAGAGCGGAGTCGCCGCGTTCTGTGAGAGCGGCGCGGACTGCATAATCGCCATCGGCGGCGGATCCTCCATGGACACCGCGAAGGCGATAGGTATCATCGCGACCAACCCCGAGTTTGCGGACGTCCGCTCCCTCGAGGGCGTCGCGCCCACCAAGAACCACGCCGTATTCACGATAGCCGTCCCCACGACGGCGGGCACCGCGGCGGAGGTAACTATCAACTACGTCATCACAGACGTTGAGAAAAAGCGTAAATTCGTCTGCGTCGACGTAAACGACATCCCCGAGATCGCCGTCGTCGACCCCGATATGATGTCCTCTATGCCGAAGGGGCTCACCGCCGCCACCGGTATGGACGCGCTCACGCACGCCATCGAAGGATATATCACGAAGGGTCATTGCACGATCAGCGATATGTTCCACCTCGAGGCTATTCGTCTCATCTCCGAAAACCTCCGCGGCGCGGTCGCAAACACGCCCGAGGGCAGAGAGGGAATGGCTCTCGGTCAGTATATCGCCGGCATGGGATTTTCCAACGTCGGTCTCGGCATCGTTCACAGCATGGCTCACGGTCTTTCCGCGCTCTACGATACGCCTCACGGCGTCGCCTGCGCCATCCTTCTCCCCGTCGGTCTCGAATACAACAAGAGCGTAGCGGGTGAGAGATACCGCGCCGTCGGACGCGCAATGGGCGTCGAGGGTATAGACTCTATGACGACTGACGAAGCCGCCGACGCGACCATCGCCGCCGTCAGAAAACTCTCGAAGGACGTCGGTATCCCCGAAAACCTTCACGGCATCCTCAAGGAAGAGGACGTCATGTTCCTCTCCGAGTCGGCGTACGCCGACGCCTGCCGCCCCGGCAACCCGAGAGAAACGTCGGTCGGGGAGATCGCACAGCTTTACAGAAGCCAGATGTAACCGGAACTTAAAATCGAAGGGGAGCGCCGCGGCGCTCCCCGTACCTCTTTGATCTATTTCACACCGCATGCGGCAACGGAGAATTTATGCTTAAGAAAAAGTGGTTTTTATACATAACCGAGTTTTTCGCGGGGATCAGCGTCATGGCGATAGAGCTCGGCGCGTCGAGGCTTCTCGCGCCGTATTTCTCGTCGAGCCAGATAGTCTGGACCATCATCATAGGCACGATAATGATAGCGATGGCGCTGGGCAACATCATCGGCGGCAGACGCGCCGACCGCGATCCCAATCCGGACAGGCTCTACGCGAGACTTCTTATCGTCGCCGTCTGGTGCGCGGCGATACCGTTCGTCGGCAAGTATATCATCGCCGGTATCTCCGTCGCGCTCGCCGCGCTCGGGGGCGGCAATTTCTTGATTTGGGCGTCCTTCCTCTCCTGCATGGCGCTCTTCGTCTTTCCGCTCATGCTCCTCGGCACGGTCTCGCCGTCGCTCGTCAAGTACACGGTGCAAAACTTAAACGAGAGCGGGAAGACCGTCGGCGAACTTAACGCGCTGAACACGATAGGGTCGATCATCGGCACGTTTCTTCCAACTTTCGTCACGATCCCGGCGGTCGGCACGTCCTGGACGTTTATTATTTTCGCGGCGGTGCTGCTCGTCATATCTCTCGTCTATTTCTTCGCAGAGAGGCGGAGCCTTGTCAAGTGTATCATAGCTTTCGCGCTCGCCGTCGGCTTTGCCGTTCTCTCGTCGTTCAACTCCTTCGCTTTCTGGTCGGAGGAGGGAACGACCGTCGACGAGGACGAATCGATATATAACTATCTCCAGGTTGCGGAGAACGAGCGCGACGTGCGTCTCTCTACGAACGTGCTCTTCGGCGTCCAGTCGATAACGGTCAAGAGCGGAAAACTAACCGGTATGTACTACGACTACGCGCTCGCGGCGCCGATAATGGCGGGCGCGGCTGATAAAGAGGACCTCGATATTCTGATCCTCGGCTTCGGCAGCGGGACTTACGCCATGCAGTGCAGAAAGTATTTTCCGGGCTGCCGTGTGGAGGGAGTTGAGATCGACCGAAAGATCATCGACCTCGCCTATTCGCGCTTCGGGCTTGACAAGGACGATGAGAACATAAAGGTCGTGGAGTTCGACGGAAGAGCGTACCTGCGCGGCGCGGGACGCTACGACGTCATTATGGTCGACGCGTACCGCGACATAACGATACCGTTTCAGCTCTCGAGCCGCGAGTTTTTCGCTGAGGTGGCAGATCATCTGACGGACGACGGCGTTATGGTCGTCAACCTCAATATGCGCTCGGATAACGAGGGGTCGATAAACGACTGGCTCTTCGATACTATCTCCGCCGTCTTCCCGTCGGTAAAATACGCCGACGTCGGCGGCAACCGCGAGGTCTACGCCGCGAAGAGCGAGGACGCTTTCCGGATATTCTCCGACAGCATCTACTCATATCCGTCCGATCTCGCCGGTATGATGGCGACGGTCAAGAGCAAGCTCACGACGAGAGCGGCGGGGGACCTCGTCCTCACCGACGATAAAGCGCCCGTCGAGCTTCTCGGTATGCGCGTCATCGACGAGCTTATCTCCGACGAGCTCGACCGTTACAGAGAGATGTTCAGGGGTAAGTCGATATCCGAGATAATAGATTCGCTCTCATGAAACGGAGCGGGCGACGCCCGCGAGAATTCACGAAAAGCTTCCTTCGGGGAGCTTTTCATTTCACGGAGGGAGCGAGATTTCACGGAGCGCGACAGCGCGAGAATTCACGAACGGCACCGCCGTTCTTTTTTTTATCCTTCAATGTTTTTTTAAGGAAAGGTGGTATAATGGTCTCACAGGATGAAAAGACGCCGAGGCGTCGGAAGGAGACGTAATATGAAAAAATACGCGGTTTTGATATTTTTGATGATAGTTTCGCTGATCTTCGCTTCATGCGGGACGGCGAGCGTGACGGAGGACGTCACGGCTAAGACGCCGGAGACGGTGACATCAAACGAGGACAGCTTCGACGAGTCGCTCGAGTCGACGGAGGATTTTACGATAACCCCCGGCGCGGGCGCGGGAGAAGTTACCGTCGACGGCACGACCTACACGATAACGTCGGCGGGCGAATACACGCTCTCGGGACGTCTTGACGGAAACATAGTCGTCGACGCGGGTGACGAGGATGAAGTCGTTTTAATATTGAACAACGTGACGATAAGCTCGTCGGACGCCGCGCCTATCGCGTTCGTGAACGCGGGAGAGGGCACGGTAAAGTCGGAAGAGGGAACGTATAACGCTATTTACGACGAAAGGACCGGAGACGTCGCCGAGGACGATTCGGAAGACGAGGACGAGGACGGCGCGATCTTTGCGGCGTGCGACTTAAAGATCACCGGTAACGGCTCGCTTACCGTGACCTCGACCTACGACAACGGGATCAAGACGAAGGACGACCTCAAGATAAAGAACGTAACTCTCAAGGTGACGTCCGTCGGCAACGCTCTGAAGGGCAACGACTCCGTGACTGTCGAGTCCGGCTCGCTTATCCTTATATCGACCGAGTCCGACGGCGTCAAAACGAAAAACTCCGACGTCTCCTCCAAGGGCAACCAGCGCGGCGACGTCACCGTAACGGGCGGTACGGTCGAGATAACCTCGGCGGGGGACGGCGTTCACGCGGCGCACGACGTCGTGATATCGGGCGGCGACGTGACGATAACTTCCGCCGACGACGGCATACACGCCGAAGGGACCATTACAATATCGGGCGGCGCGGTCAATATCGCCGACTCACACGAGGGACTTGAAGCGAACGTCATAGATATTCAGGGCGGCAACGTCTTCGTATACGGCGAGGACGACGGTCTCAACGCCGCAAAGGGCGACTCAACCCCGCTCATCAAGATCTCCGGCGGCTTCGTCGACATAACGGCTCCCTCTGGCGACACGGACGCCGCGGATTCAAACGGCGACTTCACCGTGACGGGCGGCTTCGTTCTCATCAAGGGCGGCGCGGCGATGGGCTCTGTCGCCGGCTCCGTCGACGTCGATGGAGAGATATCCGTAACCGGCGGCACGGTGATAGCTCTCGGCGGCATCTGCGAGGTCCCCGCGTCCGGCTCCGTCAACTACTACGTTTCAAGCGGCACGACCTTCGGCGCGGGCGAGTACGTCCTCTCTTCATCTGACGGGAATATCGCGACCTTCACGCTGACGTCGAGCTACGCCTCTTTATGGATCGCGTCCGACGCGCTGACGCTTGACGGCGAGTACACGCTGACGAAGGACGGCGAGGCGATCCTCTCCTGGACGCAGTCGTCGTCCGCGTCCGGCGACTCCGTGCAGAGCGGCTTCGGCGGTATGGGCAGAAGATAAGCGGAAAGCGGGTTGCAAAACCCGCTTCAGAGTGAAGACAAACTTGGTAGAGCAGCAATGAAATGAAGGAACACCTACAAATCCGTAGGGCTCGATGCCCACATCGAGCCGT
>CADBQA010000103.1 GCA_902796675.1 uncultured Ruminococcus sp.
AAACTGCTCCGTGACGTAGGAGATCAGCCCCGGAACGATGATATAGTCGTTCCCGCGCTCCGCGACGACCGCCGCGCCCCCGACGCCAGGAGTTGCGAAATTCGTAAGCGTGACGCCGTCGCCGGAGGCGAACTTTGAGCCGATCCCGGGCGACTCTATCTTGACGTAGGTCGAGTCCACCTCGACCCAAACGCCGTCGCCCGAATACGCCATAAGGCGCGGCGCCTCTCCGGAAATATCGCACCAGAGCGCCCCATCGGCGGGGTCGGCGGGCGCCGCAACGGACGTCTCGTAAACGTAACTCTCGCCGTCGAGACGGCAGAGCGTACAGCGCACGGGCACGTTCATGGCGCTCGTGAAGACAGCGTCGAGCGAGCCGACTTCTCCCGTCGCGGTATCGTAATACGCGGCGTCGGGGAACACGATGATCTTCGTCCCCATCAATACGGTCTGTTTCTTTCCGCGCGTCAGCTCAAGTCCCGTTTCGCGTCCGGCGTAAAAGAGCTTTGCCGGACCGGCGTCTCCCTGCTCGGTGATCCACACCGCGCGGTCTTTCATCATAAGAGTTCGGCATGTGCCGAATTCGTTTGTCAGTCTCACCTCGTCGCGCCTCGGAGAGAGGAACGGATACACGTCCGCCGATACGTTCAGCTCGTCCCTGCTCTCTCCCGTTCTTCTCGCCTGTCTTCTGTTGAGACCGAAGAAGCTCCTCACCTCTTCGCGCTCGGGTTCTCTCGCTCTTACTGACGCTATCTTCATTTCGATCTCTCCTTAAAGCGTTTTGAGCTCTGATGCGCCCTTCGGCGCGTGAGTTCTGTTGTAGTGATTTGCGGCGTCGCTCCACGACGCCGCGAAGTGCGCGCCGGAGGACTCGTACCGTCCCGTGTCGTTGAACGCGACGTCGCTTTTCATTTTCAGGTAGTCGACGTACACCTTTGAATACGGCGCGGGAAGGTAAAGCTCACGGTCGGGCTCGGTCAGAGTTATCGGCGCGAAGGGGAACGTTTCCCCTTCGTGCGTCATTATAAGCTCCTCGTAGACCGCGCCCTCAAGCTCGTTCAGCCACGAGACGAGCGTGTCCTCGCCGAGCGACGTCGGGACGGCGTCCTTGAATTGCGCGACGGCTTCGCGTACGGTCATGCCTCGCTCACCATCCCGGCGATACGGCGCTCGGATTCCTCGCGCTGATCGCACGAATTGAAGTACACCTCGGCGATATCCGCGTCAAGTTCGACGTCGACTCCGGTCTTTACGAGGACGCGGTGTCCGTTGCAGGCGATGAATCTCTCGTCGTCGCCCTTCCAGCGCTTCGGTATGCGAAGCGTAACTTTATCGTTCTTCGTGTTCTTCATATCGCACCTCAGTTAGCTTCGGCGATTGCCGAATAAGATGAGCCGGATTCGATCCTTACGATGTACTCGTCGACGAGGATCTCCGCCGTTGCGAGAGCCTTCCAGCCGATGGAGCTTCTCTGATTCAGAGGGTCGTTGCCGTAGCCTTTCTGCTTTACGATGTGCTCGATGCCTCCGTTTTCAACGTCGGTGACTCCGAAGGCGTCGGCGCCGAGAACGACCGTTGAGAAGACGGCGGAACCGTCGTAGCCCGCTCCGCGTCCGCTGATGATGTCGCCCGCGCTGCATTTTATGGGGATTGCGAGCGTGAGAGTCGTCAGCGCGCCGTTCATCGTGATAGCGGTTATGCTGTTCGACGCTCCGCCGACGTAGATCGGGATGTCGACGCCCGACATCACGGGAAGAGTTTCATTTACTACGACGGAGGCGGACGCCGTCGTGTTGGACGTTCTGACCTTCAGACGGCTCTTGCCCGCCGCGATGATGCGGGGCGCGAAGATCTTCGCCTCGCTCGACTCGACGAATCTGATGCCGGCAAGACGCCCGATCTCACCCGTGAGGATGGTGTCGGGGGACGCGTACTTCGCGATATCTATCCACTCGTCTCCCGCCTCCTGCATGAGGTCGTAAGCGACGTAAGGATGGATTATCGCGACGTAGTATCCGTCGATCTTCGGCGCGTTCATAGCCTTGAGCTCAGCCGCCGCGCGGAATACGTCGCGTACGGTGAGCTTGCAGTCCGCCGTAATATTCGCGCGGGTCGTGACGTTGGTGTATTCGCCGTTCACGAGCTTCTGGCTGTAAAGCACGTTGGTGCCGGCGTTTATCACCTCGCGTACCACCGTGTCGATCGTTTTGCCCGCCTGCTCGGCGAGCTTCTTCGTCGTCTCGACGATGGTGTTGTCTATCGCCGTGAGCTCGAGCAGGTCGGTCTGCTCGATATAGTCGCCGTACTGCTCAAGCGTCGCGACGACGGGCGTCACGGTGAGTTTGTTTCCCGCGGGCGTTACGCCCTCGGTGATGGGCGTCAGAGCCTTCGGGAGAGACGAGAAGCGGCGGAACTCCACCGTGCGGCCGCTGCCCGCGGGGATCGGTCTTTTCTGACCGAACTGCTCGTGGACGAGATTTGCGCCGGCAAGAGTTATGAGCGTCTTGTCGTAAAAGGTCTTCATTTCCGGGGACAGACCGCCCGAACCGTACGCCGTTTTCACGCCGGTCGACGCGTTGATATATCCGTCCGTTCCCATCACCGCCTCACCGGAGGCGAAGAGCTGAAGATCGATAGCTGTTTCTGTCATTTGAGTTTCTCCTTTTTTCAAAATCTGATTTTTTCGCCGCGTTCAACGCGGCCGAGGATATCTTTTATATCCTTTGCGGTGAGCGATTCCACGCGAAGAGTCGGATCGGCGGCCGGCGCTTCTGAAACGCCGTTTTCCGCCGGGTGCTCCGCCGGTGCCCCACGCCTTGCCGCCTCCCACACGAGGTCGGCCGCGTACTGCATGGCGCCCGTCACTATCTCATCGTGATGAAGCGCCTCGTACGCCTCCTTGACGCCGAGCCCGGCGGCGAGAAGCTTCGTAAAGCGCCTGTCGCGGCACTCCTCTTCGATATTGAAGGACGGATAGCTCTCCTTTACGCGCTCGGCGTCGTCAAAGAGCTTCTTGTACTCCGCGGCGACTCCC
>CADBQA010000104.1 GCA_902796675.1 uncultured Ruminococcus sp.
GGGGGCGCCGACCTCACGATAACGAAGAGCATCTCCCCGTCGATCGTCAGAGGCGGCGGGCAGGTGACGTACACCTTCGTCATACGCAACTACGGTCCCGCCGCGGCGGACGCCGCGGCAAACGTCACGGTCACGGACACGATGGACCCGGAGCTTTCCGACATCACGTCGACGCTCGACGGAGCGCCGTTTACCTCGTTCACCTACGAGAACGCGCTCTTTGCCACGACTCCCGGCGCCATTACGGTGCCGGCGGCGACGTACGAACAGGACGCAACGACAGGCGAGTGGATGGTAACCCCGGGAGAAACGACCCTCACAGTCAGCGGAAATATTCAGTAAACGTCACAAAACCGAGGCGCGGCGGAAGCCGCGCCTCTTTTGCATTTGTCGAATATTTGCGGTTTTAGTCAAATGAATAAATTTCGCGTCTTTTTTATCTTTTTTATTATTTAACGATTTCTTATTGAATTTCACTTTTATTTGGTATATAATATAATTTAACGATCCCAAAGGAGGGAGCCTTGTGAAGAAAGAAAAGTATCCCGTTAAAGAAAAACCTTTTTCAAAACTCTTCGGAAAAAGCCCGCTTTCGGACTTCGCGGTGTCGATACTTATATCGGTCGTCACGGTCTTTTTATATCTCCTCGTGATCTCCCTCGTAAAGCTCAGCTTTGACGCCGCCCTTAAGGCGGTCTGTTCGGATTCCGTCGATTCACTCGTTCTGAAAAACGCCGGTATCACGTCGCTTGTCGGAAACATCGTCGCGCTCTCGCTGGCGTTTCTCCTGATATACGCCGTACACGGAAACACGAGAAAATCCCTTTTCATAACGGTCCCGCGTTTCAGGTTCATCATACCCGCCGTCGCCCTCGGAGCGTCGCTCAACCTTCTTTCCGACGCGGCGGTGAGGCTGATACCCTTTTCCGCGGAAGCGGTAGAGAAATACAACTCGCTCTACTCCTTTCTCGGCGAGGGCAACGCGTTCATTGAATTCGTCTCCGTGGCGATAGCGGCGCCCGCCGTCGAGGAGCTTATCTTCCGCGGCGCGGTGTATGGCACGCTGAAGCGCGGTATGCCGCGCGCGGCGGCAATCTTGATTTCCGCCCTCCTCTTCGGAGCGGCGCACGGGAACCTCATCTCATTCACCTTCACGTTTCTGCTCGGCGTCGCGCTCGCGCTCGCCTTCGACGCGTCGCGCTCGATATTCGTGCCGATCATAGTACACGTCGCGTTCAACGCCTCAAGCTACGTCATAACGCCGATGATGGACAAGGCGCCGGGAGCGGCGGTCCCGCTCTGTATCGGCGGCGCGGCGCTGACGGCGCTGACGCTCTTCCTCATCATTTGTTCAAGAGAAAAAAAGACTCGGGACGACGACGGCGCGTCCCGGAACGGAGATAATACAACGATATGAAGCTCTACAACACCCTCACACACAAGGTCGAAGAATTCAAGACACACGAGCCCGGGAAAGTGAAGATGTACACCTGCGGCCCCACCGTCTACCACTTCGCGCACATCGGGAACTTACGCTCCTACATAATGGAGGACGTCCTTGAAAAGTTCCTCCGTTACGAGGGGTACGAGGTCACGCGCGCGATGAACGTGACCGACGTCGGACACCTCACGAGCGACGGCGACACCGGAGAGGACAAGATGCTCAAGGGCGCCCGCCGCGAGCACAAGACGGTAATGGAGATCGCGAAGTTTTACACAGACGCGTTCTTCGCCGACTGCGAAAAGCTGAATATAAAGATACCCGAGATCGTCGAGCCCGCGACGAACTGCATCCCCGAATTCATAAAAATGGTGTCGGGGCTCATTGAAAAAGGATACGCCTACGAGGCGGGCGGCAACGTCTACTTCGACACCTCGAAGCTTGACGACTACTACGTCTTCAACGCGCACAACGCCGAGGACCTCGAGGTCGGCGTGCGCGAAGGGGTCGAAGCCGACGACAACAAAAAGAACAAGACCGACTTCGTCCTCTGGTTCACTAAATCGAAATTCGAGGACCAGGAGCTCAAATGGGACTCCCCGTGGGGCCTCGGCTACCCCGGATGGCACATAGAATGTTCCGCGATAAGCCTGAAGCACCTCGGCGAATACCTCGACCTCCACTGCGGCGGCATCGACAACGTCTTCCCTCACCACACGAACGAGATCGCGCAGAGCGAAGCGTACCTCGGCCATCCGTGGTGCGGACACTGGTTCCACGTCCTTCACCTCAATACCGCGTCGGGAAAAATGAGCAAATCAAAGGGACAGATCCTCACGGTCTCCGTCCTCGAGGAAAAGGGGTACGATCCGCTCGTATACCGTTTCTTCTGCCTGCTCTCCCACTACCGCAAGAGCCTCGTCTTCTCCTGGGACGCGCTCGACAACGCGGCGGCGTCCTACGGAAAGCTCGTAGCGAAAACAGCGGCGCTCGACACGGACGGAGAGGTCGACCGCGCGCTCTTCGACGAGTACCGCGCGAAGTTCAAAGCGGCGCTCGACGCTGACCTCAACACCTCAAACGCGATAACCGAGGTCTACAACGTCTTCAAGGCGAAGACGAACGGCGCGACGAAGGCGGCGCTCCTCGCCGACTATGACCGCGTCCTCTCGATAGGTCTTCTCGAAGCCGCGGAAAAGCTCAAAGAGAAGAACGAAGCGGAAGAGGCTCCCGCCGCGGGAGAACTCACGTCGAAGATCGAAGAGATGATCTCCCGCCGCCTCGAGGCGAAGCGCGCGCGCGACTTCGCGACCGCGGACAGCATCAGATGCGAACTTTCCGCCATGGGCGTCGACATCGTCGACACGCCGGACGGCACAAAATACACGATAAGATAACGGAGAACCGAAAATGAAAAAGATAACTTCATTACTTCTCACATTGCTCCTCGTACTCACGATTGCCTGCCTCGCGTCCTGCGAGAGCGCCGCGCCCGCCGAGGGCGGGACCGAAACCGAGAGCGCCGCGCCGACGGACACGGACGAGGCTCTGACCGATACCGAAAGCGCGCCCTCGACCGAAGGTGACACCGAGAGCGAAACGGCTCCCGCGCCGATTGGCGACGGGCTTGCCCTCGACACCGTATCCGAGGAGTTCGACAGCACGATGATAGGCGGCAAATTCACTACGAAGTCCTACAAATATATCAAGAGCAACCTCTTCAAGTCCTCGACGACCGGCTTCAAATACAACTGGTACGAGTTCTACAACGCCTGCGTCACGGGTGTTCTCGATATAACGGACGCGGAATGCCTCTCGTACGCCGAGGAGTGCCTCGCGTTCTTTAACGAAAACGAGCTCCCCGACGAGGCGGCTCAGGCGACCGCCCTCATAGGTGCGGCGAAATGAAGATCTCCGGTCTTCAGAAGCTGACGCTGCTCGATTTCCCGGGACACACCGCCTGCACGGTGTTCACGTCGTCCTGCAATTTCAGATGCCCCTTCTGCCACAACGCCTCCCTCGTTGAGAACCGCGTCGACACCGAGATCTCCGAGGATGAGTTCTTCTCCTTCCTCGCAAAACGCCGCGGGATCCTCGACGGCGTCGCCATAACCGGCGGCGAGCCAACGCTCCAGCCCGACCTCGCCGATTTCATAAAGAAGATAACGGACAGGGGCTTTCGCGTCAAGCTCGACTCGAACGGTTACAGGCCCGAGACTCTCCGCGACCTCCTCTCGTCCGGCAACGTCTCGTACGTCGCGATGGATATAAAGTCCTCGAAGGAGCATTACGCCGCGGCGGCAGGCATCAAAAACCTCGATATCTCGAAGATCGAGCGCAGCGTCGATATAATCAAAAATTCCGGCGTCGAGTACGAGTTCAGAACGACGGCGGTAAAGGGGATACATACGCCGTCCGATTTCCTCGCGATAGGCTCCTGGCTCGGCGACGTGCCGCGCTACTTCATACAGAAATTCACCGACTCCGGCGACGTTCTCTCCGAAGGATACGGAGCGTTCTCGGACGAAGAAATGACGTCCCTTCTCGCCATGGCGAGAATAAAGATCAAGTCCGCCGCCCTCCGCGGTGTGGACTGAATAATACAATTTAATAAATACTGCCACCGGGTAGGTGCGCCGCCGGGAGAAGATTAACATAATGAAACAGAAAACCGGGTCGGAAATACGGTATAATTAATTATGATCAATACGAAAGGCGGACAGTTTCAATGAAGAAAAAGATAACTCAGACGGCGGGCAGGGATCAGCTCGGCAAGTTCGCGCCCCTATTCGCGCACCTCAACGACGACGTCCTTTTCGGCGAGGTCTGGAACGACGGCGCCACCGACACGAAGACTAAATGTATCGTTACGGTCGTCGCGCTGATGTCGTCGGGCATCACCGACTCGTCGCTCAAATATCACCTTGAAAACGCAAAGAAAAACGGCGTCACAAAGAGCGAGATCGCGTCCGTCGTGACTCACGCCGCGATGTACGTCGGCTGGCCGAAGGCGTGGGCGGTCTTCCGCCTCGCAAAAGAGGTCTGGACGGAAGAAGCGAGCGATTTGTCCGACTACGAAAAGAGCATATTCTTCCCCGTCGGCGAGCCGAATCCATACGGCAAATATTTCACGGGAAAGAGCTACCTCGCGCCCGTTTCGACCTCGGGAGTGCCGATATTCAACGTCACCTTCGAGCCCGGCTGCCGCAATAACTGGCATATCCACCACGCCTCCTCCGGCGGCGGTCAGATACTCATCTGCGTCGGCGGACGCGGCTTCTATCAGGCGTTTGGCGACAAGCCCGTAGAGATGACGCCCGGCACCGTCGTCAATATCCCCGCGAACGTCAAGCACTGGCACGGCGCCGCCGCGGACTCCCCGTTCTCACACCTCGCGATAGAAGTCGAGGGCGAGGGCGCCTCCACCGAATGGTGCGACCCCGTCACGGACGAGGAATACGCAAAAGTAAACGAATAAGAAAAAGCCGCAAAAGCTTCAGAGCGAGGATAAACTTGGTAGAACAGCAATGATTAGGTAATAATGAAGGAACACCTACAAATCCGTAGGGCTCGATGCCCACATCGAGCCGTGACGGTATAAAAAGAGCGGCGGGCA
>CADBQA010000105.1 GCA_902796675.1 uncultured Ruminococcus sp.
CTGCGCGGGGCTGCCGTACCTTATCTTCGCTTCAAGCCGCTCGCTCCCGTCAATGAAGCCCGCCTGAAAGACGACGCCCGACGCCTTTACTTCTTTTCTGTAAGTCTCCTCGCGTCCGCCGAGCGTGACGGTGTTGGAAGCGGCGTCCTTCGCGGTGACGAAGACCTTTCTTCCGAGCGCGATGCCGAGACCGCTCCCCTGACCGAGCGTGTAGCACTCCTGCCCCTCGCACTCGCCGAGGAGAGCGCCGTCCTTCGAAACGAAGCGCCCTTTTTTTATTTTCTCACCGCGAAAGTTTTCGATAAACGCGCGGTAGTCGCCGTCAGGAATAAAGCATATGTCCTGGCTCTCCTTGCTGTCGGCGCAAGGCAGAGACGACGCCCTCGCGACTTCCCGCACCTCGCTCTTCGTCATATCCCCGAGGGGAAAGACTATCCGCGAGAGCGCCTCCTGGGAGAGCGCCCAGAGGACGTAGCTCTGGTCCTTCTTCCCGTCCGCCGCGCGGCGCACGGCGTACCTTTCGCCGCACTTTGCGACTCTCGCGTAGTGACCTGTGGCGACGAGCCCGTCGTCTCCCGCTTCATTGAAAAGATACGGGAACTTGATTTTTCTGTTGCACATGACGCAGGGATTCGGAGTCTCGCCCGCCGCGTAGGACGAGACGAAATACTCCTCGACCTCGCGTCTGAATTCATCGCGCAAGTCGAGCGTTATATGGGGAATGTCGAGGATGCGGCATATGTTTGCCGCCCCCTCCGCCGCACCGCCGTCGCCGCACATGATATGCGTGACGCCCGTGACGGAGTATCCCGCCTTTTTACACAGATAAGCGGCGGCGCTGCTGTCAACACCGCCGCTCATCCCGAGAAACAGTTTCTTCTTTTCCATTTTGATCATTGTACAGGCGTCATCAGTGCCCGAGCCTGCCGAGCGCGGCGCGGTACTCCGCGACGTAGCTGACAAAGCTCTCACCCGTCAGTCCGTAGGCGACGGGGAACGTGGCGTCGCGTCCCACCGCGACGATCGACACGCCGCAGTTCTCCGAAATATTCTTACCGGTGCCGTACCTGCCTCCGGTTATAACGTAAAAGAGCGCGTTTATCACGCCGCCGTGAGTTACGGCGACGACCTCGCCGTCCTCTCCGTCCGAGGCGATGGTGACGAGCGCCTTCTTTACCCTCTTTGCGACCTCCTCGACGGGCTCGCCCTCGGGGTCCGGTCCTCCGTTTTTATAAACCTCGCGGCGCTCCTCCGTCGTCAGTCCCGAGAGCTCCCCGTAGTCGCGCTCGATAAGCCCTTCGACGACTGTCGGCGCCGCCGCGCCGAGGGAGCGCGCGACGACGGCGGCGGTGTCGTACGCTCTGTCGAGCGGCGACGTGTAACAGCGGCGGCTGACAAGCCCGGCGTCGACCGCGCGGCGGAACATTTCCGCGCACTCCGCCGCCTGGCGTCTTCCGCACTCGTTCAGCGGGACCGACTCGCGCCCCTGAAGACGCCTTTCCTTGTTCCAGTCCGTCTGGCCGTGGCGCACGAGAAGGACGAGCCTGCGTCCCCCGGACGTGAGCGCCGCGGCGCCCGCGGCATGACACAGAACGACCGCGGTTTTCGCTATACTGTTCGCAGTAAATACGCCGCCGTCCTTCATGGTAGCCTCCCGTCCGATGTCCTTGTTTTTTTAATTATACACGCCTTTGTGCAAAAAAGCAACAAAGTCGCCTTATTTTTGCAACAAATTACTATGGCAAAACAGCTTTTTTTATTGTATAATCTTAACTGGAATAAAATTATTTTGCATATAAGGAGAAACGAAAATGAAATTCGGTACACTCTACGCTTACTGGACGCGCGACTGGTCCTGCGATTACTTCGAGATCGCCGACAAATGCAAGAAGGCGGGCTTCGACGTAATGGAGATCGGCGGCGGCCATCTTCTCGATATGAGCGACTCCGAGATCGAACGCCTTCGCGACTACTGCCGCGACCTCGGGCTGACGATCTCCTGCAACATCGGACCTCCGAAGGACTGCGACGTATCCTCGAGCGACCCCGTAAAACGCCAGAATGGCGTCGACTGGGTATGCGGCATCCTCCGTCAGATGGTCAAGATAGGCTCCAAAGTGCTTATCGGCGCGTTTTACAACTGCTGGCCGAACACCGTCATCGACGGGAGCAAGGAGGCTATGTGGGAGCGTTCCGTCAATGAAATGAAAAAGATAGCGAAGGTCGCGGAGGAGCTCGACATCCTTCTCTGCCTCGAGGTCCTGAACAGATTCGAGTCTCCCCTCCTCAACGACTGCGACGAGGGTATAAGATACTGCCGCGAGGTCGGCAGCCCCAACTGCAAGCTCCTTCTCGACACGTTCCACATGAACATCGAAGAGGACGATATGGCGGGAGCCATCCGCAAGGCGGGCGATCTTCTCGGCCACGTACACGTGGGAGAAGCGAACCGCAAGCTCCCCGGCATGGGACGTCTGCCCTGGGCTGAAATGGGCAAGGCGCTTCGCGACATCGGCTTCGACGGCATCGTCGTCATGGAGCCCTTTATGAAGCCCGGCGGCGCGGTCGCGCGCGACGTCTGCCTCTTCCGCGACCTTTCCGACGGCGCGGACGAGAAGACGATGGACGAGAACATCGCGAAGAGCCTCGTATTCCTCAAGAGCGCTTTTCTCGGATGAGGGGGCGTAAAAATGGCTGAGATCATCACAATGGGCGAGATCATCGTCGAGATAATGAGAGCGTCGGTCGACGAGCCTCTCGACCGCGCGGGGACCTTCCGCGGGCCTTTCCCGAGCGGCGCTCCGGCGATATTCATAGACACCGCGGCAAGGCTCGGGCACTCGGCGAAGATCATCGGCGGCGTCGGCCGCGACGACTTCGGCAAGTGCTTACTTGACCGTCTCTCCGGCGACGGCGTCGACGTTTCCGACGTCATCGTGAACGACCGCATCTCAACGGGATGCGCCTTCGTCACCTACTTCGCCGACGGCTCGAGAAAATTCATTTTCCACATCGGCAACACCCCCGCGGTGCTCGCACCCGCCCCGGCTCCCGAGGCGCTCGCGAACGCGAAATACTTCCACATCATGGGCTGCTCCATGATGGCTGACCTCTCATTCGGACGCCGCATCGTCGACGCGATGAAGTGCGCGAACGAGCAGGGCGCGAAGGTCTCCTTCGACCCGAACATCCGCCCCGAGCTTATGAAGGACCCGGAGGCGATGGACCTCGTCGCGGCGGTAATGGAGAGAATGAACGTCTATATGCCCGGCGTCGGCGAGCTTCTTCAGTTCTCCGGCTGCGCCACCGTCGAGGAGGCGGTCGCTCACTACTTCGAAAACCCGAACCTCGAGCTTATCGTCCTCAAGGACGGCTCCCGCGGCTGCCGCATTTTCGACAGGAACGGCGAGGCGTTCTCCTTCGGTGTTTACAAGGCGAAGCCCGTCGACGCGACGGGCGCCGGCGACAGCTTTGACGCGGCGTTCCTCTGCGGTCTTCTCGAGGGCAAATCCGTCGAGGACGCGGCAAAACTGGCGACCGCGGCGGCGACGCTCAACATCGCGGCGTTCGGCCCGATGGAGGGAAAGATCAACCGCGAAAACGTCGAGGCCATCATAAAAGAGAACAATATTCAGTAATAATCGGAGAGCAAAATGTACACTACAAGCAAAGAAATGATCCTGAAGGCGAGAGAAGGAAGATACGCCGTCCCCGCCTTCAACGCGGAAAACATGGAGATGGTACAGGCTATCGTCGCGGCGGCTGAGGAAACGCGCAGCCCCGTTATGATCCAGACCACCCCCACGACCGTAAAATACATAACGCGCGAGATGGCTTACGCCATGGTGAAGACCGAGGCTGACCGCGCTTCGGTTCCCGTCGCGCTCCACCTCGACCACTGCGAAAACTACGACGACGTCGTCGCCGCGATGAAAGTCGGCTACTCTTCCGTCATGATAGACGCCTCGAAGATACCTTACGAGGACAACGTGGCTCTGACCGCGAGGGTAGTTGAGGCAGCAAAAGCCTTCGGCGCGACGGTCGAAGCCGAGCTCGGCACCGTCGGCGGCAAGGAGGACGGTCACTCCGCCGGCGTCATCTACACCGACCCCGACCAGGCGCTCGACTTTGCGACGCGCACCGGCGTCGACATATTCGCCGTCGCGATAGGCACCGCCCACGGCTTCTACAAGGGCGAGCCGAAGCTCAACTTCGAGCTTCTCGCAAAGCTGCGCGAGATGATTTCCGTTCCGCTCGTTCTCCACGGCGGCTCCGGTGTTCCGGACGAGATGATACGCCGCACGATAGAACTCGGTATCTCGAAGGTCAACTTCGCGACCGAGCTTCGCGCCGCGATGACCGCCGCAGTCCGCGAGGCGCTGAAAAACGACGCCGTGATCGACCCCAAGAAATTCATGGGCCCCGGCCGCGACGCCGTAAAGGCGCTCTGCATCCACAAGATAAAACTCTGCGGCTCCGACGGAAAAGCGTAACGCATAATACGAAACAAAACATAGCAAGACAGGGGACGGTTCTGTGTCTTAACAAAGACACAGAACCGTCCCCTGTCTTGCACCTTGTCTTGCCGTCTTTACAGCGCGGAGCCTTTGACCTTGAATTTTTTGTCGAGCTCGTTCACGAAGACGCCCTCGAGGTGCTTCATGCCGAAGCGTATCTCGAACCACTCGCACTTGCAGAGAAAGGCGTAGTACACGTTTCTGTCGCAGCCGAACATCGTCTCGAAATTCCCCTGCCCTTTGGCTATGATGAGGTCGGCGGAGTCGACGAGGTCGAGCGCCTCTTTCGAGAGCGCCGGGAAATAGCATCCGGCAATACCGTTCCCGTTCGGAACGACGGGGCAGAGCGCGTCGATACCGACGTCCTTCGCGTCGTCTTCGGTCACGTCGTTCAGCACCGGGCGTCCGCGGACGAGCAGGGTGAGTTCTATCGACGGGTAGGCGCGAAGGATCTCGCGGATAAATATTTTATCGAAGACTATCTCCCCGCAGTTGTCGGGGATATACACCATTTTTTTCGCGCAGGCGAGATCGCGGAGGAATTTTTCGTACGTCGCGCCGTCGATCTCATCCTCCGGCGCTTTTCTTATAAGCTCCGAGAGCTTTTCCTTCTCGACGGAGGCGAGCGCGCCGAAGTCGATGTAGTTGCCGATACGGGCGAGCTTCAGCGCGGTGAGAAGGCGGTCGTCTGACGACGCGACGACGTCAGACAGCTCGTCCTCTTTTTTGAGCAGCAGCTCGTTGTACTTTTTCTTCGCGTCCTCAAAGGAACGGTTGACGCCGAAATACTCCGTGAAGCGGCGGTCCATGCGTTCCGTCGCGACGGGCGACGCCTCGCCCTCTCCCATATTCGAGAGTGTCTCGAGGACCTCCTTCATATACTCCGCTTTTTTGACCTCGTCGTCAAAATCCTTTATCAGCTTGTACTGCCTCGCGACGAGGCAGGAAACACATTTTGCGCTTAACACTTATATCCTCCGGTCATAACGCTTTGGCACTTCGGCACGGGGCGGTCGACGTCGCCGTGGCTTTCCGCCATCACGCCGTCCGAGGTGTTGAAATAACGGTAACATATCTTTGCGCCCTTTGAGAGCGACGCGTCGAAGGTGACGTCGACGGCGTAAGGCGAGCCGTCCAAAAACACGATGTTCCAGGCGTGACGCTCGCTCTTTTTACCGGTCGCCCTCTCGGGAGGGACGCCGACGCCGGTCACGACGATACACTCTACGCCGAGCTCGCCGCACATCAGCCTGAAGGTCTTCGCCATCCCCTCGCAGACGCCGACTCCGTGACAGAGGGGACCTGTCACCTCGTGGGAATAGACCTTCGTCTCCATATCGTACTTCACGTTCTTCACGATATAGTCGTGAATGAAACGCTCCGCCTCGAGCGGAGAAAAACCCTCTGCCGGGGCGAGTATCTTTTTCAGCCGCTTCTTGATTATTTCAACGGTGTTTTCGTACTCCTGCTTCTTCATCGAGTACTCCGGCCGCACCGTGACGCTCGAGGCTCGATCGTCGTATCTGAACGAGAGGCGTCCGACGTGAAAGAGATACTCGTCGTCGAGCTTCGCGATCTCGTAAAGCTCGCCGAGGCGGCGCGTGTCGAGGCGCGGGACGGAAAACTCCCTCTCGCAAGAGGAAAGCCCTCTTTTTAAGGAACGGATGACTTCCCGCTCCGTTTGAGAGAGCTTTTCTTCGTAATAAAAGCGGGACATCAGAACGCCCAGTTGCCGTTCTTGAAGACAGGATGGCGCACGCCCTTCTTGTCGACGCCGACGATCTCGAGGTCGTCCGTGCCTATCATAAAGTCAACGTGGATCATCGAGTCGTTGATACCGCGCTCGCGGCACTCCTCGAGAGAAAGATCCTCGTAACCCTCGAGGCAGTTCGTGAATCCGTGACCGAGAGCAAGGTGGCACGCAGCGTTCTCGTCAAAGAGCGTATTGTAGAAGAGTATGTTCGACTCCGCGATGGGAGACTTCTGCGGAACGAGCGCGCACTCTCCGAGCATCTTCGCGCCCTCGTCCATTGAGATCATTTTCTTGAGAAGCTCCTCGCCGCGCTCCGCGTGGACTTCGACGACACGTCCGCCCTCGAATCTGACGGAGAAGTTCTCTATCAGCTCGCCGCGATAGGAAAGGGGCTTCGACGCATAGACGATACCCTCCGCCTTGCCCGCCATGGGAGAGGTGAAGACTTCTTCAGAGGGGATGTTGGGGTTGAAATACTCGCCCTTGCCGAGCGTGTATTCTCCGCCGCCGAGGAATTTCGCGCCGTCGATGAGGCCGACTTTGAAGTCCGTGCCGTTCTTCGACTTGTATTCAAGAGACGTAAGGCCGAGAGAGTTGAGGTGGGCGCATCTCGCGGTGAGGTCCGCGTTGTGCTCGTCCCAGTTCGCGACGGGGTCTCCGTACGCTCTCGACGTAAAGAGGATGGCGTCCCAGAGCTTTTCCATCGCGGCGTTCTTCCCGAGACCGGGGAAGACCTTCTTCGCCCACGCTTCGCCCGGGACCGCGGCGATGCACCACTTGTACTTGTTTTCCATCTGATCGCGCAGCGGCTTTATTATCTTGTAGCGCGCCGCCATCGACTTCGAGACCTTCTCCTGATTGATGCCCTTCTGTCCGTCGGGGTCGGAGCTCTCGAGGTAGATCATCGACGGAAGCTTTTCTACTCTCCATTTCAGCTTTTCGACCTGCCAGTTGTCCATGGTGGACAAAGTCTTGAGGCTTCTGTATCTTACGTTTATCTTCGTGAGCGGATCATAGCTCCACTCGACGTCGACTCTCGCCGCGCCCGCCTTGTAGCACTCCTCGACGACCATCTTTACGAACTCAGGCTGGTCGAGGTCGGCGTATACCACGACCAAGTCGCCTTTGACCGTGCTGACGCCCTTCTCGGCGATCAGCCTCGCGTACTGTCTTAAAACTGTCTTTTTCATTTTTATATCCTTCCTGTGCCGCGCGTGTTTCGAAATTGCGCGCGGTTCTTAAAAATTTTTCGTTTTTCTGTCGATATATTGCCTTTTTTGCGAAATATAAAACAATATATTGTGCTTTTTGCACCTTCGTCGCCGTTTCGACGTTTTTTCGCCCGTTTCCGTGATATAATTTTACAAAACAACCACGGAGGTAGAAAAATGACAACCGAAAAGATACGGGGCAGCATCCTCACGGTCACGAAGTACCGCGGGGCTGAGCGGATCGAATACACGCTCTCGAGGGGAGAACGCGACGGCAGGAGCGCCTATTCGATAAGCGCCGTTCAGTTCTTCAAAGGGGTGGAAATGTGCCGCGCCACCGCGTACGACGTGTCGAGCAGGGGCGACGCCGCAAAGGCGATGTTCGACGAGATCTCGTCCGGATTCGTCGAGCCGTACGTCCTTTGCGACGTCGTTTACGACCTGCTTCCCTAAGTAACGATAAGATAGACTATCAGCGCCTGATAGAGCATCATAAGAGGAAGACCGAGCATGAATTTGACGTGTCTTGTCTTGTGATGGATCAGCAGCATTGTGATAAACATGAAAGTCGCGCCTCCGAGCGAGGCAAAGAAGATGAGAGTCGATTCGGAGACTCTCTGTCCGTGATTTCTCGCGCGCATTTTATCAAACACGGTGATAACGACGGCGATGACGGAAAAAACTGCGGCGAGGATAACGAGCGCCCACATGGCGATCTGTCTGCTATCCACAGTGTCCTCCTGTATTTTTTCAAGGGCGGTCACGCCCTGTATTTGTCGGCTTCGCTCTGCGCCATCGCGTCGCACCTCTCGTTGTAGGGGTGACCCGCGTGGCCTTTTACCCATTCGTATTCGGTGATCTTGTGGACCTTCAGAAGTTCGAGCAGCTCCTCCCACAGATCGGGGTTCTGCGCCGCGGATCGGTCCGCCTTCTTCCAGCCCTTTTCGCGCCAGGACGCCGCCCAGCCCTTCTCAAGCCCGTCTATAAGATACTTCGAGTCGGAGCAAAGATGCACCTCGCACGGCTCCTTCAGCGCGCGAAGCGCCATTATCGCCGCGGTCAGCTCCATTCTGTTGTTCGTGGTCTCGCGCTCGCCGCCGGAAAGCTCCTTTTCGCGCCGTCCGTAGACGAGTACCGCGCCCCACCCGCCGGGGCCGGGGTTGAACTTGCACGAGCCGTCCGTATATATGAATACCTTCTTCAACGTCCGACCTCCTTTATCTTTAGATGATTATATCACAACTCTGATTTATTTACAAGACATTTTCACCTCATTATGAGTATACTTATAAACAAAATTCATTGATTTTTGACAAATAATTATTTATGCGATTGACAAGCGTGCCCGGGACGGGTATAATGTTTCTATGTACATCCCGTTTGTAAAGGCAGGTCACGTCATGAACTTTTTTGAAGAACTCTCTCTCTTCGATCCCGAGGTCGGCGCCGCGTGCGAGGCGGAGCTCGAACGGCAGAGAGGAAATATCGAACTCATAGCGTCGGAAAACATAGTCTCAAAGGCGGTGCTTCTCGCGGCGGGCGGAGTTCTGACTAATAAATACGCGGAGGGCTTCCCCTCCAAAAGATACTACGGCGGCTGCGAGTGCGTCGACGTCGTCGAAAACATCGCGAGAGAGCGCGCGTGCCGCCTCTTCGGCGCGGAGCACGCGAACGTCCAGCCGCACAGCGGCGCGAGCGCGAACCTCGCGGCGTTCTTCGCCTTCGTCGAGCCGGGAGATACCGTAATGGGTATGAACCTCTCCGAGGGCGGACACCTCTCGCACGGCTCGCCGGTCAATATCTCCGGCAAATACTTCAACATCGTCCCCTACGGCGTCGACCCCGAAACGGAGCGCCTCGACTACGACGAAATGAGACGCCTCGCGCTTGAAGTCAAACCGAAGCTGATCGTCGTCGGCGCGAGCGCGTACTCGAGGATAATAGACTTCGCCCGCTGCAGAGAGATCGCAGACGAGGCGGGCGCGTACCTCATGGTCGATATGGCGCATATCGCGGGGCTCGTCGCGGCGGGACTTCACCCGAGCCCGATACCCTACGCCGACGTCGTCACGACGACGACTCACAAAACGCTTCGCGGCCCTCGCGGCGGTATGATACTCTGCCCCGAAAAGTACGCAAAGCAGATTGACAAAGCGATATTCCCCGGAACGCAGGGCGGTCCTCTCATGCACATCGTCGCCGCGAAAGCGGTCGCGCTGGGCGAGGCGCTGACGGACGAATTCAAGGACTACCAGAGAAGGATAGTCGAAAACGCGGCGGTGCTCGCAAACGCTCTTACGGAGCGCGGCTTCCGCCTCGTCTCCGGCGGCACGGACAACCACTTAATGACGATAGACCTCCGCTCCTTCGGCATCACCGGACGTGAAATGGAAAAGAGGCTCGACGCCGTCCGCATCACTGCAAATAAGAACACGATCCCGCGCGACCCGGAGAGCCCGTTCGTCACGAGCGGTCTTCGCGTCGGCACTCCGGCTGTCACGACGCGCGGCTTCGGCACGGACGAGATGAAGCTCATCGCCGGGTGGATCGGCGACGCCGCGGACGACTTCGACGCCTCGCGCGAGCGTATCCTCGAGGGCGTTAAAGCCCTTTGCGAAAAATACCCGATATACTGAAAAAAGCCCGCAAGGGCTTTTTTCAGTAGTGGATAGTTGATAGCTGATAGCGTATAGTTTAAGGAAGGCTTCCGCGCGAGCGGAAGCCACAGAGCGAAGACAAACTTGGTAGAGCAGCAATGATTAGGTAATAATGAAGGAACACCTACAAATCCGTAGGGCTCGATGCCCACATCGAGCCGTGACGGTATAAAAAGAGC
>CADBQA010000106.1 GCA_902796675.1 uncultured Ruminococcus sp.
TTCATCACGGCGCCGATGGTGCACTGGCCCGAGGTCATAATGACCTACGACTCGACCGACCGCGTTCTCTTCTCCGCCGACGGATTTGGCAAGTTCGGCGCGACGGACGCGGACGAGGACTGGGCGTGCGAGGCGAGACGCTACTACTTCGGCATCGTCGGAAAGTACGGCGCGCAGGTACAGGCGGTGCTGAAAAAAGCGGCGAACCTTGACATTGATATCATCTGCCCGCTCCACGGACCCGTCCTCACCGAAAACCTCGGCTACTATCTCAACCTCTACGATATATGGTCGTCCTACGGCGTCGAGAGCGAGGGCATAATGATAGCCTACACTTCCGTCTACGGCAACACGAAGAAGGCTGTCGAAACGCTCGCCGAAAAACTCAAGAGCAAGGGCTGCCCGAAGGTGGTCGTCTGCGACCTCGCAAGAGAGGATATGGCGGAGGCGGTCGAAGACGCGTTCCGTTACGGACGCCTCGTCCTCGCGACGACGACGTACAACGCCGACATATTCCCGTTCATGAGGACCTTTATAGAGCACCTCACAGAGCGCGGATATCAGAACAGAACGGTAGGTCTCATCGAAAACGGAAGCTGGGCTCCCCAGGCGGCGAAAGTAATGAGGGGTATGTTCGAGAAATCGAAGAACATCACCTTCTGCGAAAACGTCGTCCATATCGCGTCCGCTCTGAACGACGCGTCTTCTGCCGCGCTCGAGGCGCTCACGGAAGAGCTCTGCCGCGACTACCTCGCCCAGCACGACGAAACGGCGAACAAGAACGACCTCACCGCCCTCTTCAAGATAGGCTACGGACTCTACGTCGTGACTTCAAAAGACGAGGCGGGGCGCGACAACGGACTCATCGTCAACACAGTGACGCAGGTGACGAACTCCCCGAACCGCGTCGCCGTCTGCATCAATAAGGACAACTACTCTCACCACGTAATAAAGCAGACCGGCGTTATGAACGTCAACTGCCTCAGCGTCGAGGCGCCGTTCTCCGTCTTTGAGTGCTACGGCTTCAGAAGCGGCAGAAACGTCGATAAGTTCGAGGGCGTCGACGTCCTTCGCAGCGACAACGGGCTCGTCTTCCTCCCCAAGTACATCAACGCGTTTATGTCTCTCAAGGTAGAGAGCTACGTCGACCTCGACACCCACGGAATGTTCATCTGCACCGTGACCGAGGCGAGAGTCACCTCCAATGCCGACACCATGACCTATACCTACTATCAGAACAACGTCAAGCCGAAGCCTAAAACCGAAGGCAAGAAGGGCTGGGTCTGCAAGGTCTGCGGATACGTCTACGAGGGAGAAGAACTCCCCGAGGACTTCGTCTGCCCGCTGTGCAAGCACGGCGCCGCCGACTTTGAGCCGATAAACTGAATTTACGTTAATTTTACGAAAGGAGATATATTATGAAGTACGTTTGTGACGCTTGCGGTTGGGAATACGACGAGGAAGCGGGATACCCGGAAGGCGGCATCGCCCCCGGAACGAAGTTCGAGGATCTTCCCGAAGACTTCGAGTGCCCCCTTTGCGGAGTCGGCAAGGATATGTTTTCCGAAGCATAAAGAGAAAGAAAGATGCGGGGGAATCCCTGCATCTTTTTTATTACAAATATTTTCCGTTATGTTAGAATATATATAGAAAAAAGTGAGGTGCCAATATGAGAATACTAATGCTTAACGGCTCGCCGCACGCCGCCGGGGTTTGCGCCGCCGCGCTTGACGAGATGAAAAAGATTTTCGACGCGGAGGGCGTCGAGTGCGAGACAGTCCATGTCGGCAATAAAGCGGTGCGTGGCTGCGTCGCCTGCAACTCCTGCCGTATGACAGGACGCTGCGTCTTCGACGACGTCGTGAACGAGATCGCCCCGAAATTTGAAGCGGCGGACGGTCTTGTCGTCGCGTCGCCAGTCTACTACGCTTCCGCAAACGCTACCCTCGTCGCCGTACTCGACAGACTCTTTTACAGCACGCCGTTCTCAAAGCATATGAAGGTCGGCGCCGCCGTCGTCAGCGCGCGCCGCGGCGGTCTCTCCGCCACGTTCGACGAGCTGAATAAATATTTCACGATAAGCGGTATGCCCGTCGCCTCCTCGACCTATTGGAACAGTATCCACGGGAATACAGCCGATGAAGCCGCTCAAGACATCGAAGGGATCCGGATCATTCGAAACCTCGCGCACAATATGTCCTTCCTCGTTAAATCCATCGCCCTCGGCAAAGAGACCTACGGCCTCCCCGAAGTCGAGCGCGGCAATATGACGAATTTTATAAGATAAGAAAACGAGACCGAACGGTCTCGTTTTCTTAATGAACCGCCTCGCGGTTCAATTCACGGAGAGAGGCGAAGCCTCTCGAGAATTCACGGAGTATATGCGAGAATTCATGTCCGAAGGACAATTCACTCGCCGAAGGCGCAAAGCGCAGCGAAGTCGAACGGGTCTCCGGGGCAAGAAGTAACTTACTGCCGAGGAGATCCTTCGACTTCGCTCAGGATGACCCCTGTGGTGAAGCCTTCCCCTTTGGGGAAGGTGTCGCGGGTCGGGGTCCTCAAAAATCCATACGGATTTTTGGGGTTCTCGGGACGCGACGGATGAGGGCAAAAAGCCCCGGAATCGTTTCGATCCCGTGGCTTGGGTTTAGTCAGCTATCCTCGCGTTGGAAATCAAAGAGCAGAACCTTCCCCTGCCTTTCTGCCCTATTTAATTTATTGTAAA
>CADBQA010000107.1 GCA_902796675.1 uncultured Ruminococcus sp.
CAAGGAGTCATTATGAAGAGAATAATCGCCCTGCTCATCACCTTGGTTCTCGTGTTTGCGCTCGCGTCCTGCGCCTCCGTCAAAATAAAAAGGTCGACGGAACCGATACCGAAAAACAGACGGAGACCGAAATACAGACCGAGACCGAAGCTCTCACAGAGACCGAGTCTGAGACGGAAGAAATACTTACACAGCCGGAGACCGACGACGAGATCGAAAACCTTCTTGAAGATGATCCATACGTTTTCAACGGGCTTATGATCTACGCGCCGAAGGGCTTTACCGAGACTGTTCAGAACGGCGTCACGTTGCTCGTTCCGCCCGATTATCCCGTTCACACAGACAATATCTCGTTCACCGTGACGTCTCAAAGCGCAGACGCTTTTGACGAGATAACCGCCGACGATCTGTACGATCAGCTCTCGGAAATCGCCGATATTTCAGACTACGACTGCGAGATGGACTACTACAACGACGTGCCGTATATTTTCGCTACGTACGATTTGACGCTCGAAGGCGTGACGATGTCACAGCTCAACTTCACCGCGTTTTTCGAGGACTATTCGACGACGATAGTTTACACGATCGTGAACGAAGAATATTCGGATCCGCTGATATCTTCGTTCTACACTCTCGATCTCGCCGACTGATATGGCAAACACAAAAGCCGCCTCGTGCGGCTTTTTGAATGAGGCTGCAAATATGATAAAGATAAATCTAAATTTCGGGATCGAATATACGGACGCCTTTTCTCCGGAGTTCGCCGCGGGCGCGGGAGACGGAGTCCTCGTCGACCTTCCCCACACGGTTGCCGTTACGCCTTACAACTACTTCGACGAGGCGGTATACCAAAAGGTCGTCTGTTACAGAAAAAAGATCGAAGTACCGGATGCGTGGAAAGACAAAAGGATCTTTCTTAACGTTGGAGGCGCGGCGCACGAGGCTGAAGTCTTTGCAAACGGAAAGAGCGTTCTCGTCCACCGCGGCGGATACACCGCTTTTCGGGCGGAGCTTACGAAGTACGCAAAGCCCGGCGAAACGCTGACCGTCGCCGTTAAGGTCGACAGCCGCGAATCGCTCGACATCCCCCCTTTCGGAAACGTCATAGACTATATGACCTACGGCGGCATATACCGTGAAATGTGGCTCGAGGTCGAAAACGAAGAATATATCGAAAACCTTTTCGTGACGGCACGCCCGGACGGCGGCACCGGAAAAGTTGTTTGCCGCGGGACTTACATCGGCGGCGACGAGGTGCGCGCCGCGGTTTATGACGGAGAGCGCGCCGTCGCGGAGGGGACTTTCTCCGCATCGGACGAAATCGCGCTTGAGATCCCGGACGTCAAGCTCTGGGACGTCGATTCGCCAAACCTTTACACGCTGACCGCGACGCTTTATTCAAACGGGCGCGAGACAGACAAAAAGAGCGTAAGGTTCGGCGTCAGAACGGCGAGATTTGAAGCGGACGGCTTCTATCTGAACGGCCGCCGTCTCGAGCTTGTGGGACTCGACCGGCATCAGTCGTTTCCCTACGTCGGCTACACGATGCCATCGTCGGCGCAGCGGCGCGACGCAGATATACTGAAATACGAGCTCGGAGTAAGTATCGTCAGAACGTCTCATTATCCGCAGTCTCAGCATTTTATCGACAGGTGCGACGAGACGGGTCTTCTCGTCTTCACGGAGATACCCGGTTGGCAGCACATCGGAGGCGCTGCGTGGAAGGACGTCGCCGTGGAGAACGTGCGCGAGATGGTGACGCAGTACAGGAACCATCCGTCGGTCGTTCTCTGGGGCGTCAGGATAAACGAATCGGTCGACGACGACGGGTTTTACGAGAGGACGAACAAGGCTGCCCGTGAGCTCGACCCGACAAGACAGACCGCTGGTGTTCGCCGCCTCAAAAAGGGAAACCTCCTCGAGGACGTCTTCACCTACAACGATTTTCTCCACGACGGCGCCGAGCGCGGCTGCGAGAAGAAAAAGGACGTCACGAGCGATATGTCGCGCGGATACCTCGTCACGGAGTTCAACGGCCATATGTTCCCGACGAAAACGTATGACAGCGAGCCTCACCGCCTCGAGCACGCGCTCCGCCACGCGAACGTACTCGACGCCGTCGCCGGTGAGCCCGGCATCGCGGGGGCGCTCGGCTGGTGTATGTTCGACTACAACACTCACCGCGACTTCGGAAGCGGCGACAGGATATGCTATCATGGCGTCCTCGATATGTTCAGAAACCCGAAGTGCGCGTCGTACGTCTACTCCGAAATGAAGGAAGACGGCGTATTTCTCGAGGTCTCCTCGACGATGGATATCGGCGAGCATCCCGCCGGAAGGATAGGAAAGGCGTATATCTTCACGAACGCCGACTCGGTCAGAATGTATAAAAACGGCGAATTTATAAGGGAATTCACCCACGCCGACTCTCCGTACAAAAGCATTAAAAATCCTCCCGTCGCGATAGACGACTACGTCGGCGACCGAATTGAAAAGGGGGAGGGCTTCTCACACCGCCGCGCAAAGTTCACGAAGGATATTCTGAATCATTCCGCGCTCTACGGCTTCTCCCGCCTGCCTCTTTCCATAAAGCTGAAAGCGGCGTGGCTGATGATAAGATACCGCATGACCTTCAACGACGCCTACGGGCTCTACGGCAAATATATCGGGAACTGGGGAGATTCGGCGACGACCTTCCGCTTTGACGCTGTGTCGGGCGGCAAAGTCGTAAAAAGCATCACAAAAAGCCCCGTGACGTCCGTCACACTTTCGGTGGAAAGCGACAGAACGGAGCTTACAGTCGGCGAGACCTACGACGTCGCCTGCGTCAGGATAAGGGCGGTCGATCAGAACGGCAACGTCCTTCCGTACTATAACGAGCCCGTTTCGTTCAAAACGGAGGGCGGCGTCCGTCTTATCGGTCCCGCGCTCACTTCCCTTCGCGGAGGGCTCGGCGGTACGTTCGTCAGAACGGTGACAGAGGGCGAGGGCGCGCTCACCGTCTCCGCTCCCGGAGCGCCGGACGTGACGGTAAATTTCAAAATTTTCAAAAAATCCACCGATTTGGTGTAATTTATACAAATTTTATCGACATTATTATATAGAAGCATACCGTCAAGGAGGTCCTGATGGATCAGAACAGCAGCGCGGCGCCGGAGAGCGCGGCAAAGAAGAAAAAACACTTACCCCTCATTATAACTCTCGCGGCGGTCGTCATAGTTCTCGCCGCCCTGTATATCTTCCGTCACGGGATAATCAATCTTCTGACGAAGCCGACGCTTGAGCCGGACGCAAATGAAGTCGTCCACAGCACGGTCAAGGACACGTCAGAGTCCGAGCCGCCGGAAACCGAGCCGGACACCCACACCGAGGACGTATACAACCTCCTCATCTGCGGTCACGACAGAGTCGCCGACAACACGGACGTAAACCTTCTTATCAGCTTCAACACGACGAAGATGACGGCGTCCGTCATGCAGATCCCTCGCGACGTCAACGCAACGTTCGCGCCGTACACCGACGGATATATCAGACCTATCGTCAACGGTATTTTCGGTATATGCAAGGACGCAGACTCCTCCGACGAGTATATCCAGCGCCGTATGGATAAATACGAGCGCGGAAGCGACCTTCGCGGTATCGCGGGATTCGCCGCCTACCTCGAGCGTAACCTTTGCGTCAAGATCCACTACTTCGGCGTTATGGACCTCTCGCAGTTTGCGAACATAGTCGACGCGCTCGGCGGAGTCGAAATGGACGTCCCGTACGACCTCAAATACGACGACGGAGATCAGAACCTCCATATCGACGTGAAGCAGGGACGCCAGATACTCGACGGCGCGACGGCGGAACAGATAGTCCGCTTCCGCTCCGGCTACGCGAACGCCGACCTCGGGCGCGGCAACGTGCAGAAGATGTTCATGGCGAGCCTTGTCAAAACGGTTCAGGGCAAAACGAACATCTTCAACGCCGGAAAAATCGCTAAGGTCTGCGGTATCATAGCCGACAATCTCGTCACGAATATGACGACGTCCGACCTTATCTACTTTGCAAACAACGCGATGACACTCGATATGAGATACGTCACCTTTATGACGATGCCGATAGGCGGCTACTTCGACGAGGCGAAGGGCACGTGGTATTCCTGCCTCAACAAGGAAGGAACGCTGAAATACATAAACAATTATTTCAACGTATATAAAAATCCCGTCGCGCCGGAAGAATTCGACTCAAACGGGGTCTTCTACCTCGACTCATACTGGTACTGGGGACCCTCGGCGAACATCACCGAGTATATCTACACCGGCGCCGAAATGACCGAGGAAGGCTTTAAGCCCGTCGTGGGGTACTGATAAAAAATCCGGAGCAAAACGCCGAGTGTCCTTAAGAACACTCGGCGTTTTGCTCCGTATTATTTCTTGTCTCAGATAAATCTGACCGCCGTGCCGTAAGCCATGACCTCCGCCGCGTTCTGCATAACGGAGGACGTCGCGAATCTGACGTTGACGACGGCGTCCGCGCCGAGGCGGGTCGCCTCGTCGACCATTCTCGCCGTTGCGATGTCACGCGCCTCGTTCATCATCTGCGTGTAGGATTTGAGCTCTCCGCCGACGAGAGTCTTTAAGCTCGCGCCGATGTCCTTGCCGATGTGCTTCGTCTGGATCGTGCTTCCTCTGACGAGCCCTATCATTTCAAATTTCTTCCCTTCGATGTAATCCGTGTTTACGAGTATCATTCAAGATACCTCCCTTTCATTATATATCACCGCCGGAGGCGATGAGATCTTTTGTAAAAAGCACGCCTGCCTTACCCGGTACCGACGCCGCGATCATCCGTGAGATCTATAATACTCCATATAGGGCGAGTCGTTTATCATATCCGCGTATGACCCGTAAAACAGAGGCGATACGTCCTCACCTTCCGCCGCAAGCTTCACGATCTTTGAAAACTCAGCCGAAAAAGCCTTCGCCCCTTTCCCGCTCATATGGTGTGGGTCGCTGCCGTAGCAATCGGCGTCGGACAAAACTTCATACCTGTTTTTGATCAGATTGAAATCGTAGAATTCAACGTCCTTGCCGCAAAAGCGAGTCCTGACCCAATCGACGAAGACGTCAAGATCCGAGTATTCCCAGATATAATTATCCGAAACCGGCACGACGGCTATAATGACCCTTATGTCTCTTTGCAGACACATATCTATCATATCGTCGAACGCCGATGCCGTTTCTTCAAGGAATTTGTCCGTTGTAAACGGCTTTTTGCCGTGTTTTTCGACTATTTCATCTTCGGGCAAAGTGTGGTCTTTTTCAGCCTTAAACAGAAAGCCTTTGTATTTTCTCGCGCTTATGTCCGCCGACGTTTGTCCCGTCGTCAGTTTTTCGGCACACAGTAGTAAACCGCAACCGTGACCGCCGCAAACAGCACAAACGCGAGTGACGTTATCGACATAAGATATTTATTCCTCGTCTTTAATGGCGCAAATCATATTCCACATGGCTTCCGCGCTGTTGAAGTTTTCGTTGCGCATCCACTTGGGACCGATCGATATGTCGAACGTATTGCATATCTCGGTTATAAGCGTCAGGATCGTAAGCGAATCCAAGCATTTTCCGTCTATAAGATTCTTTTCCGTCGTGTAATCAATATCCGGATCGAGGTCGTTCAGTATCTCAAGAAGCTCTTCCATATTTCTTTCTCACTTTCCCGGTAATCCGGTTGTAAATAAGTATGAATAACGCTGTCAGCGCCGTAACAATGACGAACAAAGGAATTGTGTATAATAAATTAACTCTGAAAGTATCGATGTCCGCTCCGGATGACGATCTTCCAAAATGCGAAATGAGCCCGAAGAGGAAGTCGTATATTACGTAATGTATCCCCATTACGGTAAACGAATTTTTGCCGAAAAACCGTAAGAACCCGCACTTACCGATCGCCCCCGAAATAAACAGTATCCCCGCCGTTCCCGCAATGCCCGTCGCATAAAACAACAATCCGTTGTTGAGTACCCTGTTCCCTATGCTGACTCTACCGTTCAAAAGCGCAAGCGGGACAACGATCGCCATTGATATGACAAAAGCGGCGACGAGCGCGATGCGCCGTTTTACGCCTGCCTGCGTCGGGAACAGCTTTTCCCTCACGTACGGCGAGATAAGATTGCCGAACGTGAAAAAGCCGAACGAAAAGAGAGCCGAGCCGAGATTCCACGGCAGGAAGGAAAAATCGACCGGTATCAGGGACGACTCGCTGAGCCATCCTGCAAACGAGACAACGGCTGCGACTCCTGCGAGAAGCCATTTGTTTTTTATGTACTTGCTTGCAAAATAGTAGAGGATGAACACCGCCAAAAGACAAGGGACGAACCACATCGGAACGTTGAAAGAGCCGAAGTATCTATGAGAATACGGCGCCCACACCACTGAATAAAGGCTTCTGTACAGAAGCACCCACAGATCGTACAGCGTTTTCTTATGCATCGCGCACCCAGCCAACGTCACGGTGGCGGCGTACAGGATCCCGATAAGACAAAATATCAAGTACGGTATCACGAGGCTCTTGACCTTTGACTTCATAAACGCCTTGAAGCTCGTGTATTTTTCACGGTTGTACATCATACCCGCCATAATGAAGAAAAAAGGCATATGGAACGAGTATATAACGGTCAGAAGCGGCTCTTTAAGGCACACGTGGGCGAATATTACAAGAAGGATCCCGATCCCCTTCGCCACGTCGACCGTTTCTATTTTTTTCTCAGCCACTTGCATCTCCGAATCACAAATTTTTCAACTTTTGCCTGTCTATCTTACCGTTTGGATTCAACGGCAGTTTATCCATTATGATTACTTTGCCCGGGACCATATACGACGACAGCTTCGTTTTGAGCATGCTTCTTATTTCAGAATCCTTGATCTCACATCCGTCCGGCAGCTCGCAAAACAGCTTTATCTTCTTACGCTCGGCATCATAGATGCAGCAGCACCGCGAGATCACCGGCAGCGCGCCGGCAACCGCTTCTATCTCTCCGAGCTCTATTCTGTGACCCATATGCTTTATCTGAAAGTCGGAACGGGACGCAAAAACGAGATTTCCTTCTCCGTCGTACTTCGCGAGGTCTCCGGTTTTGAAACACCGCACCGCCCCGCGCCCGAAATCTTTTTCGATAAAGCTGCCCGCGGTTTTTGCAGGGTCGTTGTAATACTCCGTCGCCAGCGCGTCGCTGACAATGTACATCTCTCCTATCCTGTCCGCTTCCTTGACGACTTCACCGTCCGATACGATGTATATCTCACAGTTTTTAAGAGGACGCCCCATCGGAAGCGTCGCGTCGTCCGGAAAATCACCCTTTACTTCATAGTAACAGCAAACTCCGCACAGCTCGCTCTGCCCGTAAAGATTTACGTACTGAACGTGCGGCAGCTCACGCCGCCACGTATTCAGGTGCTTCATGGGCATCACCTCGCCCACAAAGAAGACCTTTTTCAGTGTTTCGGGTTTTATGACCGAGAACGGATTCAGTTGAGACACTATCGAAAGAACCGTCGGCACCCACGACGCAAAGGTGATCTTTTTCAGATTCAGATAGTTGATCAGTTCGGGCGGGAGCGGGAAATACTCCGACGGGATTATTTCCAACGTGATCCCCATTTTGACCATGAGGTAAATATCCTTTGCCGCCGCGTCGAAAAAGAACGGCGTCTGATTGCCGATAATATCGTCTTCTGTAAAATCGAACGTCTCGCAATACGCCTCGATAAACGAGATCTCCGCGCCGTGACTTTTCAGCACGCCCTTCGGTTTTCCCGTCGAGCCCGACGTGTATACCATATAGAGAGGCGACTCTCCACCCGCGCTCACCGGGTACGGACACTTGTCGTCTGTTAAGCTCTCCGGCGTTACGAACGCGCCGGAAAAACTTATCTTTTCCAAAACGCCCGACTGCTCTGCGCTCCCGATTATGACGCTCATTCCGCAGTCGGCTGCGATGCTCTCAAGCTTTTCGGACGGAGCGTCGGGATCGAGCGGAACGTAAAAGTTCCCGCTGTACAACACGCCGAAAAAAGCGATGACTGGAAGGACGTCGCGGTCGCAAAGCACGCCGACCGGTACCCCGGTCCTGCCGTCAAGCGCCCTCTTTACAGCCGCGCCGAAGCGCATGGCGAAATCGTTAAGCTCTTCAAAAGTGACGGCGCGGTCTCGGTATGCGACAGCTTTTTTCGACGGAAACAGCTTCGCGCATCTCTGCAAATATTCAATGACGTTCTCGACCATTTCGAACTCCCGGGTCCAAAAAACCTGAATTTTTTATTAATTATATCATAAATAACATTTAATTGCAATAAAATGCGGACTATTTTAGAAACTTCAAAAGGCAAGCCTTCCGGCTTGCCCTTCGCGCGCTCCGATGACCTTCTCAAACGGTCATTTTTATTTTCAACTTGAATTCAGGTTTTGTGACGTATTCAAGATACGTAGGTCTTCCCGCGTACTCAAGATACGCTTTGAACCGCTCGACGATAGCCGGTGACGTTATCATCTTTTCCGCGTCTTCCTTTGAGAAATAAGCTGACTCGGAGTTCTCCTCCGACGGTCTCGGCACACCGCCATTCGCTCGGCAGATGAAGTCAAACATCACCTTCGTCGGAACTTCCTTAACACCGTTGTAACCGGGATATTTGCAGGTGTTCGACGAGACGCAGAACAGCTCACCAACGTCAATCTCAACGCCGGTCTCTTCCATGACCTCGCGCACCACGGCGTCGATCACGTTCTCGCCGACTTCGACCTGCCCGCCCGGGAAGACCCACCCTCCGCGCGCGGTCTTTACGAGAAGTATCTCTCCGTTATCGTTTATAACTATCCCCGCCGCCGCGACAATGTGAGACGGAAGGATCCTTTCGACTTGCGGCATATAATTCACCCCTTTTGATATAGTATATCACAGGTAGCCATAATCTTCAAGAGTGAAATCGCGACTGACGTCGCGGTGAAATAAAATCCACTCATCTGCCGTAGAGGCAGAAAACACAAAAAGTGAAGTTTGCCCTGACGGGCAAGTGATGTTGCGGCTATCGCCGTAGTGATGATTGCCGCTGACGCGGCAAGTGATGCGACGTGTTCCTTATCACTTGCCGAAGGCATACATCACGCACGAAGTGCACATCACGTCCGAAGGACACATCACGTTCCGCAAAGCGGAACACATCGTTGAAAAAAGCACTTGCGAAAGCAAGTGCTTTTTTCTGGCGTCCCCGATTGGATTCGAACCAACGGCCTTCCGCTTAGGAGGCGGACGCTCTATCCTGCTGAGCTACGGGGACTTATTCTGTTTTGAGTTTTGTGTTGTTCCTTTAATCCGTCTTCACGGCAGTTCGTTTCGGGGCGTCTTATCATGACTTCCGTAAAAACCTCCGTTCCACAGCCTTTTGATTATACCACAGCTTGCATTTAATTGCAAGCGGTTATCAAAAACTTTTCATTGTTCACAAAATATACCTTTTATTTTGTTGACTATTGTCATAAATTATTTTATAATATTATGTTAAGAACAACATCGGAGGTGTTTACAATGGATGAAATCAAAACGGAACGCGGCGGCATCAGCGTAGAGGCCGCGCAGATATTCCCTATCATAAAGAAATGGCTCTATTCCGACAAGGAGATATTCCTTCGCGAGATAGTGTCGAACGCGTGCGACGCGGTGACGAAGCTGCGCCGCCTTATCTCGCTCGGCGAGGTAAAGGACGTCCCGGACAAGTTCAAGGTGACCGTGACTCTCGACAAAGACGCGGGGACGATCACGGTCGTCGACAACGGCATCGGTATGACCGAGGAAGAGCTTAAAAAGTACATCTGCCAGATCGCGCTCTCCGGTGCACTCGACTTCATCGAGAAGTACGAGGGCAAGGAGGGCGGCGACGCGTCCGGCATCATCGGTCACTTCGGCCTCGGCTTTTATTCGGCG
>CADBQA010000108.1 GCA_902796675.1 uncultured Ruminococcus sp.
CCTCGGTGTTGCCGACCTTGACGTAGCGCATCGCGCCCGCGAAATAGTTTTCATCGGCTCTTGAAAAGAACGCGATCAGTGTTTTTGCCATGATTATTACCCTCCGGCTTTTGATTTCACACATATTTTACCGCGAATGTATTGAAAAGTCCAATTCAAATGTGCTATAATTGATTGAATTATTAAATAGCGCGGAGTCAGTCATGACCACAAAACAGATAGACTACTGCATCGAGCTGTCACGGACGCTTAATTTCAGCCGCGCGGCGGAAAATCAGTTTGTCAGCCAGCCGACGTTTTCGTATCAGATCAAGCTTCTCGAGGACGAAGTCGCCTTTACGATCTTCGAGCGCAGCGGAAAAGGCGCCTCTCTCACTCCCGCCGGGGCGCAGTTCGTATCGTTCCTCGCCGGAATGCGCGAGGACCTGAAACGGGCGGTCGAGCAGGGCCAGAATTTCAGCGCAAAGTACAAGGACAGTATTTCGATAAGTCTTATGGTGCGCGAGGCGCTGTATTTTCTGCCGGAAGCGATGCGCCTTTTCGCGAAAGAGTATCCCGACGTTCAGATCGTTCCGAAGTTTGAGTATGAAAACGGTATGGACGGGTTTCTCAAAAACGAAACGGATATCCTTTTCGCACTGAAGGAGCAGACGAGGCTTCTCCCGGGGATCGCCGTACACGATCTGTTTGAAAGCCGGATCTATCTGATCGCAAGACGCGAAGACGCGCTTGCAAAAAAGAATCGTATTACCGAAGAAGATCTTTACGGAAGGACGCTGATGGTGGGAGGCGGCTCGCCACAGGCGCTTCGCGCCGTTCAGCACCGTCTGATCGCGACCGGGAAGATCGGCTATTTCAACAGCCCGGATCACGACACGACGCGGACCAACGTCGCGGCGGAGCGCGGCGTGTGCCTTGCTCCCGGATTTTTGAATGACCACAGCGGCCAGTTCGCATGGATCCCCTTCGACTGCGAGGAGAGTTTTTCCTGCGTTCTCTGCACGCACCGGGACGACGGCAGAAAACCGCTTTCGGCGTTTATCGCGATCCTCAAAAAGTTGTACTCCGAAGCTGTGGCGTTCCCGCTGTAAATCTTAACGCTTTGATGTGCGAAACGGAATAAAATCAAAACGGAAACAAGGAGTGGGAAAAACATGAACTCTGCAACCGCGAACAGCGCCGCAAAAAATAGAGACTATGGAAAAAAGGAATAATGATCCCGGCAGGGCGGGATTTTCGGAGGTAGATCAAATGGAATATATCAAAGTTACGAAAGAAAATCTGGAAAGCGAACATATCTGCTGCGCCATCTCCGGCAACAACGATATACAGGTTTCATCCAAAAAAGCGTGGCTTGCGGACCGGTTCGACGATGGGCTCGTGTTCCTGAAAAGCGTTGAACGCGGCAAGTGCTTTATCGAGTACATTCCGGCGGAAAACGCCTGGAATCCGATAGACGCTGACGGGTATATGTATATCGACTGTCTGTGGGTATCCGGCTCGTTCAAGGGGCACGGATATTCAAACGATCTTTTGAGCGCGTGCATTGCGGACAGCAAAGAAAAGGGTAAAATAGGGCTATGTATTCTCGGCGCCGCCAAGAAAAAGCCGTTTCTCGCCGATCCGAAGTATTTATCGCATAAGGGCTTTTCGGTGAGTGATGAAGCGGATAACGGGATACAACTGTGGTATCTTCCCTTCTCATCCGACGCGCCGGCGCCGAAATTCAAAGAATACGCCAGACATCCCCACGTCGACGAAGACGGCTACGTTCTTTTCTATACGAGCCAATGCCCGTTCAATGCAAAATACGTACCGATCGTTGAGCAGACCGCAAAAGAACATAACATAAAATTTAAGGCGATCCACATAGATAACAAAGAAGCCGCAAAGAGCGCCCCGACGCCGGTCACCACCTACGCGCTGTTTTACAACGGAGAATATCTTACAAACGAACAGATGAACGACGCGAAATTTTTGAAGATCGCGGCTCGATAACTATCCCCATCGGAATATCTTATAAAGGAGTAACGGAAAGCCCGCTTCGTATCGAAGCGGGCTTTTGAAATGACGTGTGAGTTGATACGGGGTCCGGTCAGTACGTCAGTTTTTCGCCGTAGAATTTTTCGTAGGCGGCGACCCAAAGGGCGTAGTTTTCGTTCATCATTCGCTCGGTGTTCTCTCTGACGCCGAGGGCGGGGTCGGGGTATATCGCCGGGAGGTAGTGAACGTAAAGCTCCTGTACCGGGAAGCCGTCGTCGTCGAGGTATTCGGAGTCCTTCATCCCGATAAATACGGGGATGACGGGGACCGCGTATTTCGCGGCGAATCTGAAGGCGCCGGGTTTCAAGGGTCTCGGCTTTCTGTAGTTGAACCACATCGCCTGCTCCGGGTAGACGAGTATCTTCTCGCCGCGCGCGAGAAGTGTCTCCATACCTGCGTAAAAATCCTTCATAGCCGATATATTTGAGCAAAGCGGCATAGTGTTGCCGTGGCGCATCATTATTCTGACAGGTCCTTTGAAGTTGGTATAGTTGCTCTCTTTTATGACCTTGTAGAGATAATGGCGCTTTTTCAGCGCCGGCTTTATCGTCTTATAGACGACGTAGTTGTCGCTGAGGTGGAAGTGATTGCTCGTGACGATGGCGCCGCCCTTGACCGCCGTCGCGTTCTCGATGCCGTGTACCTCTTTTATGATAAGCTTGTTATGCTTAATCATATTCTCAAAGAACGCCTTACCGAGAAAATTCGCCGTCGCGGTCTTTATCTTGCTCGAGAGTTTTTTTACCGTATAGTCGACCTCTCCCGGTTTTATCGGTATCGGCGGGTCGTCTTCTTCTACGTCGTCGTTGAATCTCCCCTGCCGCTCGTACTCGTTGATGCGGGCTATTACGCGAAGCCTGTCTTCCTTAGCCATGCTGTACCTCTTTTTTGAACCAGAGTTTTCTGAAAGTGCGGTCGCTCGACTTTATCGCCTCGATACTCTTTACAAGCTCGCCGAACGCCGCTCTGTCGCGCTCGCGGTCTGCGTCGGAGAAGCTGTTGAAGTCCTCGAGAATGGAGTCGTAAAACTCGCTCTCCTTCGCGTAGGACCAGAAATACTCGCCGTTTATCGTCTCGGCGTAGTGCCAGGGCTTGTTCGAGAGCGCATAGTGGACGAGTTTGAGTTCGCCCTCCGGCGGCTCCGGGAAGCTGTGCTTGTTCCAGCAGTTCGGCAGATATTTTACTCTGCCGTGGCAGATGACGTTCAGGTACTCCTGGTCGGGCGCGAGGCTGTCGAAGTTGTACTCGGTCAGCATTTTGAGAAATCTCTCCTGCACGCCGTAACGTCTGAACTCTTTAAGGTTCATCACCATGACGCCGGAGTTGAAGTACGTATAGTAAGGTATGCCGATTATGTTCTCGACGTACTCCGTGAACATCGGAGCGCGGTCCGTGTTTTGCTCGTAGACCGCGGCGACGAGGTTGTCGCCCAGCTCCGTGTCGTAAAGCTCCGCTATGTCCGAGAGGAGGATCACGTCGGAGTCGAGATAGATCGCCTTGTCATACTGCGGGAACGACGTCTCGATGAAAAGTCTGAAATACGCCGCGACGCTGAAATAAAACATATCGGGAAGCTTGCTCTTGATGGGGTCGAGCATCTTTTGAACGTCGAAGAATTCTATCGACACGTTCTCCGTCTCGTGGCGCTTCAATATTTTTTGATTCGCATCGGAAATTTCATTTTCAAGTATCGTTATTATATAATCGTTTTCCTTTGAAACGTGAGATACGAGAGAAATTATCGCAACGTCAAGATAAGGAACGTATCTGTCATTGCACGCGAAGAATATAGGAACTGTTTTTCTCATATAGTTTTGCGTTGCCTCCTGTGCCGAAAATTATTTCAACACATACATCATATATTCGGAGCGTAAAAAAGTAAAGATAATGTTCGAGAATCGGTCTCTCTGATAAAAAGACGGGGGTAAACCTCAGTGAGAGAGGACTCCACCAAAGCGAGAATTTAGTCAAAAGCCCTTGATTTATAGGGAATTTGCTGATATAATATCAGTATGGAAAACGTGAAAGAAATAGTATCGCAAAATTTGATACGGCTCAGAAAAGAAAACAACCTGACACAGGCGGAGCTTGCGAAACTCATTAATTATTCGGACAAGGCGATATCCCGCTGGGAAACCGGAGAGGTTGTGCCGGACCTTGAGACTATCTACGCGCTCGCCGAGGTCTTCGGCGTCCCGATCTCGTCTATCACGGAAAGACCCACCGAGGAGGAGGTCTCCAAAAAAACCGACACGCCGCTCGGTCAGAAGATCCTCTCGCAGATCTTTCTGCTCTTCGAGATATGGCTCATCATAACCGTCATTTTCGTATACGTAAAGATCACGAAGGAAACGAGCATCTGGCAGCTCTTCGTCTGGGGCGTCCCGGCGAGCGCCATCGTCCTCTGGTTTTTCAACCGCAAGGAGAACGCCAACGCACTGCTTTTTATCTTCGCCACCGTATTCGTCTGGTCGTTTATCACCTGCGTGTACCTTCATCTGCTCGGCTCGAATCCCTGGTATATGTATTTCATCGGTCTTCCCCTCCAGGGTCTTATCGTCGTAAGATACGTCTTCAATTATAAGCAGAGTATCAGGCGGATAAAACTCCCGATGGAGAAGAAAAAACATAATTCCGAAGAATAAAATTCGCCTCACCGCAACGCGGTGAGGCGTTTCAGAGCGAAGACAAACTTGGTAGATCAGCAATGATTAGGTAATAATGAAGGAACACCTACAAATCCGTAGGGCTTGATGCCCACATCCGTAGGGCTCGATGCCCACATCGAGCCGCGTCGGTATAAAAAGAGCGGCGGGAAAAATGCCCGCCGTCATTGCTTTTCGTCCGCGAACTCCAAAAACCCGCTGCGCGCGTTTCGGGGAACCCCGGCGCGCTCTCGCCGCTGGACGTACGCCTCACCGCATCACGGTGAGGCGATTTTTTATTGTTCTCACAGAAGCTGATCAATTCTCGTCGTTTTCGTCCTCTTCGTCGTCTTCCCCGTCCGCATTTTTTTCTTTCGCGGGGTTGAGGATCGCGACGAGAGCGATGTTTCCGCTGTCGCAGGCGGCTCTGAACGCGTCAAGACGCGCCTTTTCGGACACTTTTTTACTGAGTATGGCGGCGAAGGGGATGTTCCCGGCGCCGCACGCTTTGGCGAAAAGCTCCTCGTTGAGTTCGCTCCTCGCGCCCCTGCCGAGGACCGCAAAAAGCGCGACGTCCCCTTTTTCGTAAGCTTCCCTTATTAATTTATCCTCCTCGTCGTCTGTCAGCGAGAGAGTGGACAGATCGATCTTTTCTTTTCCGTCCGTCTCATTTACCGTTTTCAACTCGATCTTTTCAAGCAGTTCCCGGTTTTTTTCCGCGCCGAGCAGGGGCGACACCGCGTTGAATTCATCGACGGATAATCTTCCGTCCACGGGCTTTCCTTCAATAATAGATGAGATCTTTTCGTCGCCGATGACGTCGTCGACGGTCACACCGAGGATCTTTGCGAGCGCGCCGAGATTTGAAATATCGGGCATCGCCACGCCGCGCTCCCAGTTTGAAACAGCCTGATAACTTATGCCCAGCTTGTTTGCAAGCTCCATTTGCGTAAGGCCGGCGTTCTTCCTCATTACGGATATGCGCCTGCCCACGTCGTCCATTTTAAACATTTCAAATTCCTCCGAAAATAAGTATTTATCAGCTGACGTAATCAGTATAACACGGCGCGCCGCATATTTCAATAAATCATTGATTGAGTCGGCGCTAAAGCGCCGCTTGAGACGCGCCGGCGACCGAATATACTTGATTTCTCCCCGTATCTTTGATATAATTTCATTAAAGATCATTCAATCGGACATTATCGGTGGAGGGTATCATTTTGAAACTTATCAAAAAACTCTTCGGCGGGATTAATCTCACCTGGGGAAAGCTTATAATCTTCGCTGTTGTCGCGGGCGTTTACACGGCGATAGTTGCGATGCTGCCCGTCACGAAGGACACTTCTTTCAGAGATATTGCGATAAGCTTTGAAAGATGGGTCCTCTTTGGCGTCTTTATAATCATGAACAGCCGCACGCCGCTTGACTCGGGGCTCAAATGCTTCGTTTTCTTCCTTATCAGCCAGCCTCTGGTCTACCTTATACAAGTTCCGTTCTCGCCTCTCGGATGGCAGATCCTCGATTACTACAAAAACTGGGTGATCTGGACCCTTCTCACCTTCCCCATGGGCTTTATAGGGCACTATCTCAAGCGGAACAAGTGGTGGGGGCTCTTCATAATCGTACCGGTGATGGCGTTCCTCGGGTTCGATCATCTTACGGGATTTGTCAGCGTATCCGTGATCTGGTTCCCGCATCACATAATAAGCGTTCTTTTCTGCGTCGCGACGATCATCCTTTACCCCTTCGCGGTATTTGAGAACAAACAGCTTCAGCGCATAGGCGCCGCCCTCGCCGCCGCAATCGTTATCGCCTCGGTCGTGATCGGCGTTGTAAACCGGTCCGGTTCCGTTTACAAGACGACGCTCTTCACGAGCGCGGAGCCGGGCGAGAAGAGATATTTTGACGGCACGTACACGGTCTCAATCGCAAACGGCGACCTCGGCGAGGTCTACATAACCTACGACGAGAGTTACGGCGGTTACGTCGTGAACGCGGAGTTCAGAAAGTACGGCGAGACGAAGCTGACGCTCACGTCCCCGGAGGGCGAGAGCGTGACGTACGACCTCACCGTGGGCAATAACACTTACAACATAGATCTCGGAGAAGAAGAATAACGGGGACGGTATAAAATGAGCATCGTAATAAACATTTACTACACGGGCAAGGACGGCGCGGCGGAAGATGCGCCCGGCGACGAAAAGTATATTCGAAAATAAATACGGTAAAGGAGAGCCGATATGACGTCACTTGAACTCATAAAATCGAGGCGGAGCGTCAGAACTTTTGACGCGCGTCCGCTTGAAAAAGACGACCTCGACGCTCTGACCAACTATGCGAATGACTGTGAAAATCCTTACGGGATAAAGATCGAATGGGAGATAAAGAACGCCGCCGAGGCGAAGCTCTCGAGCCCCGTCATTGTCGGGGAGAGCTTCTATATCGCCGGTAAGGTCGCGCCGGTCGACGGCTGCGCCGAGGCGTTCGGCTACGAGTTTGAGAAAATACTCCTCTATGCCCTCTCGCGCGGCGTCGGCTCCGTGATGATCGCGGGGACGCTCGACAGACAGGCGTTCGAGCGCGCGTTCGGCGTCCGGGAAGGCGAGATAATGCCGTGCGTCAGCCCTCTCGGGTATACGGCGGAGAAAATGTCACTTCGCGAAACGCTTATGAGAAAAGGGACCGGCGCCGATCGCCGCCTCCCCTTTGAAGAAATATTCTTTGATTCTTCCTTCGACGCGCCGCTTAAGGAAAGCGCCTCCGGCGCGCTTCAAGGCGCCCTCGAGGCGGTGCGTCTTTCGCCCTCCGCCGTCAACAAACAGCCGTGGCGCGTCGTTATACAAAACGACCGCGTCCACTTCTTTGAGAAGGGCGCCAAGAGCGCGAAGAACGGCTTTGATATCCACAAGGTCGACCTCGGGATCGCGCTCTGTCATTTCGAGACGGCTGCAAGGGAGTCGGGACTTGACGTCACATTCGAGCGGCGCGACCCGGGCATCGACCCGAGGGACTGCGAATACATCGCGACGTACGTTATATAATAGAAAAAGGCAGGTGATCCTGCCTTTCAGAGCGAAGACAAACTTGGTAGAGCAGCAATGACAGGCAAAAAGGTGAGGTAAGCATAACATCATAAGAAGATAACGTATCACC
>CADBQA010000109.1 GCA_902796675.1 uncultured Ruminococcus sp.
ATAACAAAACATGAAAAAACGGACGCCGCGAGGCGTCCGTCAGAGTGAAGACAAAGTCTTCAGGCTGAGTCAGAGTGAGAGAAACGCCGGTAGATTTGGTGATCTCGCCGCGTCAGGCGTATATTGCTGCTCTGCCAAGTTTATCCTCGCTCTGAAAAAAACGGACGCCGCGAGGCGTCCGTTATTTATTCAGCATTTTGTTTTAAGCCATATAAGAAGCTCGTCTATATCTTCTTCGGAAAGGACCTTGTTCGCATAGAGAGAATCGAGCAGGTTTACGAAGGAACCGCCGTGGTACTTGCCGATGAAGTCCTCTGTAACGCCGTGTATGTACATATCGCGGTCGGCGACCGGCGTGTAGTAACGCTCCTTGCCCTTTTTCTCGGAGGAGATGAAACCTCTGTCCTGGAGACGAACGAGAAAAGAGATAAGAGTGGGGGCCTTCCAGCCCTTGTTCTTACCGACGACGTCCATAAGATATGCTGTGTTGACCGGAGGCGTGCCGTTCCAGATCGCGTTCATGACCTCGAACTCTGCTTCCGGGAGCTTTTTGCTATAATCAATCGCTGCATTTTTCTGTGCGCTCATTTCAAACTCCGTAAAAAACCGCTGAAATTACAATGACCGGGAAAACCTTGCGGCGTAATAATCGCTCCCCCTCATCGGGTGAGCGATATTTATTATACGCCCGTCTAACTTATTTGTCAACACTTATTCTGAGATTTTTCGGAAAAAGATTTATATATTTGTCTAAAAGGGGCGTTTTAGGCAAATTCCTACGCAAATCGCGAATCGTCAATAAACCATAGTTATAAGACCGCTGACTATTTTGACGTTGTGCGACTTGAAAGAGCCGCCGTACTCGCCGTCGAGCGTCCAGGCTATATCTTTATTCGATTCGTAGTAGAAGGAATCCGTTTTGAACTGCATAAGCTCGACGCCGTCAGACTTCTGCGCGATTATTGCGCTGACGAGCCTGCTTCTTCTCTTTATACCCTTCGGCTTTCTGACGAGCGTTATGTCGATCAGCCCGTCGTCAAGCTCGAACTTTTTGAAAAGAGGAAGCTTGAAGCCGCCAACCCTCTGCGTATTCGAGACCATCCCGTAAATGAAGTCGTCTTCGATCTCCTCGTCGCCTATCTTGAACTTTACGTGGTAGCTCTTTATATGAGCGAGGGCTTTGAGCCCTCCGAGAAGGTACGCCGCGTGACCTATCGCGCGCTTGAGGCTTCTTGACGTTGCATAAGATACGTCGGAAAAAATACCGAACGCGGCGACGTAGATATAGGGCTTATCTCCGAAATATCCGATGTCGATGACGTGCTCCGTCCCTTTGACGATCTGCTTTGCGGCTTTTACGGGGTCGGAGTCGATCCCTCGCGTCTTCGCAAAATCGTTAGTCGTTCCGCAGGGGATGTATCCGAGCTTCGGACGGTCCTCGAGCTTCAAAAGCTCCGTGCAGGTGAGATTCAGCGTACCGTCGCCGCCGCAGCAGACGAGCGTGTCAAATTCGGACGCTCTTGAAAAAACCGTCTCTTTCAGATGTTCCTCGCTCTGTGTGACGATGCACTCGACGTCGTATCCGCCCTTTATGAAAATATCGACGAGATCGATCATCGACGGGCCGACGGCGCTCTTTCCCGCTACCGGGTTTATGAGCAGCATTAGTTTTTTCATATAATCCCCTTATAAATCAACCGATCAGTTTGCGAAGGTTCTTCACGCTGACGGCGGCGCACTCCATCTCGTTCATTCCGTTCCACGACGGGGAGTCCTGCTCTACGACGAGCCATTTCGTACCGCACTTGTCGGCGGCGCCGAGAATGGCTGGAAGGTCGAGCGCGCCCTCGCCCGCGGGGCAGGCGAACGTCGAGAAGTCGTCCTTTACGCCTTCGTTGAAATGAAAATCTTTTATATGAAGCACCGGGACTCTTCCGCGGTATCTCATGATCGTTTTTACCGGATCGTTTCCGTAATAGGTCAGGAAGCCGCAGTCGAGCTCCGCCTTTACGATCTCGGGGTCGAAGGAATTGTAGAGCACGTCAAGCGCGCGCTCTCCGCACTTCTCTTCAAGCTCAAAGCCGTGGTTGTGATAAAGAAGCTGTATGCCGGCGGCTCTCAGCGTCTCGCCGAGCTTCGTAAAATTCTTAACGAAGTAAGGATACCTCTCATCGCCGACGAACATACCGAAGGCGCCGGGGATCGCCGCGTAGCCGCATCCGAGAGATTTCAGTCTTGCGACCGTCTCTGTGAGGTTTTCGGTGAGCGTCCAGAAGGAGAGATGGATAGATACTATCTCAAGACCGACGGCGTCGCACATCCCTCTGAAATAGTCTGTCGAAACGCCGTAAAAGCCGGCGGGTTCAACTCCGTCGTAGCCCGCTTCCTTGAGCCGTTTCAAAACGTCGATCATATTGTCGTCGAATATGTTTCTTGCCGAGTAAAGCTGATAAGCAATCTTGAAGTCCATAATTATTCCTCTGTTTCAAGTATATTTTAAGTATACATCATATTATTAATAAAATCAATGGGACAATTCACATTTCCGTCACTTTCAGAACAATAAAGATTCAGACGTCGCGACCGTATAGTTGGCGCGGCGTTATTGACAATAGCGTCAAAAAAGATTATAATGGGTATACCGCAAAACCTATTAGAAAGAACGGAGTGCAAAATGAAAAAAATAATATCGGCGGCGCTTTGCCTTATTATGATAGCGGCGATGGCGCTTCCCTCTTTTGCCGCGAACTACGCCGGCAACCTCGATTTCTCGCTGACAAACGCCGCGGGAAAACAAAACGAAGAAATCACACTCGAACTTAAGCTCAACGAAAACCCCGGCATGTACGGTTTCTTCATAGTTATCTACTATGACAGCGACACGTTCATCATGAGAGACATCGAATTTGACGGGGAGCTTACGGAATTCGGCGAATTCGAGCCTACGAAAATGAACCTTTCGATGGACGAACTCAAAGGTCCGATACTTAAAAATCTTCCCGACGCGATGAGAGATTACGGCATCGAGCCCGAGGACAAGAACTTCAAGGCTCTGATGTTCAACGCTTACGGCCTCGATGA
>CADBQA010000110.1 GCA_902796675.1 uncultured Ruminococcus sp.
AATTTTCCGATCTCAAAAATCGTTCTCCGGAAATCGGAGGTCGTTTTGGAGGTCGTTTTTTAAAAATCGGGATTTTGAAAATCCCGAAACCCCTGTGCTGACTGGGATTTGCGGTTTTCGGGTGCTTCGAAACGCACCGGATTTTGAGTCTGTCAAGTCTGCCAATTCCATCACACCGGCGTTCGACGTAAAGTATACCATAGTTTCTTTTATTTTGCAAGGGTTTTCGTCGAGAGGCGCGGAAAAACTTGCAAAGGGCAAAATAATATGATAAAATGGCGTTGTAAGAAAAACCCCGGAGGTTTGTATGGACAAGTTTGAGTGGGGGTTGACCGGCGCCGAGGTCGAGAGACGCCGCGCGGCGGGAGACGGAAACCGTGAGGTCAAGCCGCCGACTAAGACGGTCCCTCAGATATTCGCAACAAATATTTTTACGTATTTCAACGCGATATTCACGCTTCTGGCGGTCGGGATCATTATCGCCGGCTCGTGGCGGAATCTCGCGTTTATGGGCGTTGTCGTCATCAACACCGCGATAGGGATAATTCAGGAGATACGGTCGAAGAGGACTCTCGACAAAATGGCGCTCCTCACCGAGCGCCGGTGCGTCGCAGTGCGCGACGGGGAAGAGGTGACGACGGGCGTTCACGACACGGTCCTCGGCGACGTCGTGAAGTTCACGGCGGGCTCGCAGATCTTCGCCGACGCGAAGGTCGTCTCGGGAGAGGCGATAGTCAACGAAGCGCTGATAACGGGCGAGGCTGACGATATAAAAAAAGGAGTCGGCGACGAGCTTATCTCCGGCTCTTTTATAACGAGCGGATGTTGCTATGCCGAGCTGACGGCGGTCGGAGAGAACAGCTACGCGTCGCGCCTCACAGTAGAGGCGAAAAAGACGAAGCGGCGCGGAAAGAGCGAGATGATGCGGGACCTCACGGGGCTCGTCAAGGTGATCGGTATCATAATCCTCCCGCTCGGCGCAGGTATGCTCGCAAAGGAAATCAGCTTTCCCGGCAGAGGATTTGACGAGGCGGTCGTCCACACGGTCGGCGCGCTCATCGGCATGATACCGGAGGGGCTATACCTTCTGACGACGCTCGCGCTCGTCGCGTCCGTCATAAGACTTATGAAAAAGAGGACGCTCGTTCACGAGCTCGACTGTATAGAAACTCTCGCCCGCGTCGACACTCTCTGCGTCGACAAGACGGGCACGGTGACGGAGGATAAAATGGCGCTCGACGAGGTGGTCCCTCTCGAGGCGGCGCCCGACAATCTGATCGATCTCATCAGGGACTACGTTTCGTCTCACGCCACAGACAACATTACGATGTCGGCGCTTGAGCTGAATTTCGGCAAGGACGGGAATAGGGCGTCCTTCGTCCTTCCTTTCACGTCGTCGAGAAAGTACGGCGCGGTGCGCTACGATTCGGGCGAGGTCTACCTCCTCGGCGCGCCGGAGTTTATAATGAGAGAAGATTTCGGGAAGATCGCGGGCGAAGTTCGGGAATATTCGTCCGGCGGACGCCGCGTCATTCTTTTCGCGTCGTTCACGGACGATCCGGAAGACCTCCGGTCGGGCGTCGTCACGCCTCTTTCCCTCATTATTCTATCAAATAAAATAAGAGACACCGCTCCCGCGACTTTCCGCTATTTTGCGGAAAACGACGTCGCGGTCAAGGTCATCTCCGGCGACAGCGCGGAGACTGTATCCGGCGTCGCGCTGCGCGCGGGCATCGCCGGAGCCGAAAACTATGTCGACGCGAGAGAGCTCGACACGGACGAAAAGATCGCCCTCGCCGCGGAAAAATACACGGTCTTCGGCAGGGTGACTCCGACGCAGAAACGTGAGCTCATAAAGGCGCTCCGCGCCGCGCGTCACACGGTCGCCATGACGGGCGACGGCGTAAACGACGTCCTCGCCCTTAAGGAAGCGGATTGTTCCGTCGCGATGGCGTCGGGCTCCGACGTCGCGTGCCAGTCGGCGCACATCGTCCTTCTCGATTCCGATTTTTCATCTTTGCCGCAGGTCGTCGCGGAGGGCAGACGCGTCATAAACAATATCGAGCGTTCCGCGTCGCTCTACCTTTGGAAAAATATCTTTTCCTTCGTCTTCACGATCTTTTCGCTCGCCTTTATGGTGCCGTATCCGCTCGAGCCGTCGCAGCTGACTCTCATATCGGCGCTGACGATAGGTTTCCCTTCCTTCGTGCTTGCGATGGAGCCTAACGAGAGCCTCGTAAAAGGTCATTTTATGAGGAACGTTCTCTACCGTTCGCTCCCCGCCGCGCTGACGAATATCGTCTGTGTCATCGCCGCGACCTCTGTATGCCGCGCAAGGGACGTTCCGTTCGCCGAAACTTCGACGGTCGCCGCGATGGTCGTCGGCGCCGTAGGGCTTATAATGCTCTTTGCGACCTGCCTGCCGTTCAATAAGATAAGGGCGGCGCTCTTCGTCCTGATGACCGCCTGCCTTGCGGCCGGCGCCGTCTTCGGCGCGAAGTTATTCTCCTTCGTCCCGCTCTCCGGCGCGGCGTGGGTCATACTCGTGTCCTTCGCCGTCGGCGCGATACCTGTGTATATAGGTATACATTATCTTGTGCGCCTCATCGGCGATAGGATCGGCGCATATCTTGAAAAGAAAAAGAAAAACGTTTCCGCGGCGAAATAACGCGCCGCGCCGCGTTTAGACTACGAAACAAATTATCCGATTGTTTTTTACGATTAAGACTTGACTTTCCGGTGATTTAGTGGGATAATATACTAATGGAATAATAATATACTCAAAGGAGATGTACATAATGAAAAACCTCAACACAATCGACGTATGCGTTGCGGGCGGCGGAAAAGTATTCCGCAATCTCCCCGTCGCATCCCTCGTCGAAGAAGCGCTTAAGAGAGGAGAAGGCCGCCTCTCCGACACCGGCGCTCTCGTAGTAGAGACCGGCAAATACACGGGCCGCAGCCCCGACGACAAGTTCATCGTCGACACGCCCGCCGTTCACGACGACATCGCGTGGGGCAAGATCAACGTTCCGATCTCAAAGGAAAAATACACTCTCATCAAAGGCAAGGTCCTTGCATATCTCCAGAACAAAGATATCTTTGTTTTCGACGGTTTTGCGGGAGCTGACCCGAAGTACCGTCAGTGCTTCCGTATCGTCAACGAGCTCGCGAGCCAGAACCTCTTTATCCACGAGCTTCTCATAAGACCGACCGAGGCTGAGCTCGACGCGTTCGCTCCCGACTACACTATCTGGGTCGCTCCCGGATTCAAGTGCGTTCCCGAGATCGACGGCGTACACAGCGAAGCGGCGATCCTTATCAACTACGAGGATCACGAAGTCGTTATCTGCGGCTCCGGTTACGCGGGTGAGATAAAGAAGAGCGTGTTCTCCGTTATGAACTACGTCCTTCCGAAGCGCGGCATCCTCTCGATGCACTGCTCCGCTAACATCGGCGACGCGGGCGATTCCGCGGTGTTCTTCGGACTCTCCGGCACGGGCAAGACGACCCTTTCCGCAGACCCGGCAAGAAGGCTCATCGGCGACGACGAGCACGGCTGGTCTCCCGACGGCGTGTTCAACATCGAGGGCGGCTGCTACGCCAAGTGCATCGACCTCGAGCATGAAAAAGAGCCCCAGATCTACGAGGCTATCAAATTCGGTACGCTCCTTGAGAACGTCATCGTCGACGAGGCGGGTCACCCCGACTATCACGACGGCTCCCTCACCGAGAACACGAGAGCGGGCTACCCGATCGAGTACATCCCGAACGCTGCCATCCCCGGCGTCGGCGGACTTCCGAAGACCGTTATTTTCCTGACGGCTGACGCTTTCGGCGTAATTCCTCCGATCTCGAAACTTGACAACGATATGGCTATGTATCACTTCGTATCCGGCTACACGAGCAAGCTCGCCGGCACGGAGCGCGGTATCACCGAGCCTGTCACCACGTTCTCGACCCTCTTCGGCGCGCCCTTCTTCCCGCTGAACGCGTCCGTTTACGCTACGATGCTCGGCGAAAAGCTGAAGGAGACCGGAGCTTCTGTATTCCTCGTCAACACCGGCTGGTGCGGCGGCGCCGCGGGCACGGTCCCGAGAATGAAACTCTCCTATACGAGAGCCATGGTAACGGCAGCTCTCGCAGGCGAACTTGACAACGTCGAGTACGTCCGCGACCCGATCTTCAACGTAAACATCCCGAAGACCTGCCCGAACGTTCCCTCCGAGATCCTCGATCCGAGAAACGTCTGGACGGACAAGGCGGCATACGAGAAGCAGGCAAAGACGCTCGCAAAGAAGTTCAACGACAACTTCGCTGCGAAGTATCCGGATATGCCGGCGAACATCGTCGCCGCCGGCCCGAAGGCTGAGTAAGATTGCAACGAAAAAAGGCTCATAACGAGCCTTTTTTTTCGTTTCTGAGTTTTCTTCTTACTTTATTTATATACCTCTCAAATTCTCCGCTGTCGATGAAGGAGGCGAGGACAAGCTGATCGAAGACCGGGACCGTGCAGGAATAGAAGCCGAGCCTTTCCTCATACGTTCGTGCGAGCGGGGAGGGGATCACCATATAACCGACCCTCATCGAAGGCGCGAGGGTTTGAGAGAAGGTATTGATATAGACGACGCGCCCGTCAGGGTCGAGAGAGAGGATCGTGTCGACCGGTTTTGAGAGCGTGGAGAACTCCGACTCGTAGTCGTCCTCGATTATGTACGAGCCGTGCTCCCTCGCCCACGCCACGTAGGCGGCGCGTTTCGAGGGAGAGGCGGTGACGCCGCTCGGGAAGCTGTGGTAGGGAGTTATGTGGAGAACGTTTGCGCCGCAGGAGCGAAGGGCGTGCGGCGTGATCCCGTCGTCGCCGAGAGGAAGTTTTGTGAGCTTTACTCCGTTTGCCGTGTAGACCTGTTCTATTTTACGGTAGCAGGGGTCCTCTATCGCGTAGAGTTTATCTCTTCCGAAAAGCTGTATCAGAAGGGAGTATAGGTATTCCGATCCCGCACCGATAACGATTTGATCAGGCGGCGCGTCGATGCCGCGGAACCTTTTCAGATAGTCCGAGATCGCCTCGCGAAGCTCGGCGCGTCCGTTGTTCGGCGAGCGAACGAGCAGCTCGTCTTCGTAGTCCGCCATGACCGCTCTCATATGCCGTTTGAAGGAGGAGAGGGGGAAATCGTTGACGTTGCCGCCCGTCGTGTGCGTGATCATACGGTGCAAGGCGGGACGCGACGGGATGACGCCGTCGCCCTCGGCGACGTAGAATCCGCTCTTCTCCCGCGGCACGATATAACCCTCGTCCGCGAGGAGGGAATAAGTGTGCTCGACGGTTATCACGCTGACGCCGCACTCTGCGGCAAGAGTGCGCTTGGAATAAAGCTTGTCGCCGGGACGCAGAATGCCCGAGACAATGTCGTCCTTGATCCCGCGATAGAGCTGCAGATACAGCGCCTCGCCGGCGTTTTTGTCAAGAGAATACTTCATTTTATCTCCTAAACTGACCTTATAAAAAATATCAAATCTGGATATTTTATTATATCCAAAATTATTGTACAATACTTTACAAGTTAAATCAATACCCCGGAGGAAAAGTATGAAAAAAGTTTACGACAGCGCCGCGGCTCTCCGTCACCTTGTGATAGTCGCGATGTTCATGGCTATAAACGTCGCCTTCAGCTCATTCGGCATACCCGTACCCGGCGGTCATCTCTATCTGAACGACATTATCATCTGCACCGCCGCTCTTCTGTTCGATCCCTTGTCGTCATTTCTCGTCGGCGGCGTCGGCTCGTTCCTCGGGGACCTGTTCTTTTATCCAACGCCGATGTTCGTGACTCTCGTTGTCAGAGGGGTTCAGGCGATAGTGGTTTCCGCGATTTCGAGATATGCCTTTCAATCCGACAAAAGGATCGCAAACGGCATCGCGCTCGGCGTCGGCGCGTTTATCAACGTCGTCGGTTATTCGTTCGGCAGGGCGCTCTTTTACGCGACTCCGGCGTCGGCGGTCATGAAGCTGCCATATCAGCTCGTAATGGCGCTCATCGGCGTCGTGATCGCTCCGCTTCTCATTTACAAAGCGGACGTCGGTAAGCTCTACCACAAATTCGTAAACAGAAAAACAGTCTGATTTTTCAAAAAACGCTCCGCTCCGGCGGGGCGTTTTTTGTTGACAAACAAAGCCTTGTGTGATATACTCAAGGCGATATGAGGTGACGTGATGAAGAGAAAAAAACGGTCGGAGAACGGATTCTATAAGTACGCCGTTTCTCTGACGATGTTTGTCTCGACCGCCGCGTCCGTACTTCTCTGGAGTTATTCGACGGAGCTCTTCGGCGACAGATTCAGAGGCTTTGCCGACAGCGGCAGGTTTAAGGAGGTCCTCGGCGCGTTTTTCGGCGAGCCGGCGCTGCTCCTCACCGTCCTCGGCGTTCTGTTTCTGAATTTTGCCGCTTTTGCTTTCGTTTACAGAGCGGTAAAGGATAAGAAGCGCGGGGCGCCGCTGCTTCTCGTTCTTAACCTCGTATCTTTCGCGGCGTCCGTCGCCATAATCGCAAACGCGATGATCGCCCTTGCCGCTTAGCACTAAAATCATTCAAAGGAGATTTGCAGTTACAATGAGAGAAATCATTCCCGAAAACGCGGAAATAGGAGTAGTTCACAGATATCCGAGGAGCGCCCCTTTCAAATATAACGGATGGCCGTCCGTCACAATAGACGACCGCGGCGTACTCTACGCCGTCGCCTCTTCAATGAGACTCACTCACGTATGCCCGTGCGGTAAGAACTGTATGTGGGTCAGCTTCGATTCCGGCAAGACTTGGACGCCGTCCATCGTCCTCAACGATTCGAAGTTCGACGACCGCGATACAGGCATATGCTACCTCGGCGACGGAAAGATGATAGTTTCCTGGTTCTCCGAGACGACGCAGGACTTCTACGCGGGACTTCTCAGCTACGACTGGGTGGGAGCCGAGGATCACGCGCTCGCGGAAGGTTACGTCAATATGCTGAAAAAGCTTCCCGAGGATGAGATCGACCGCGGGTGCCGCTCGTTCGTCATGCTCTCGGACGACTACGGCGTGTCGTGGAGCGATCCGATACCGGTAAACGTCACGTCCCCTCACGGACCGAACGTCTGCCGCGACGGCTCTCTCATCTACCTCGGCAACAACTGGAGACCTCCGATGGGGATCACCGCAGGCTGCATTTTCCTAATCAGAAGCCGCGACGGCGGCAAGACCTGGTTCACGGAAGGGCGCGTACCCGTTCCCGAAGGACACGAGCAGTGGATGATGCACGAGCCTCACGTCATAGAACTCCCGAGCGGACGTCTGCTCGGCGCGATCCGCGTTCACGGCAGACCCGTCCAGCCCGAAAACAGCGTGTACACGACCTACTCCGACGACGGAGGAAAGACGTGGAGCGAGCCGAAGTGCGTCGGGGTAGACGGACTTCCGCCTCACCTTCTTCTCCATTCCACCGGCGCCGTCATCCTCAGCTACTGCTGCCGCACTCCCGGAAAGAGAGCGCAAAAGGCGGTCGTCAGCTACGACGGGGGAGAGACGTGGGAGGACGATTATCTTCTCAACGACAGCGAGAAGGAGATCAATCAGTACGACCTCGGTTACCCCTGCACCGCGGAGCTTCCGGACGGAAGTCTCATAACGGTATATTATCAGTCCCTCAAGGGCGACTGGTACCCGAGCGTGATGTATACCAAGTGGAAGCTCGAAGAGAGAGCGAAATAAGCTGATCATTCATCCTCCCGGGTCATGCCCGGGAGGATTTTATGCAAATGCAGAAAGGAGGAGCGCGCAGTTATGAAAAAGATTACCGCCGGCGTCGTCGCACACGTCGACGCGGGGAAGACCACGCTTTCGGAGTCGCTCCTCTTTAAGTTCGGAGTGACGAGAAATCTCGGCAGAGTCGACCGCGGAGACACCGCGCTCGACACGTCTCCCGTCGAGCGCGAGCGCGGCATCACCGTTTATTCATCGGGAGCGTCGTTTGAAGTCGACGGCGCGAGGATAACCCTTCTCGACACGCCGGGTCACGTCGACTTTTCCTCCGAGGCGGAGCGCGTTTTCTCCGTCGCTGACATACTGATCCTCGTTGTGAGTTCTTCCGACGGCGTTCAGTCCCACACGAGGACGCTTTGGGACCTCGCCGCGTCGTATGACCTGCCTGTTTTTATCTTCGTGACGAAGTGCGACCTCGAGCGCAGAACTAAGACGGAACTGCTGCGTGAGCTGAGGCGTGAGCTTGGAAATTGCGTGGATATGGAAACGGCTGACGGCTCGTACGTGAACGCCGAGGCGATCGCCGAGTCGACCGAAGAGCTTCTCGACCGGTTTGCATCGGACGGCGCGCTTCCGGACGAGCTTATAACCGACGCCGTTCGCCGCCGCGCTCTGTTCCCGACTTATTTCGGCTCCGGCCTCAAGGGCGACGGCGTCGCCACGTTCGCGCGCGACGTCGCGCGCCTTTCACCGACGCCCGATTACGGCGAAGCTTTCGGCGCGAGGGTCTACAAGATAACGAGAGAAAAAGGCGAGAGGCTCACCCACCTCAAAATAACCGGCGGGACCCTTCGGGTAAAGGATCCGGTGAAAACCGGAGACCGAGAGGAGAAGGTGAATTCCATCCGGTTTTATACCGGAGAAAAGTATCGCACTGCGGAAGAGGCGTCAAGCGGCGACGTCTGCGCCGTCAGCGGACTTTCGGATACGTTCGCGGGACAGACGCTCGGGGAGGAAGCGGTACGGCGCGAGGCAGTGCTCGAACCCGTCATGAGATACCGTCTCGTCCTTCCGTCCGACGTCGCGCCTCAGACTTTCTTCCCGAAGATAAAGGCGCTCGCGGAGGAGGACCCGTCCCTTAAAGCCGAGTGGGACGGCGAGACCTCGTCGATCCACGTGTCGCTTATGGGCACGGTCCGCGCGGAAATTCTAAAGCGCGAGATCTCCGACAGATACGGCGTCGACGTATCGTTCGACTCCGGAGCGGTCATATATAAAGAGACGATAGAAGGCAGAGTCGAGGGCGTCGGCCATTACGAGCCGCTCCGCCACTACGCGGAGGTGCATCTTATGATAGAGAGCGCGCCGCGCGGGACCGGCGTCGTCATAGGCTCGGATCTCTCCGGGGACGAACTCGAGACGAGGTGGCAGAGATTGATCATGACTCACCTCTCGGAAAAGGTCTTCAGAGGGGTCCTCACCGGTTCCGAGCTGACGGACGTGCGTATAACTCTCGTCGCCGGCCGCGCTCACATCAAGCACACCGAGGGCGGAGATTTCAGACAGGCGACGTACAGAGCGGTGAGGCAGGGACTGATGAAGGCGAAGAGCGTCCTTCTCGAGCCTTACTATAATTTCGTGATGGAGATCCCGACAGAGAATATCGGCAGAGCGATAACGGACGTCAGGCTGATGGGCGGAACGATTAAGACAAATGTAGAAAACAACGGCGCCGTCACTCTTACGGGCAGCGCTCCCGTAAAGGAGATGGACGGATATATGGCGATCCTCGCATCGTACAGCGCGGGAAGAGGGAAGCTCTCTCTGTCTCACGGAGGGTACGGTGAGTGCGCGGACTCCGACAAAATAATTAAGGCATTTGCCTATGATGCCGAGGGCGATCTTGCCGACTCGCCCGATTCCGTCTTCTGCGCCCACGGCGCGGGATTCGTCGTGAAGTGGAACGAGGTCGAAAAATACATGCACGTCGAGCGTAAACTCGGCGCCGGAGAAAAAGCGGCGGCGAGACGGCGGAACTTCAATATAGATGAAAAAGAACTCGAGGAGCTGATGCTGCGCGAGTTCGGACCGATAAAAAGAAGAACTTATACGGAGCCGAAAAGAGTCGAGGCGGACGCACATCACAGAATAGACGGAGTGAAGACCGACGTTCTCATTATCGACGGATACAACGTCATATTCGCGCTCGGAGAATACCGTGAGGCGGCGGACGCCGGCGACCTCGAGGGCGCAAGGCGGCGTCTTGTTTCGGACGTCGCGAACTACGCCGCGTTCACCGGATGCCGCGCCGTCGTCGTCTTTGACGCGTACAGAGTACCGGGCGGGGACGGCGAAAAATTCGATCACAACGGCGTCGCCGTCGTCTTCACCAAAGAGAACGAAACCGGCGACGCGTATATAGAAAGGTTCGTTTACCGGGTTGGGAGGAACGAGCAAGTCAGAGTCGTGACGTCCGACTGGCTGATACAGCTGACTGCGCTCCGCACGGGAGTTATGAGGCTCTCCTCCGCGGAGTTCGGACGGGAGCTTGAGAGAACGAACGGGCGCATTGCGGAACTGATAGATGAAAACTCCGACTTGTACGAAAACAAAGGCCAACGAATTCTTCATTAATTATTTACATTTACTATTGCTCCGAGGGGATCCGTCCTCTCCGGAGCATTTTTTACGAAAACGGCGGAGTATTTACGGAAAATACAACCTTTCTGCTTCTTTTGTTCTCAAAAATTTGCGGGCTTTGTAAATTTTACATAAATTTTTTCGATTCTCCGTTTTCTTTTCATTTACTTTTTCTTTTTTCTATTGACAATGCCTTTATTTCGTATTATAATATATGTACCAAAATTTTTAGGAGGAATTCTATCAATGAAAAAACTTTTGTCATTCGTGATAGTTGCGTTGATGATGGTTTCTTCGATAGTACCGGTGTTCGCGGTATCCACGGCGCCGGAGGCTCCGGACCCGGCGGAAAACGCCATAAACATCTGGGTCCAGGACGCTGAACTTGACGTTGAGACATCAGATACTGTCACCGTAACTGTTAACTTGAGCGACAACAATGATGGATTCACGTCGATGAAGGTCATCATGGTTTATCCCCCTTGCCTTGAGAAGCAGAGCATAACGAGAGGCAAAAATGTCCTTGACAAGGGCGAGCTTCAGGAAGGCGATGAGAAGGATGAGACCACGATCGATAAAGTCCTTACGGACTTTTTCGACGACCTCGGACTCGACGTCGAAACAGTTATTGCCGGTAAGGTATGTTCCGGTCCGCTGATCGACTGTGTCAACCACTTTGATCCGGACGCCGAAGAAGACGTACTCGTTGACAACACCAGCAACGGCACTCTTGTAACGTACAAGTTCAAGTATGACGCCAGCAAGAACCCGGATGGTCTTACGGAGCTTCCGCTTGAGATCTACGCAACGGCTCTTCACTGCGAAGGAGCAGGCGCGGGTCCCTACGCCGGACAGCACGTAAATATGGTCTCGACAAACGGTAAGATCACTCTTCTGAACGTCCCCACGTCTCACACACATACGCCCGGCGAGGCGGTTCGTGAGAACGAAGTTCCCGCAACGTGCACGACCGCAGGCTCCTACGATTCCGTAGTATACTGCACTGAGTGCGGCGAAGAGCTCTCCAGAGAGACCGTTGTGATCGACGCTCTCCAGCACGACTGGAGCGAATGGGTACTTACGACCGAAGCTACTCCCGAGCACGACGGCGAAGAGACGAGAACATGCTCCCGCTGCGACGCTGTGGAGACAAGACCCGTAGCTTACGTTCCCGCTCACACCCACGTTTATAACGCTGAGCTCGTAGCTATCCCGACCGCTACGACGGCAGGTAAGATCACATACACCTGCGTCGACGGCGACGACACCTACGACGTAGAGCTTGCACCATACGGCGAATTCGCCATCACGGTTGACGACGTCTCCGTTATAGGCGGCGAAGACGCGACTGTTCCGGTAGTTCTCAAGAACACGGAATACGGCGTTGACAGCCTCAGATTCCTCGTATCGTACGATTCCGCTCTTACACTTAAGAATATCGAACTCGCGACCGGCGTTTACGCCGAGGGCGACGACCTCGTTTACAAAGCGAATACGGCTGCCGATATCGAGGCTCTCGCTGAAAACGAAGGACTTTCGATAGTGACCGAAGGCAGATCGTTTGCGACGGTCGTTATCGACCCCGCTGACCTCTCGGTACGCAAGGGCGACGGCGCGATAGCTAACCTCGTGTTCGCAACTCCCGCTGCCAACGGCGAATACGCTGTTGAGATCATCAGCATCGAAGACGCATCCGTAACTCTCTATGACGCTGAAGAGAACTTCCTCGGCTTCATTGATTACGAGCTTGAAAACGCCGGGGCGGCGATCACGGCGCACGTTCACAACTACACCGCGGTTCTCACGAAGGCTCCCACGGCTGACGAGGCAGGCGTTATCACATACACTTGCGAAGGCTGCGGCGACGTTTACACGGAAGAACTCGCACCTTACGGCGAATTCAATCTCTCCATTGAGGACGTTGCTGTTCTCGGCGGCGAGGAGATCGTACTTCCCGTAAACGTAAAGAATACCGAATACGGTATCGATACTCTCAGATTCCTCATCGCGTATGACTCCGGTCTTACGTTCAAGGGCGCTGAGCTCGCAACCGACGTTTACGCTGAAGGCGACGAGCTCGTTTGCACGGAAACAAGCGCTGCAGACGTTGAAGCTCTTGATCTCGGAATCGAGACCGAAGGCAAGTCCTTCCTGACGATCTTCACCGACGTCGCAGACCTCGCGGTCCGCACCGGCGACGGCGCTATCGTCAACCTCAAGTTCGAAGCTCCCGCCCAAAACCACGTTTACGGTGTGGAACTCATCAACGTTGAAGACGCGTCCGCAACGATCTACGACGAGGACGATAACTTCCTCGGCTTCGTTGATTACACGTTTGAAAACGACAACGCGACCGTAAAGGTTCACGTACACGAGTACAAAGTCGCCTCCTTCGTGGCTCCCAAGGCTGCCGAGGACGGCAAGATCACGTACAAGTGCACGGGATGCGACGACAGCTACGAGATAGCTCTTCCCGCATACGGCGAATACGGCTACCAGCCCGTAGGCGCTCCGATCCACGCGGAAGCAACCGACACGTACACGATCGACCTTATCAATACCGATTACGGTGTAGACGCCGTAAGATTCCTGGTTTACTGGGATGAAAACCTCACGGTTGTAGGCGCACCCGCTTACGACGTATTCTCCGGCGAAGGTGACGAAGTTGACTTCACACCTCTCACGGCAGAGCAGGCGGCAAGCATTCTTGAAAGAGCTGACGTTGAGCTTGAAACCGCCGGCAAGAAGTTCGCTCTCATCTTCGCGGTTATCGCGGATGACGACGAAACTCCTCGTCTCGGCAACGGCGCTCTCGCAACGCTGACCGTAACCGCTCCCGAAGATGCGGGCAATTACGAGATCGGCGTAGTAGCGATCGAAGAGGCTAACGTCAACTACTATGACGAAAACGGCAACTTCCTCGGTTTCATCGATTACGAAACCGTTGCAGGCACCAAGAACGTAGAAGTCGAAGGACACAACTACGAAGAAACAGTCGTTCCCGCAACCTGCACGGAAGACGGTCTCAAGACCTACACCTGCTCCGTCTGCGGCGATACGTACACGGAAGTTATCACGGCTCCCGGCCATACGGCAGGCGAACCCGTTCGTGAAAACGAAGTTCCCGCATCCTGCACGGTTGACGGCTCTTACGACGAAGTCGTATACTGCACAGTGTGCGGCACCGAGATCTCCAGAGAGACGAAGGTCATAGAAGCTCCCGGTCATACGGCAGGCGAACCCGTTCGTGAGAACGAAGTTCCCGCAACCTGCACGGAAGCAGGCTCTTACGACGAAGTCGTATACTGCACGGTCTGCGAGCAGGAAATCTCCAGAGAGACGAAGACTATCGATCCTCTCGGCCACGACTACGTACCGACAGTAACTCCTCCGACTTGCACGGAACAGGGTTACACGACTTACGTATGCTCTCGCGATCCGAGCCACACGTACGTTTCCGATTACGTAGACGCTCTCGATCACGACTACGTTGAGGTCGCAAGAGTTGAACCCAGCTGCAAGGAAGCAGGTTCCGTAACCTACAGATGCACCAGATGTAACGACGAGTACACCGAGGATCTTGAAAAGCTTCCTCATACTCCCGCTGCTGAATGGGAACTCGTAAAAGAGCCTACCGCTAACGAGGACGGCCTTGAAGTTCTCAAGTGCACGGTCTGCGGCGAAGTTATCGAAGAGAGAATAATCGCGGCTAAGACCATTGACCTCCAGCTTATTCCTTCCGCAAGACTCTCCTCCTATGAGATCGACAACAATGCGAAGACGATCAAAATAGTTGCTAAGAAGGGTCAGCCGATGGCGGTTTACCAGCTCAAACTCGCAGGCGCTCCTCAGAACGCCTACACGTTCAGCGAAGCTGCTTTCGAGGCAGGCAACAAGCTCCAGATCAAGGGCACGACGTACAGCGATCCTCAGCTTGAGAGACCCGGTATCAGATACTTCATCTCTTATCCCGAAAACGGTTACAAGCAGACTTACACAGTCGAAGTGACCTCCGGTGAAGACGTTTACATCTACACCGTTTCGGTAGAGTTTGAACACGATCCCGCAGTCGGCGGCGTTGAACCCGGTTACTCTGCAAACAAAGAGCTCACCGGCTTCTCCGCGGAAGACGATCACCTCATCCAGGTAGTCTCCAAGCCCGGCGCTCAGGACGTTTCCTTCAGAGTATATCTCGCAAAGGGCGCAACCATCAGAGTTGCTTCCGAAGAGAAACCTCACATCATCCAGACTCCCGACAAGGGCGCAACGTATGAAGAGGTCACCGAGATCAACGACAACGCGTTCGCATACTTCAAGACAGTCAAGGCAGAGGAACTCAGAGAGTTCGATCTCAGAGTAACCTACGCTAACGGCGAGGCTGAAGAGTATCACGTTGTTGTAACGTTCGTTGACTGATAACGGTCAGACGATAACGGTCAAAGCTTAAACAATTACCCCACCCCGTGAAAGCGGGGTGGGGTAAACTTCGAAGAATCAAAAAACGATAAAAAGCAGGAAGAATTATGAAGCCGGAAGCAAGCAATGCTAAAGTCAATAAAACTCCGGCGGAAAAACCGATGTACAGGGCGGCGAAATTTGTTGTGGACTTTATTCTGTCGCTTCTCGTGATCGTGGTATTCTCCCCGGTTTTTATCGTTTTTTACATTATTATATTTATGACCGACTTTCACAACCCGATCTTCACGCAGACGAGGGTCGGAAAAGACGGAAAAGAGTTCAAACTTATAAAGTTCCGCACGATGAAGCACGACGCGGAAAACTTCACGAAGTATTTTACCCCCGAACAGATGGAGCGGTACAAAGCGGAGTACAAGCTTGAGAGCGACCCGCGGGTCACTCCCGTCGGCAGATTTTTAAGAAGGTTTTCGATCGACGAGCTTCCGCAGTTTCTGAACGTCATAGCGGGTCAGATGAGTATAATAGGGCCGCGTCCGCTTACGGAGAAAGAGACTTATTTCTTCGGGGAGGAGCGAGGCGAGCTTCTCACCGTGCGCCCGGGCATCACGGGGCTCTGGCAGGTCTCCGGAAGAAACGCTCTGACGTACGAGAGCGGAGACCGTCAGAGATGCGAGCTGACGTACGTCAGAAACTTCGGATTCAAAATGGACTGCAAGATCTTTTTCAAAACGTTCAAGGAGATTTTCTCCGGTAAAGGAAAATAAATAAAATCAGCCGCAGCGTTAGTTGCGGCTATTTTTTGCGTAACACTTGCAAACGGGGTCAAAGTATAATATAATATAAAGAGTATACGACCGTTTTATAATCAATGAAAGGAAAGCCGTATGAAGGTCGCTCACGTCGTCGGAAAACTGAAGGCAGCCGGAGTGGAAGCCGTTGTTTTTAACTACCTTTCAAATATGGACAGGACCGGCATGGAGATCGACGTTTTATACGACGCGGATTCTGTCGTCCCGCCGCCTCAAAGTCTCGTTGAAGCGGGTATCAGATTCATTGAGATCCCGCCGTATCAAAAGCTTCCCGCGTATATGAAGGCGGTAAAGAGGATATGCCGCGATAACGGATACGATATCGTTCATTCGCACATGAATTCTCTCTCGGGATTTCCTCTTCTCGCCGCAAAGCGCGGCGGGGTCGGCGTAAGGATCGCGCACAGCCATACGACCTCGTCGAAGGTCGAGGGCAAAAGGGACCTTTTGAAGCGCGCGCTTCGTCCTTTTGCAAGACGGTACGCGACGAACTTCGCCGCGTGTTCCGCTCAAGCGGGAAGATGGCTCTTCGGCGACAAGCTCTTTGACGAGGGCAAAGTGACGGTGTTCAATAACGCGGTCAATATCGAAAAGTATAAATTCAGCCCTGAGGACAGAGAAAACCTTAGGCGTGAGCTCGGGGTGGGAGATCGTCGTCTCGTCCTTCACATCGGGCGCTTTATGACTCAAAAGAATCACCGCTTTATAATAGAGATTTTCAAAGAGCTCAAAAAAATCGAGCCGGATACCGTCCTCGTTCTTGTCGGGGAGGGACCTCTTGAGGAAGAGATAAAATCGCTCGTTCGTGAATACGGAATGTCCGACAGCGTCATATTCAAAGGGATAGTACCGGACGCAGAGCGCTATTACAGCGCGGCGGACGTTTTCATACTTCCGTCACTATATGAAGGGCTTCCGGTAGTCGCCGTGGAGGCGCAGTCCGCGGGACTTACCTGCTTCGTCTCCGACGTTGTGACGAGGGAGTGCGAGGTGACGGGAGGCGTTCGGTTCATCCCACTTTCGGCAGGCGCTGAAAAATGGGCGGTCTCGATTGCGTCCGCAACGTCCCGTGACAGGGAGGCGGACAACGCCTCAATGGAAAACTCGGTTTTCAACATAAAGAAAACGGCAAATGATCTGAAAGAATACTATTATGAAATCTGCGGGCGGGCTTGATGATGAAGATACTTCACATTCTCTGCACGGACAGGCTGTCCGGCGCGGAAAGAGTACACCTCGACATACTTTCAAAACTCAAGGACGAAAACGAGGTAGTTTACGCGTCCCCCGACGGTCCCGTAAGAGAGGCGGTGGAGAGCGCGGGCGTCAGATTCATTCCGTGCGACACAGATTCCGTCAGAGTTATAAAATCACTTTATAAAAGTGAAAAGCCGGACGTCGTTCACGCCGCGGACCCGAGAATGAGCTTCAAGTGCGCCCTCGCCCGCGTTCCGTTTATATCGCATCTTCATTGCAACTGCCCGTGGATGAAAGGTATTAATCCGAACTCCGTCGCGCTCGCCTTCGCCGCGCGTCGCGCAAGGGCGGTCGTCGCCGTGTCGGAGAGCATACCGGATGAGTTCATCTTCAGAAAAACCATGAAGGGGAAGCTTACCGTTCTTCCCAACGCCGTCGACGCGGAACGTGTAAGACGCCTCGCGGCGGAGGAGTGCGGCGGAGAGTACGACCTCGTGTTCACCGGCAGACTTGAAGAGATCAAACGTCCGACGCTGTTTCTCGAAATTTTTGAAAAGTTAAAAGAGCAAAAGCCCGACGCGACAGCCGTTATGATAGGCGACGGCGCGATGAGGCGAGACGTGGAAAAATATATAAATGACCGCCGCATCGGGGGCGTGACGCTCACGGGCTACGACCCCAATCCGTACAGATATATGGCGCGCTCGAAGGTCATGGTCGTGACGTCGTCGAGCGAGGGCTTCGGACTTGTCGCGGTCGAAGCGATGGCGCTCGGCGTACCGGTGATCGCGTTCCCCGCGGGCGGCGTTACAAGGATCGCCGATGAGGGCGGATTTATAGCCGGGACGGCAAAGGAGGCTGTGTCTGTGGCGTATATGCTTCTTTCTGACTCGGCGGAATACGACGCTGTGTCCCGACGCGCTCTTGGAGCGTCGGAAAAATATACGGACACGGACGGATATATCGAAAAAATAAAAGAGATCTACGCCGCCTGTAAATGAGTGAGTGAGATATGAAAACTCTTACTGTTTTGACGCCGACCTTCAACCGGCGCCGCCTTCTTGAGAGGGCGTACGAATCATTGGTCGCGCAGACCTGCGGAGATTTCGTCTGGATGATAGTCGACGACGGCTCGACGGACGGAACGCAGGACGCCGTTTCCTCGTTCATCGCCGAGGGCAAGGTCGAGATCGAGTATATAAAAAAAGAGAACGGCGGCAAGCACACCGCCGTGAACGAGGCTCTCTCGAGGCTCGAAACGGAGCTTGTCGTCCTCTGCCTCGATTCGGACGACGAGTTTTTGCCGGACGCCGTCGAACGAATAACGGCGGCGTACTTCGGATGTGACAAAAAGTACGCCGGGTACGTGTTTATGAATGGCGGCAGATTTTCGCGCTTTGACGACGGGCTGACCGGTACGTCGTGGCGGGACGCCGTGACCGAAGGGCGCTTTGACGGCGAGAGCGTGATCGTTCTTAAGAGCGAATACGCGAAACGTTTCCGCTTTCCCGTTTTCGAGGGGGAAAAATTCTGCACCGAGGGCATAGTCTGGCTTCGGATGACGGAACCCTTCTTCTGGTCGCGCGAATCGGTTTGCCGCGGAGAGTATTACGAAGACGGCTATTCAAATAATATGCTCTCTCTCTTCGCAAAAAATCCGCGCTCGTTCAGGGCGTACAACGATCTGCGCCTCTCCATTTGGAAGGGCTTTCTGAAGCGGCTCAAATTCGCCGCGTACTACGACGGTTTTTCAATGCTCGCCGGCGAGCGCGGATTTATACGCTCCTCGTCGCGACCGGCGCTCTGCGCCGCGGCTCTACCGGCGGGATTTGTGTTTTATCTGATCTTGAAGCTTAAGAAATAACGGGATTCACCGGATGTTGTCGGAGGAAACGTGGAAAATCGCAGTAATGAGCGCGTCGTATGGGTCGACGCGGCAAAGATCGCGGCGTGTATCCTCATCGTA
>CADBQA010000111.1 GCA_902796675.1 uncultured Ruminococcus sp.
GAAGACAAAGTCTTCAGCCTGAGTCAGAGGAAGAGAAACGCAGGTAGATTCGGTGATCTCGCCGCGGTAGGCGTAGTGACCTACGTCCAGCGGCGAGAGCGCCGAAAAGCAATGACGGCGGGCATTTTGCCCGCCGCTCTTTTTTATACTGACACGGCTCGATGTGGGCATCGAGCCCTACGGATTTGTAGGTGTTCCTTCATTTCATTGCTGCTCTGCCAAGTTTGTCTTCGCTCTGAAAAGCCGCTTTTGCGGCTTTTTTCTCATTTCAACAGTTCCGACGCGGCGTCGGAAAGAATTTTGCTGAAGCTGCCCTCTCCGTACGATACGACTAGATCGTTTTGCATCTTATCGACGATCTCCTCCGTCAGCTCGTACCTTTTGACGATACACCAGCCGGCGTCCGTCTCGAAAGGCTCCGAGATCTCGCCGACTTCGAGCGAGAAGCAGACGCTCTCGTACTTTTCGTCATAGTTGCCGCGGGCGAACACGAAACTGTCCTCGTAGTTTCCTATCTCCCCGGCGGGCGACATAAACGCGTATTTTTTCATCGTATCCTCAAAAGAAGACGTCTTCGCCATCTCGGCGGCGCCCTCTATCGCGTCCTTCGCGCCCTCGCCGGTCGTGACGATACGCTTCACGCGCACGGCGCCTCCGGAGAGAAATTCCGCTTTGAGGGAGGCGGCGTCCTGAGATATTTCGCCGTCCGATATAAGCTTGAAATAAAGCGCGTCTGTCAGCACGTCGCGCTCTATGAGCTTTTCGTAGAGCGCCTCCGTAATGGAAGCGGCTTTCAGCTCGTCCTCAAGCGCGTCCTCGTCGCCGCCGTACGCCTCGGAGAGCATCCGCGCGCGCTCCGCCTCGCACTTGGCGAGGAACTCCTCACTGCGATAGTCGTAACCGATCTTGTCCGCCACCGCGTATGGCGAAAGAAAGAGCGAGATCGCGCCGTCGTCGCCGTCGTAGAGAGCGTCAAGGTCCTCGTCTACGTCGTATCCGCCGATATTCTTTACGATCTTCGCCTCCCCGCACGAAGCCATGATAACGGCGAGAATTATGCAAGTTATTATCAAAACGGTCTTTTTCAAATCGTTCACTTCCCTTCGTGGTTATTTTACCACAGAGCGCGGCTTTTTGCAACAGAAATCCTCATCCGGCATAAAATGATGACAGATAAGGTATCCGAAAGGAGATGTGCATTTGAAACTCGACGGAAAAAGGATCCGGACGCTGACGTCTATGAGCGACGAGCGTATGTGGGGCGCGATAAAGTTTTTCGCCTCGGCAAACGGCGTCGATCTCTCGAAAAAGAGAGTGACGCCGCGGGAACTTTCTAATCTGAAAACAATGTTAAATTCGCTGACTGACTCCGATCTTACGCGAGTCGGCGAGCTTATCGACGTTTACAAATACGGGAGGTAAATATGAGCGACCTTGACGGAATGATAGAAAACGCGATGAAGGACCCGCGATTTGCGGATATCCTCTCGTCTCTCAAGGAAAAAGCCGACAAAGGAGAGCTTGACGTCTCGTCCGTTCTCGGCGAGATGACAGGCGGCGAAGCGCCAAAGACGCCCTCGTCAAAGCCCGGTATGGAAAGCCACAAAAAGCTTCTCGCCGCGCTGAAGCCGTATCTTCGCGACGACAGACGCGGAGCCGTCGACGGGATACTCCGCATCGGTGAATTTTCGGGGATAATCGAGGCTATGACGAAGAAGGACGGGAGGTAATATATGTACTCTCGAAACAGAGCATGGCAGAGCGAAGAGACGCACCTGCCGGCGAGATACTCGGGCGTGAGATTCCGCCGTGACAAAAGGAGCGACGGGCGTGACGTCGCGGTAGAAATACCCATAAAAGAGCCGCCGCTTCCCGCTCCGTCCGCGGTAAAAGAAGAAGAGACGGCGCCGGAGGAAAAACGGGGGACGACGCTCAAAGCCCTGTCGTCTCTTTTCGGCAACGTCGAGCAGGACGACATACTCCTCGCCGCGCTAATAATCGTGCTCGCGGGCGAGGGCGCCGAGGAAAACCGCGAGGCTATCCTCTTACTTATACTTCTTCTCTGCGTGAGATGAAAATGAAAAATAAAAAGGATGAACGGGAGAGAGTTTTTAGGCTCTCCCCCGTTCGCGCATATATGGAAAGGAATCTGATGGGCAATATTTATCTTATTTTGTATTTGAGGCGGAGATTATCCGCGATCATGGCTATAAATTCGGAGTTCGTCGGCTTGCCGCGGTTATTCTGCACGGTGTAGCCGAAATAAGAGTTCAGCGTGTCGACGTCGCCGCGGTCCCACGCGACCTCTATCGCGTGACGGATGGCGCGCTCGACGCGCGAGGTCGTCGTCTGATACTTCTTAGCGACGGTGGGATAGAGCACTTTCGTCACGGAGTTTATTACGTCGTTGTCGGATATCGTCATAAGTATCGCGCTCCTGAGATACTGATACCCTTTGATGTGCGCCGGGACGCCTATCTGGTGGATTATCTTCGTGACCTGCGCCTCCATATCGGGAGTGGCTCCGTCGCGAGTCAGGGTGCCGTGGCGGCGGCTGTCCTCTATCTGACTGACGTGCGCGCCAATACCCGACAGATCAAGCGGCTTAGGGAGGCAGAGCGCGGCTCCCGCCTTAGTCGCTTCGACGAATATATTTTGATTAATGACGAGAGACGATACGATAAACGCGGGAGGAAGGTCCGGCGCGTATGAGCGCGAAAGCGCCTGACGGACGAGCCCGATGCCGTCGATGCGCGAGAGCCAAACGTCGCAAAGCACAACGTCGTAAGCTCCGTGCGAGATCATCGAGAGCGCGTCCTCACCGTTCGACGCCTCATCGACAAATCTGTAACCGTATTTAAGAAGGGCGTCCTTGACGGACCTCCTTGAATCAGAATTTTCATCCGCGATAAGTATTTTTGTCTGCTTGTTCATTTTATACTCCTTATATGCAATTTTATACAGTAGATGATCGGATCATCCGTTCTCTTCAAGACGCTAACAGTTTACCACATATTTCCTTTTATTTCAAGTATTTCAAGTCAAAAAAGATGCACAAAAATCATACCCTCGCGATGTTAATTATTACCATATATTACCATAATATTATCGACTTTTCGCGAAATATGAAAGGGTTTGTCACAAAGAAAAAACGACCCGACAGGGTCGTTTTTTCTTTATCCTTCGTATGAAGTGCTTCCTGTTATCGCGACGTGGTCGAGCGGATTCACCGCGACGCCGCCCTCTGTCATCTCGAAGTGGACGTGAGGCTCCTCGGCGACTTCGATAAGCGCGGTGTCTCCTATCGCGCCTATCGGCTGTCCCGCCTTGACCTCGACGCCCTGCGCTATTCCCTCGGGAAGTATCTCGTTTAGCCCTTTATAAGTCGTGACGAATCCCGCGTCGTGGACGACGGTGAGGCACGTCCCCATAAGCGGGTCGTTCCATATCGCGCCGATCTTTCCGTCCGCGGCGGAAAGGACAGCCTCGCCCTCTTCGCCCGCTATATCGACGCCGCCGTGCACTCTGTAATCGTTCATCGTCTCGGAGAATACCGGCACGGTGTCGGAGTAGCCCTTAATGACGATTCCGCTGACTGGCGACATAAACGTCGGTTTTACCGGCGCGGGCGGTTCTGCGGGCGTCTCTTCCGGCTTCGTGTCTTCCGGCTTTACCGTCTTTTCAGTCTCCGGAGAGCTTTTTTCAGTTTCCGCTTTGCGAGAATCAGCGCCGCCCTTATTCGTACTCTTATCGGCAGGAGTGACGACAGTCGGCACAGAATTTTTCCCTTTATCAATCTGAGTCGCCGCCTTTCTGTCCGCTATCGACGTCGTGATACCGACTATCGCCGCGAGAAGCACGAGTATCGCGATCAGCGGGATATAGAAACTTTTCATTTGATTCTTGTTTTTTTTATTTTCCATGTAGAGTGACCTCCGTCTCTTTTACTCCTATTTTTTGCCCGTCGCGCCTTTATTATTCACCGCGACGAAAAAATAATTCATCCGTTGACACCCCCATAATATTGTGATATTATTATATTAACAATATATTATTCGGAGGTCCGTCATGTCAAAATGGGATCGGGATTATATTTCGCTCTGTAAAAGAATACTCACCGAGGGCGTCGAGGTCGAAAACCGCACCGGCGTCAACACGGTCAAAATACCCGCGCACTACCTCCACTTCGACCTTTCCGAGGAGTTCCCCGTGCTGACGACGAAGCAGCTCTTTTTCCGTCAGGCGATAACGGAAATGCTCTGGTTCTATCAGGCGCAGTCAAACGACGTCAGATGGCTTCAGGAGCGCGGAGTCAAGATCTGGGACGAATGGGAGATCGCCGAGGACGGCTACTGGCGCGCCGAGCAAATGATGCCCGGCGAGGACGGCAGGCTCGTTAAGACGAAGGTCGAAAAATATTTCGGGCCGGAATGGGCGCACACCATCGGCACCGCTTACGGTTACATAATCAATAAATTTCACCTCACCGAGAGGCTTCTTGACACGGTCAAAAACAACCCGACGGACAGACGCTGCGTCCTCACGCTCTGGCAGGACGACTACGTTCCGACGGCGGTGCTTCCCTCTTGCGTATGGAGCACGGAATGGGACGTCACGGACGGACGCCTTTCCGCGTGGGTGCATCAGAGAAGCTGCGACGTGCCGCTCGGTCTTCCCTTCAACGTGACGCAGTACGCGACGCTCCTCTCGCTCGTTGCCCACTGCACGGGACTTAAGGTCGGCACGCTCGACTGGAGCATCAAGGACGCGCACATCTACGTAAATCAGATAGACGGGATAAAGGAACAGATAGAGCGTTTCGACACGAAGGGCGACCTTCCCGCGCCGACGCTCTGGATAAACCCCGAGGTGCGCGACTTCTTCAAGATCGACAACTCAAAGGAGCTTAAAGATATAAAGATCGTCGGTTACGAGCACATGGGAAAGATCTCGTTCCCGATAGCGCAGTAAACGACACACTTTTTGAAAGAACGGTGATATTATGATCTCGATCATAGCGGCTGTGGGGCAAAACCTCGAGCTCGGATATAAAAACGACCTTATATGGCGCGTAAAGGGCGACCTTCAGAACTTCAAGGCGATAACTGAAGGACACGCCGTCGTCATGGGTCAGAAGACTTATGAATCCATGGGGCGTCCGCTCCCCGGCAGGCGAAACGTCGTCATAACGTGGGACAAAGAGTTCGCGCCGGACGGAGTGACCGTCGTTTATTCGATCGACGAAGCGATATCGGTCCTCGACCCGGACGAGGAGAGCTTCATTATCGGCGGCGGCTCGATCTACCGCCAGTTTCTTCCCTTGGCGGACAGGCTGTACCTGACCGAGGTCGAAGCGTCTTTCCCCGACGCCGACACGTATTTCCCCGAATTTGACAAGTCGCTCTACACTCGCGCCGTAATGAAACGGCTCGACGCGGGAGAGCCCGCAGCCGACGTCGTTCTATATGAAAAAAAAACCGATAACGAGCCGTTAAAGCTCGGTATCCTCGGTGGACTCGGGCCCGCGGCGAGCGCGTATTTCTACGAGATGATAACGGAACACACGAAAGCCGAGCGCGACCAGGACCACATCGACATCCTTCTCTCCTCTCGCGCGTCGACTCCCGACAGGACCGCGTTCATCCTCGGCAAGAGCCGCGAAAATCCGCTTCCGGTCATGATACGCGACGCGAAGTATCTCGAGAGCTGCAACGTCTCGGCGATAGTTATTCCCTGCAACACGGCGCATTATTTCATTGACGAAATTCGCCGCTCGGTGAGCGTGCCTATGCCGTCCATCATAACGGAGACCGTCGCGCACATCAAGCGCGCGGGTTATAAAAAAGCGGGCATACTCGCGACGGAGGGCACCGTCAGCGCGGGAAGCTATCAGATGGAATGCGAACGCGCCGGCATCGAATGGGAGATACCGTCTGAAGAGTCGCAAAAGGCGATATCGGAGATCATCTACGGCAACGTGAAGCAGGGTAAACCCGTTGATCGGGAAAAATTCCTCGCGGTCTGCCGCGAGCTCTTCGACAAGGGCTGCGAGACGCTGATACTCGGCTGCACGGAGCTCTCTCTCGTCAACCGCTCGCTCGGCGGCGACGAAAGATTCACGGACTCTCTCGAGGTTCTCGCCTACACGGCGATAAAGCTCTGCGGTCACACACCCTGCGGCTTCGGAAAAGACTTTAAGGACTGATTTTAATGAACAAAAGAAAAAGCATGACGCTTCCGTTCGTCGCGGCGGCCGCCGTCGCGCTCGCCGTCATTATAGCCTTTGCGGCGATCGTCGTCGCAAGGCGTCAGCGCGAGCGTGAAAACGTGAACTATATACCGGAAAAGGAAGAAAGGTTTCACGTTCTGCCGGACGAATACCGCGGCGTATGGGTGCCGACGGCGTACAATATCGCGTTTCCCTCATCGAGAAATCTCGACGCCGCGTCACTTGAGGCGGAGTGCGCCGCCCTCGTCGACGACGTCTCCTCACTCGGTATGAACACGATCATTTTACAGGTCAGACCCGAGTGCGACGCTTTTTATAAGTCTGGCATCTTCCCCGTTTCGAAATGGCTCTCGACGGACGGCGAGCTGACCGTCGACGTGCTGGGTGAAGTATTAAAGAGAGCGCACGAAAAAAATATAGCCGTCTTCGCCTGGGTCAATCCCCTTCGCGTGACGGCGGGCAAAACTCCGCTTGAAAACCTGCCCGACTCATCCCCGGTAAAGAGCGCCCCGCTCTCGGGCTGCGTCGTATCCTACGGCGGCAGGCTCTACCTCGATCCTGCAAAACCGGAGGCGAGAGACCTCGTCTGCCGGGGCGTCGCCGAGATAGTTAAAAACTATGAGGTCGACGGCGTGATCTTCGACGACTACTTCTACCCTTACAGCGTCTATGAAAAGGACGACGACGGGAACGACATTCTCGCGGTCTTCGACGACGCGGAGAGCTTTGAAGTTTACGGAAAGGACTACGAGACAAAGGGCGATTTCAGACGCGACAACGTGAATAAACTGATATCCGAGGTATATTCGGCGGTAAAGAGCGCCGACCCGAGATGCCGCTTCGGCGTCGCACCCTTCGGTATATGGAAAAATCTCTCGGGCGAGGACGGCGCAACGCACGGACTTGAAAGCTACTATGAGCTGTACTGCGACACTCTCGCCTGGTGCGAGGCGAAGACCGTTGACTTCATCGCGCCGCAGATCTACTGGTCGGAAGACAGTACCGTCGCGCCGTTCGACGCGCTCGCCGCATGGTGGAGCAAAAAGCTTGAAGGAACAGGCGTCGACCTTCTCATAACCCACGCGGCGTACCGCTACGCGGAAGGGTTTGAGGAGGGAGAGATGACGAGACAGACGGAGTTTGCAAAAACGCTTCCCGGTTACCGCGGCAGCTTCTATTACAGCTATGCCGCCTTCCGCGACGACCTCGCGGGGATACGGGATGAACTCAAATCCAAATGAAAAAGCCGCCAGCGGGCGGCTTTTTTATTTGGTTTATGCTTTCGGTTTGTAGATGTGCTTCTCGACGAACTTCTTGTATATCGCGTCGACGAGGAGGCAGCCGAGAACGCCGCAGATCGTGCCGATAAGAGCGCCGCATATAACGTCAGTCGGATAGTGGACGCCGACGTAGAGGCGGCTGTAAGCGACGAGAACGGCGAAAATGTAGGCGATGACGCCCCACTTCTTTCCCTTGCCGCGGGTCGCGAACGCGACGGCGAAAGCTATCTCAAATACCGCGACGGAGTGACCGGACGGGAAGGATTTTTCACTCTGCTCTTCGATCATGCGAAGGAAGTCGTAACCCTCGACCGTGTACGGACGGGGTCTTGCAATGAGGGGCTTGAGCGTGAGGTTGCAGATGATAAGCCCGAAGAGGAGCGCGACTCCCATCATCCAGCCGAGGCGGGCGAAGTCGAACTTCCCTCTGAAGGACTCGTCAAGCGTTCCCGCGCGGCGGCGCTTTAAGTAGATCGCCGTTCCGATGATTATGAAAATAACCGGATAAATAGGCGCGATGAAGGGCTCGGCGAGATGTGTGATGAACCACATAATTTCGTTGAGCACGGGGAAATGAAGGTGATCGTGAATAAACCTGAGTATCGCAAGATCGATTTCCGTGATTGTCTGAATCATTTCGTTTCTCCTTATATTTTTTAATTTACCTGACTGTCGTAAATGAGCCACTTCGCGCCGTTCCAGCGATAGTAGAACGTCGTGTCGAACTCGTTCTCAAAGTTCCCGCCCCAGTTGTAAAGGACGTGGAGGAATTTTACTCTTACCGAATAGAGCGTGTCGCTGTAAACGGTGTACTCGCTGACGCTCGGGTTTTCTATCGAATATCCGTTGTGGGGGTCAGCCCACTTGACGTCCGACGTCAGAAGGTTCGTGTAGAGCCTTGACGACGGGTCTACGTACTGACCTATCGCGTAGAATCCGGCGTCGAGCTGCATATACGCCGCGAGCTGTTCGCCCGCCGCGAGCGCGAGGTCGCGCACTTCGTCCGTCAGCTCGGCGTAGGTCTTCGGCACGGTGTAGGAGTTGTCTTTTTCTTCGATCCCCGTTATCTGCGCGCCGTACTTGTCCGTCGCCGTGACGGTAGGTTTTTGGATCAGCCCTTCGATCTCGTAAACGCACACCGTACCGGGCTCGAAATCCTCGGGAAGGTGTTCGTCACGCGCTTCCTGCTCGACGCGGGAAGCGTCTTCCTTTGTAAGAGCGTGTCCGTTGACGTAGACCGTAGCGTCGCCGGGCGCGGTGATCCTTATGCTCTCGCCGCCGGCGATGAGGAGCTCGATATTCTTAAGTTCCCATATATCGTAACCCGCGTCGTCTACGTTGCCGCCCGGGGCTATCGTGAAGTAGGCGAACTTAAGCTCGCCCGAGGATACCGCGTATTTCTGTTCCGCGCTGTTGTTAGCGACTGCGTAGTAAGCCGGTGAGCCGTCAAGGAAGCCCTCGACGAGGTCCTCGGCGACTTTTTCGTCCTCGAAACGGTTCGAGGTATATCCCGCCGCGCCAATCAGCTTTGCGGCGTCGCCCGGCTTGAAATACTCCTCCATAACGGCGTCGGCGGCGTGATACGGGCGCGAGGCTTCGTATTCCGCAAGCTTCGTCTTCACCGTCTTAAGAGCGAAAAAGAGAGCTATCAAAAAGATGAAGATAAGGCTGAAATAGACCATATAGAAGACGGGAAGAGTTCTCTTTCCGCTTCTTTTGTTCGCGCTTGTGCTCATTTCGCATCACCCGCCTTTCCTATGACGAAATAGGTGGGCATCGTCCTCGGACGGGTGAACGCCTTATATTTGTTGACGAGACCGCGTTCCTGGTATTCGTCTCTCGCAGTATCGCGGAACTCGTCGTAAAGGTTGTAGTAGTTCTCGACGTACATCATCGCGGAAGAACCGCCGTCGAGCATCGCGGCGTTTACCGCGCCGTACTTGACCATCATATCTATCATATCGTTGTGGGTCGCGCCGAGAGAGGACGCGGCTCTGCCGTCCGTTACGATGAATATGACGGTCCCGTCGGCGCGCTGACCTATCGCCGTGCGCTGTGCCGTGCCGGTGTTGCCGGAGGCGTAGTAAAACGAAATATTACCGTCGTCTCCGGTCGAGATAAGGACGTTTCCGTTCTGGAACATAACGGAGTCGCGAACTCCCGCCTCGTCCGCCTCCCACTTTGACATTCCCTCCCGGCAGATAAGCCTGTCGTTCTTGTCAAAGCCGATGAACGTTCGGTACGCCTCCTGCGGCCATACGCAGACGCCCTGTGAATAGGTGAGACCTATCGGCTGCGCGCCGGAGCCGTTTCCGCCCGGGTCGGCGAACTCGCCGGCGTTTACGACGCCGAAAGCGTCGTATTTTTCGGCAATCTCATATATCCTCGCGCCGACAGTCGCCGAGGCGAAGTTATCGGTCGAAGTTCCGACGAAAACTCTTGACGGATCTTTTACAAGCAAAATATAAGCTTTATAAGTGTCGCCGCTGTCGGTTAAGAGCTGTACTCCGTCGACGGCGCCCTCCCATTCGTCGCGCTCGCCGCCGGGCGTCTCGCCCTTCGCGCCGTGACCGTGGATCTCGGCGTATTCGGCGGCGGACATAACGTCTACGGTGACTCGCTTTGAGTCTTCCATTATCTCCTCTATCGTCGCCTCGTCAAGGAAGAGCGACGGGACCCATTTGGTCGCGCTCGCCTGCTTCGCGGAGAGGACGAGCATATTTCTTACGGTCTCGCTCGGTCCGCGCGCCACGACGTAAAGAAGAAGATACGCCGCTAATACTATGAGTATCAGAAAAGTGAAGAAGCAAAGGACTATGCGTCTTGCGATACAGCCGCCCGTGAGGCGTCCTTCGCGTCGCTTCTTCCCTTTTTCATATTCCTTAAGCATTTTGTCCTTGCTCATTTGTTACTTCGAAATTCCTCCGGTAAAAATTCGTCCGCGATGGTGTCGTGAAGGTAATAATTAAGGTTCTCGAGCTTTAAATATCTGCCGTAGTTCACAAGTCCGTGGCTTGCAGCCATGTCCTCGGTGAATTGCGAGAGCGGATACACTTTACTGCCGTACCAGTTCTGAGCGAAATAGTAGACGGTCGGGATAAAAACGACGTTGTCGACCGTGGCGTGTTCGTCTCCGCGCTTGTTGATATCGAAAGAGATAATGCCGCCGAGCATATTGTAGTCGAACGCCTGCATCGCCATAAAGTTGCCGAGCGAATAAACACAAAGCGTGCGGTTGCCGTCCTTGCCCTCTATCCACTCTATCGGCTGGATGACGTGAGGGTGCGTGCCGATTATGACGTCGACGCCGCAGTCAGCCATATATTTCGCCCACTCTTTTTCCTCGTCCGTGGGGGTGAAGACGTACTCCTGGCCCCAGTGTACCGAACAGAGGATGAGGTCGCACTTGCCCTTTACGCTGTCGCACTGGCGTTTGATGTCCTCGCGGTCGAGGTATGGCACCCAGACGTCGTAGTCGGCGCCGATCGTGATCCCGTTCGTCATCTCGCAGTACGAAAGAAGAGCGACTTTTATACCGTTTCTTTCGATTATCTCGACGTCGTCGTAGTCGTCGTGGTCGAGGTTGCCGCCTATCATCACGGTGTCCTGCGCCTTCCAGAACTCTATCGTCGATTTGAGCCCCGCGCCTCCGCGGTCGAGCATATGGTTGTTTGCGATGTTCACAACGTCGAACCCGAGCTCCACGAGGTCAAGGCCGAGGTCCTGCGGGCAGTTGAACATAGGGTAGAACGCCACATCGCCGCCGTCCATAACGCACTCCTGGTTGATATACGAAATGTCGGCGTTCGCGATTATATCCGCGACGGGCTCGTAAATGGGCTTGAAATTGTAGGTCCTGTTTCCGAGATACGCCTGCGCGGACGCCTCCCAGAGAGTTCCCTGATAAACTATATTGTCTCCGCAGCCGACGAACGTCGCCGTGAAAGTTTCCGGCTCCGGAGGCTCGGTTTCCGTCTCCGTTACGGGCGCGGTCTCGCTCTCGCTCTCAATGGAACTGAAGTCTATCGTGTCGAAAACGTTCGGGTCTTCGTCGCTCCACCTGCATGAGGAGAGCGTGACGAGCGCCGACAGTACAATTAAAACTGATATAAACTTTTTCATTCCTTCACCTTTATTATAACCATTCAAGGCATATTACGAACATTATACAATATATGATAACATATATATAGTATTTATTCAAGACCTTTTTCAATATTTTGCGACAAAAAAAGCCCTAACGGGCTTTTTTGTTTACATTATAAAATAATACAGATAAGTCCCTCCGAGCCCTCGTTGATAATGCGCGAGAGCGTTTCTGACAGACGGACCCTCGCATCCTCCGGCATATTGTTGAGCTTCGTATGAAGCCCTTCGTTCACAAGGTCGGAGATCGTCTTGCCGAAAATTCCCGAATCCCATATCGCCGAGGCGTCCGCCTCAAACTCGGAGAGAAGGTGTCCGACGAGCTCCTCCGACTGCTGTTCAGTACCGACGACGGGGCGTATCTCCGTCTCTATATCCGCTTTTATCAGGTGTACCGACGGCGCCTTAGCGCGGAGCTTCACCCCCCACGAGCCGTTCTGCTTGACGATGACCGGCTCCTCGAGTTCCATTTCGGATACCGACGGCGTGACGATGCCGTATCCTATCCGTTCGACGTCCTCTATCGCCTCGCGGTACTTTTCAAATTCTCTCTCCATATCGGACAGCGAGATAAGCTTTGACAGAAGCTCGGCGCGGCTCTTCGCCGTGAAGGACGTAAGCTCGCCTATGACGTCGTAGAAAAGCCCGTCGTCGACGGTCAGTTTCACGAGCGCCGTGCCGTCGCCGAGAGAAACGTCGTACGCCGACGCCGAGAGCCGTCCGTCGTCACCGTCGAGCTTTATGCAGCTTGCGTCCGAGAGGCGGTGTGTCGACTCGGCGATCTTCGCGACCGCGTCCTTTATCTCAAGGCGGAGATGATGGTCGTCGGGGAGCGACGACGTCCAGTCGGGTATCTGAAAAGTTATCTCGCGTATCGGAAACTCAAAGGTCAGCATACCGAGTATCTGGTCGGCGTCCGTTCTGTCGAGCGACGGCGCGGATATCAGCGCGACGGGCGCGCGGTACTTCTCCTCGAGCGACATCGCAAGCGACTCCGCCCTCTCGCTATCCGGCTCCGCGGAGTTGAGAACTATTACAAACGGGACTTCATACTCTTTCAGCTCCGAGACGCACCTCTCCTCGGCGGGTATGTAACTGTCCCGCGGGATATCGCCTATCGACCCGTCGGTCGTGACGAGCACCGCGACGGTAGAGTGCTCGGTTATGACCTTTTTCGTGCCGAACTCCGCCGCCTTCTCGAAAGGAAGCGCCTCCTCGCTCCACGGGGTCATTACCATGCGAGCCTCGCCTTCTTCGGTGACGCCCTCCGCGCCGTCGACGACGTAGCCGACGCAGTCGACCATCCTCACCCTCGCGTGCGCGGCGCCGACGTCGACCGTGACGGCGCGCTCCGGGATGAACTTCGGTTCCGTCGTCATTATAGTCTTGCCGCCCGCCGCCTGAGGCAGCTCGTCAAGCGCCCTCGCCCGTTCGCTCTCGTCCTTTATGTTCGGTATGACGGCTGACTCCATAAACTTTTTTATAAACGTCGATTTTCCCGTTCTGACAGGTCCCACGACGCCGATGTAGACGTCGCCTCCCGTCCTTTTCGCGATATCCTCATATATGCTCGTACTCTTCATATTTTCCTCCGGAAAAAATCTTTTTGTTAATAGATATGAAGACGGGCGCAAAAAAATACGCCGCGTTATCAGCGCGGCGTATCATCTTATCATATTTGGCTTCTCTCTGCGAGAAAATCGTGATATTTGTTGTAAAACTCCTCGAAGCAGTCTCCGTCGAGCGCGTCGCGTATCTTCCGCATCAGTTCGTTGTAGAACCAGAGGTTGTGGATGACGGCGAGGCGCATACCGAGAGCCTCCTTCGCTTTTATCAGATGACGGATATACGCTCTCGAATAATTGCGGCAGGCGGGACAGCCGCATCCCTCGTCGATCGGGCGCATGTCCTTGAGGTACTTTTCGTTCATTATATTCATCTTGCCGTGCCATGTGAAGACGTTGCCGTGGCGGGCGTTTCTCGACGGCATAACGCAATCGAAGAAATCAACGCCGCGGTGGACGGCTTCAAGGATGTTCTGCGGCGTACCGACGCCCATTAAGTATCTCGGCTTGTCCGCAGGCATATAAGGCTCCACGGCTTCGATTATGCGGTACATCTCCTCAGCCGATTCGCCGACGGCGAGACCGCCTATCGCGTAGCCGTCGAGGTCGAGCTCGGCGATACGCTTCATATGGTCGATACGAAGGTCCTCGTAGGTGCTTCCCTGATTTATTCCGAAGAGCATCTGACGGGGGTTTACGGTGTCGGGGAGAGAGTTGAGTCTCGCCATTTCCGCCTTGCATCTTTCGAGCCATCTCGCGGTCCTCGCGCAGGACTCTTTAGCGTACTTGTACTCGGCGGGATTCTCGACGCACTCGTCGAACGCCATGGCGATCGTCGAGCCGAGGTGGCTCTGTATCTGCATCGACTCCTCGGGGCCCATAAAGATCCGTCTTCCGTCGACGTGGGAGGCGAAGTAAACGCCTTCCTCTTTAATTCTACGGAGCTGCGCGAGCGAGAAGACCTGAAATCCGCCGCTGTCGGTGAGGATGGGTTTATGCCAATCGGTGAACTTGTGAAGACCGCCGAGCTCGCGGATGAGCCCGTCGCCGGGACGGATGTGGAGGTGATACGTGTTCGAGAGCATCACCTGGCATCCGACCTCCTCGAGGTCGCGGCTCGAGAGCCCGCCCTTTATCGCGCCGCAGGTCGCGACGTTCATAAATACAGGCGTCTCGATGGTGCCGTGCGGTGTCTCCATTCTTCCCCGTCTTGCGTTTCCCTGTTTTTTTATAAGTGTGAACATATTTTAACTTTCTTCGTCTTTTTCTTTGTCTTCAGCGACGTCCGATAAACGGAGAGCGTGGAGGGGATTTTTGTTCATCGCCTCCTCCATGCCCTTGTCGCTGACGTGAGTGTATATCTGTGTTGTCGTTAGCTGCTCGTGCCCGAGGATGTCCTTCAGGACTCTTATGTCGACGTCGCCGCTCTGATACATAAGCGTCGCCGCGGTGTGGCGGAGCTTATGAGTCGAGTAGCCGCGGTTTTCAAGCCCCGCCTCGTCGAGATACTTTTTTACGAGCCATTGGACCGTCTTGTTTGAAATTCTTTTGCCGAGGCGCGAGAGGAAGAGCGCCTTCTGCTCCTTCGTTCCGCGTTCGATCTGCGCAAGGCGCACGGGCAAATAGTCTTTTATCGCGTCGCGGCAGGCTTCGTTGAGGTAGATTATCCTCTCCTTGTTGCCTTTGCCGGTGACGCGAAGAGATCTGTAATCGCGGTCGATGTCGGAGATATTTATGCCGCAAAGCTCCGACAGACGCATACCGCAGTTGAGAAAGAGGGTTATTATGCAGAAATCGCGCTTGCGGTTCGCGCTGTCCGCGTCGGTGCCGACAGCCTCGAGAAGCGCCACGCTCTCATCGACGGAGAGGTGCTTCGGAAGGGATTTTTTCTTCTTCGGCGCCTCGATGTCGGCGGCGGGGTTGTTCTCGAGCCTGTGCATCTTGTTGCAGAAATACTTGTAAAAGGCTTTTATGGACGAGAGCTTTCGGCTCCTCGTCGCCTCGTTGTTGTCTCTCGCATCCATAGCCCACGAAAGATACTCGGTGACGGTGGACGGTTTGACCTTAGCGAAGAAATCGAGGTCGAGCGAGTCGATCTTCGTCAGCGCGAACGCCTCCTCCGTCGGCTCGCCGCCGCCCCTTGTCACGACGAGATATTTCGAGAACGTGCGAAGATCCGTCATATACTCCTCGACAGTCTTCGCCGAGCATCCCTGGATCGCTCTCTTGTAATTTGCGAACTCCCTCATGCAGTCGGGAAATTCGTCCATATTGATATGATAAGGCAAATCCTACCCCTCTCAGCTATCAACTATCAGCTATCAGCTATCAACTATCAACTATTTTACCTTCCGTCTCCGTAGAAGCCGTCCATGACCCAGAACATCGGGTCGTAGACGTCCGTTTTGCTCTTCGGGAAGTTGCCAAGCCCTGCGACGCCGGACTGACCTATGTCGACGCAGCGGAAGCCGCCTCCGTTGATGTAGTCCCAAAGATATCCGTATCTTTCAAGGTACTCCGCCTTCTCGTCTGCCGTTCCGTTCAGGTACTTCGATTCATACGTCGCGGAGAGACCGAGAAAGTAAACGTGTATCTGCGCGCGCTCGATCCTCGTCTTCTGCGCGGATTCCGTCGCTTCAGCCTTAGCGTTCTCGAAGAGCTCGAGCATCTCGTCGAAGTGCTCGCCGAAATACGCCTTGTTGTAGAAGTTCCACGGACGGTCGAAGTTGTTCATGAAGCAGCCCTGGAGGTTGCCGCACTCGTCCTGCATATAGACGTACTGCTTGATATAGCGCCAGCCGTCGCCGAACCATATCATAAGGAACTCGTCGAGGTACGCCTCAAACTCCTCCTCGGACATAAAGGGATCCCACATCATGCGCGCCGCGAGGTAGCCGCGAAGCGTCTCGAAAGTGTAACCGGTGTTGGAGCCTTCGGTGTAGATACCGGTCGTGCCGGTGGAAGCGAGATACTTATAGTCGTTGTAGATGTTGAGCACGTTCGGGCAGGGCGCTATATAGTAAGCGAAGTTGCAGGCGTAGTACCATACCCAAATGTTGTTTGTAAGCTCCGTCCATCTGTTGTAGTACTCGACGTCCTGAACGTTTGAAATGTCGTAGGGCGCGTCGACGACCTTCTGGGTCTCAACGTCCCATACTCTTGCGGGGTATCTCGGGTTGCCGCCCGCCGCCTCGCACTCCTCAACGTGGTCGAAGGTGTGGTTGTTGCAACCGCCGAAGCAGTAGCAGACGCATACGTCGTCGTTCGGACGTGTGTACGCCGGAGGATTTCTCGCGTCCCAATACGCTATCGTGTAGACGCCGACGCTCGGGTCGATCTCCTTCATCGCGTCGGAAACTCTGTTGGAGAGCCTGAATACCGTTCCGGCGATACTTCCCTCTTCGGTGTAGACCGCCTTACACGCTGGGCAGGTGCAGAAAGCGGTCGTGTCGTTGGGGGAGCACGAAAGCTGCGTGAAGTAGACGCCGGGCATCTGACCGCCGGAGGTGCGCTCTTTGTAGAGCATATAGTTGAACTGCATCGCGTGACGGAACGTGTCGTCGCTCGAGAGGCAGGGCTGGGTCGTCGCGAGGTTGAACTGATCGACGTAGCTGTAATGCTCCGGCGTATTATAGGCGTAGATGCTGAATATTCTCTTTGCCGCCGCGCTGTCGAGGTCCGTGACGCCCGCGAGGTCGAGCTGACGTCCGACCGCCTCGCTGTATTCGTAAGAGTGTCCGTGGATATAGAGGTTGCCGACGCCGCCGCCGAACTTTGCGTTCGCCGCTCTGCCGGAGCCTCTCGCGTCGACCGCGTTGAGCTTGAGATTGAGCGCGGTATAGTTATCACCGTCGTTCGTCTCGCCGACGCCTATCTGGTTGAGTCCGCGGTATACGAACACGGGTATCTCCGTCTCGTCAAATCCCGTCGGGAGGTCGACGCCCGAGCTCTTGTAGATATATTCTATCTTATCTGTAAGGAAGCGGTAGCCGATGAAGTTCTCGAGAAGATATATCGCCGCGTACATCGGTCCGCGCTTCGCGCCGCAGGTGACGGTGACGTCGCCGTCGTCGTTTACCTTGACGTTGTAGCCCTCGTCGCCGAGACCGTACTCGTCGTCCTCGTCATACTTGAACTCGATGACGTAGTCCTCGGTGTCCGCTCTGTTATTAACGATATTCATTTTGATGCCGCAAGCCTTTGACGTCTTCGACGAGAGCATATTGGACGAATATCTCATACATTCATCCGCGTCGGACGGGATAAGTATGGAATATCTCGCGATATTGCGCCCTCCTATCGTCGCCTTGTCGACTTTATACGCGCCGTCCTCGTTGTTGCCTTCAAGCTCATCAAGCCCCGCTATAACGCGGCGTATCTTGAGAACGTCCTTTGCGTTGACGTCGGAGTCTGTCACGACGTCGGCTGCCAGCGTGTTGATTTTCTTCGTCTCGTCAAGCCCCGCGATATAGCGGCGCATGAGAAGAACGTCCTTCGCGTTGACGTCGTCGTCGTCGTTGGCGTCGCCGGGCAGATAGCCGTGCGCCGTCTTAAGCGCCGTCGCGGCGTACGAGCCTGTCGTCAGCACCGACGCGAGCATTACGAGTGTCAGAATGAATGCGATAAGTTTTTTCATAAGGGTTCCTCCGTGAATGTGCCTGTGTATGTGTATTACTGTTTAATACCGAATGGGAATACCCACCTTCCGGAATGTCCGTCAAAATCATTGCCGAATATCCAGTAAAGCGGATTTACGACGTTGCCGGGCGAGGACGGAAACGCGCTGAAGTTCGCGATCCCCGAGCCGAATACCGTACCTTTGATACCGTCGGGTCTCGTCCGTTCGTCGTAGTGATTCTCGTTGTAGAAGTTCCAAAGACGCGCGTAGCGGCGCGCATACTCCGCTCTCTCGTCTTCATCGCCGTTTTCGTATTTTTCTGCGTAAGTCGCCGCGAGCCCCATAAAGTCGCAGGAGACGCGCGCGCTTGAAATACGGAACTCTTCGTCTTCGCCTGACGCCTTTTCTGCCGCCGCGTCGAAGAGCGCGTCCATCTTGTCGTAGTTTTCTCTGAAATACTCCTCGTTGTAAATATCCCATATCGCGTCGTGGTTGTTAGTCCAGCAGCCGTTTATATCGGACGCGTAGTTTGACATGAAGATATACTCCTTGATCTCACGCCAGCCCTCTCCGTAGTAGATGGAGAGAAACTCGTCCATGTGACCCCCGTACTCCTCCTCGGACATAAAGGGGTCCCAGAGCATCTTTGAGATAAGATAGGTGCGAAGATATTCAAAGCTGTAATGAGTCGGCTCCGACGAGCCCTCGGCGTAAACGCCGATCATCCCGCTCTCCGCGAGATATTTTATATCGTCGTAGAAGTTGAAGAGGTTCGCCGCGGGAGCCATAAAATAGTTGTAGTTCGAGCAATAGTACCAGAAATAGATGTTGTCGGTCAGCTCGAGCCAGTTCGCCATATACGCCATATCCTTGCCGTTGGCGTAGTTCTCGATCTCGCCCTCGTACTCGACGGGCCCCGCCATGCGCGGGTTGCCGCCCGCCTCCTCGCACTCGTAGGTGTTGCGGAGGCTGTGGTTGTTGCACCCCGTCGTGCAGAAGCAGACGAGGACGTTGTCGAGCGGGCGGGAATGCCTCGGCGCGACGTTGCCTCCGGCGTACGCTATCGTGTAGATATCGAGCCCCGGGAAATCCTTGCCCATCGTGTCGGCGACGCGGTTGCAAAGGCGTATGACAGCCCCCGCGACGCTCTTCTCTTCCTCGTATACCGCCTTGCAGGCGGAGCATGTGCAATAATTTGTGTTGTCGTTCGTCGAGCAGGAGATCTGAGTGTAGTGGTAGCCGAAATGCTGACCCCACTCCTTGCGTTCTTCAATAAGGCGGTAGTTGAAGTCGATGACCGCCTCGTAAGTGTCGTCGCTCGTCATGCAGGGCTGCGACGTGTGATACTTGTTCGTAAAATCGTTCGCGTACTCGGTATACTTAAGGTCAAAGCCGAGCATCTGATAGGCGAGGGAGTGGGCGTGAATATAGAGAGTGCCGAGACCGCCGCCGTTCCAGTCCTTGTAGACGCCTCCGCCGTCGAGCGCGTTGACGCGGAGAGTTTCAAAAGTATCGTGCGTCGTTCCCGCCTGGTTGATACCACGGTATTCGAAGAACGGGGTCCTGCGGTCGAAATAGCCGGACGGCACGTCGAGCGAGGTCGCTTTATAAAGGTAAACGATGTCGGCGGGCAGAAATCTGTAGCCGACGAAGTCCTCGAGGAAGGAGTACGTCGCGTAGAGCGCGCCGCGCTTCGTTCCCACGATCATATTGAAGTTTCCGTCGTCGTCGAGATCGAAGACGAAGCCCTCCTCGCCGAGGTCGTACTCGTTCTTATAATCGAAGGCGTATCTTATGTAATATGTGTCGGGCGCGGAAGGCTCGTCCGAAACGTTCAGCGTCACGCCGCACGCGCGGGAGATCATTTCTTTGAGGTAGGTCGCCGCGTGGTCTACGGCGGGCGTGAAAACGCCCGCGAGGTCGATGGCGCCCGGCGTCACTATCGTGTATCTCGCGATATTCCGCCCGCCGATCTTTATCTCGTCGACTTTGTAAAAGCCGTCCTCGTTGTTGCCCTCGGCGTCGTCAAGTCCCGCAATTACGCGGCGCACCTTAAGCACGTCCTTCGCGTTTACATCAGAGTCCGTCACGACGTCAGCGGCGGCGTGGAAAATATCCTTATCCTCGGTAAGCCCGGAGATAAAACGCCTCATAAGAAGGATATCCTTCGCCGACACGTCGCCGTCGTCGTTCGCGTCGCCCCAGACAAAACCGTGGGTCGCAGACGCCGCCGGCGCCGTCACCACCGGCGCGACGAGAAACGAAAGCAACAGAATAAACGCCAAAATCCTTTTCATACTCCACCCGCTCAATTATCCATTATCAATTATCCATTATCAATTTTCCATTATCAATTATTAATGTGTTCCGGTGAATCCCTCTCCGATCCAGTTCAGCGGATCGACGGGGTTCGACGGCGAGGACGGGAAGTTCGCCATTCCGCCGACGCCGACGCCGAACGGGTTCTCGATGAATCCGCCGTTTGCGTACTTGTCCCAGAGCCACTCGTAGCGCTCGCGGTATTTAGCCCTTGACGCCTCGTCGCCGTTCACGTAGTCGCGCTCGTAAGTCGCGGAGAGACCGAGAAAGTTCAGCGATACCATCGCGCAGTCGCACTTGATCCTTTGAGAAGCCTCCTTCGCCTCGCGCATCGCTTCGTACATCAGAGAATACATCTCCTCGTAGTGCTCTTCAAAGTAGTCCTTATTGTAATAGTTCCAGAAAAAGTCGAAATTGTTCGTCCAGCAGCCGTTGAGATCGCCGGCGTAATTCGTCATATAAATATACTGCTTGACCTTTTGCCAGCCGTCGCCGAACACGATCCGGAGATACTCGTCCATATACGAGGTGTACTCTTCCTCGCTCATTCCGGGATCCCACAGCGTCTTGCAAAGCAGGTACGCGCGCATAAACTCAAAGTTATAGTCCATATACGTGTGGTTGCCTTCAACGTATACGCCCTTGACGCCGAGTTCGGCAAGGTATTTCAAATCGTCCCAGAAATTGAACAGATCGGGAGACGGCGACGCGAAGTGGAAGAACACCGTGGTATAGTACCAGAACCACACGTTGTCCGTCAGCTCAAGCCACCCTTCAAGCCAGTCCATATAAGTGCCGTTTGTGACCGGATCATTTCCCAGACCGTACTCCTTCGGCGTAATAACGATTTGTTCGGCAAGAGCGCGGTTTCCGCCCGCCTCGTCGCAGGCGTCACGATCGCGAAGAGTGTGATTGTTGCATCCCACGTTACAGAAACAGATCGTGACTCTCGGGTCGGGACGCGTAGACTTCGGAACGACCTGTGATCCGTAATATACGACGGTATAGACTCCGAGCATGGGGTAATCGGAGCAGATTTTTTCCGCGACGCGGTTTGAGAGGCGAATGATCGTACCGGCGATGCTGTTTTCCTCTGCATAGACTTTTTTGCAGTTATCGCAGGTGCAGAATTTGCCGCTGTCATTTTGAGAACAGGGAACGTGGGTGAAGTCGTAGCCGAGAGTGAGCCCTTTGAGCTCCTGGTAATAGTCTACAAGTTTGTAATTGAAGTCGATGATCTTTTCATACGTTTTCTCATCCGTCAGGCACGGCTGAGCGGTCGTATCCGACAGAGTTCCGCTTCTCCATTTTTCCCATCCCGCCATCTGATAAACGAACGAATGGGCGTGAGGAAATACGGGGTTTACTCCTCCGCCGTTTTCGGAAGTGGATTTCGCGTCACCGTCGATCCCGTTTATGCGGAGCTTCGCGTAGTTCGCGCTCGGTCCGTTCATACCTACCGAGCGGTATTCGAAATCGGGGACCTCTTTGTCATAATATCCGAGCGGCAGATCAATCCCGTCGCTTTCATACAGATAGTTGACGTACCCGGTCATAAAGCGGTAACCGACGACGTCCTCGAGGAACGTGTAAGTTCCGTAGAGCGCGCCGCGGTGAGTGCCGCACGTGAAGACGAGGTCGCCGTCATCGAGCGTTTCGATCACGAAGCCCTCTTTACCGAGCGCTTCCCCGCCGTCTTCATATTCGTATCTTATGAAGTAACCGTCGATATCCTCGTCGCTGTAGGAGATATTGAGGTCGACGCCGCAGGCGCCGCGGATGTTGTCGCGAAGCTCTCTCGCCGCGAACTGTATCGAGGGGAGGTAAGCCCCGGAGCCCTCCGGCACGCTGTCGGGACAGATTATCGTGTATCTTGCGATGTTCCGTCCGCCGATCTTTATCTCGTCGACGCGGTACTCCTTATCCTCGTTGTTTTCCTCGGCGTCGTCAAGACCCGCTATCACGCGGCGTATTTTGAGCACGTCCTTCGCGTTGACGTCGGAGTCGGTCACGACGTCGGCGGCGTCAAAGAATATGGCGCGGTCGCCCTCGAGCCCCGAAATGTATCGCCTCATAAGAAGGACGTCCTTCGCCGACACGTCTCCGTCGTCGTTCGCGTCGCCCCAGACAAAGCCGTGAGTTGCGGCAGAGCGCCCGCCGCTCATCACGGCGGGTGCTACCATCATTATCGCTAAAATCAAACAGATCAGTTTTTTCATAAGTTTTTTCATATCTTTATCTCTTTCCGAACCAGTCGTCACCAAGGAGCCAGTTCATAGGGTCGCACGGTTTGTCGGCGTTCGACGGGAAGTTCCACATGCCGCAGACCTTCGTTTCGTCGGCGATGAACGTGGAGTTCAGCATAAGCTTGCCGCGGTGGTTCCGGCACCAGTTCCAGAGCCATTCGTATCTCTCGCGGTATGCCGCCTGACTCTCGTCCGTTCCGTCGAGCCAGTCTCTCTCATAGGTCGAGGAGAGACCGAGGAAGGTCACGATGACGCGGAAGGTCTCGACGTGAGATCTTTGGAGCGAGTCCTTCGCGCCCTTGTCCGCCTCGTCAAGATAGGAGAGGAACTCTTCAAAATGTTCAGCGTAGAAGTCCTTGTCGTATTCGTTCCACGGATAGTCGAAGTTGTTCGTCCAGCAGCCGAGCGCGTCGGAGGAGTTCTCTGTCATGTAGATATACTTGCCGATGCCTTCCCAGCCGTCTCCGTAGTAGATCATAAGGTACTCGTTGACGAGGTCGGAATACTCCTCTTCGGTCATTTCGGGGTGCCACATGACCTTCGACATCATATAGTTGCGAAGCTGTTCCGTCGTGTAGTTGACGTAGTCCGCGTCGCCCTCGAGGTAGAAGCCCTTGACTCCGAGCTCGGTGAGGTATTTGATGTCGTCCCAGAAGTTATAAATGTTGGGAGCGGGGGAAACGTAGAACGACCAGTTGTCGGTGTAGTACCAATAATATACGTTGTCGGTGAGCTCGAGCCACTCCTTGAGGTATCCCATCCACAGTTCGTTGTTCTGGTTGACCATCGGTCCCTCGTAGCCGACCTGTGTCTGAAGTCTCGGGTTGCCGCCCGCCTCGGTGCATTCGTCCGCGTGACGGAGCAGGTGGTTGTTGCATCCGGAGCAGCAGAAGCAGACGCACACGCGCGGATCGGGGCGCGTCATCTTCGGGGGAACGTGGGCGCCGGCGTAAGCCGCGGTGTAGATGTCGAGCATCGGATATTTCGCGCAGAACTCATCAGCCACTCTGTTGCAAAGACGGATGAGCGCGCCGGAGACCGCGCCTTCTTCATCATACGCTCTCTTACAGTTCGCGCAAGTACAGAAGTTGGAGTTGTCGTTCGCGGAGCAGGAGATCTGCGTGTAGTGGAAGCCGGGGATCTGACCGGCGTCATTCGTTCTCCACTCGACCTGCTTGTAGAGGAAGTCCATGATCTTCGCGTAAGACGCCTCGCTCGTCATACACATCTGTTTTCCGCCCGCGACGGAGTCGAGATTGGGATCGTTTCTATTCTCAAATCCCGCTTCGAAGTAAACGAACGAGTGAGCGTGGATATATGTCGTACCGACCGCGCCGCCTATTTTGCTTGCGTTGTAGTCGCCGTTTCCGTTCTTCGACGCGTCGTTCGCGCCGCCGTCGGAGGCGTTGACCTTCATCTGCGGGAAATACTTGCCGATATGAGTGCCGATGCCGCGGTACTCGAGCGTCGGTATCTCCTCGTCGAAGTAGCCAGACGGAACGTCGACGGTCGCGGCTTTATAAAGATACGTTACGGAGTCCGAAAGGAAGCGGTACCCGACGCAGTCCTCGAGGAACGTGTACGTCGCATACGCCGCCGCGCGGCGCGTGCCGCAGCGGAACGAGAGGTTACCGTCGTCCTTCGCCTCTATCGCAAATCCCTCCTGTCCGAGCTCCTCGTCGAAGGAATACTCAATGACGTACCCGGTGACGTTCTTGTCTCCCGTGTAAGCGATATTCAGCTTGATCCCGCAGGCGTCGTTGACGTATTTCTGAAGCTCGGACGCGGCAAACGCGACAGCCGTGATCCTCGCGTCCTCAATATTGCTGAGGGCGGGATAGATTATCGTGTATCTCGCGACGTTCCGTCCGCCGATCTTGATCTCATCTATTTTGTAGGCGCCGTCGGTGTTGTTCTCCTCGGCGTCCTCGAGACCCGCTATCGTGCGGCGGAGCTTCAGAACGTCCTTTGCATTGACGTCCTCGTCAGTCACGACGTCCGCGGCTTTGAAGAAAATATCCGCGTCTTCCGCAAGGCCCGCGATAAAGCGGCGGGCGAGCAGTACGTCCTTGGCGTTGACGTCGCCGTCGTCGTTAGCGTCGCCCCACAGAAAACCGTGGGTGACCGCCGCGGCGGGAAGAGCCGAGGCAAAAGCCGTGACGAGCATGACTACTGTCAGAATGATTGCTGCAAGTTTTTTCATGAGTCTCCTCCGGGATGTTTAGTCAAATTTATTATAACATACTAATAAAGATAAATCAATAACCTGCGCGCAAAATAAATAAACATTTAGCGCGCCGAAAAGTAAATTTCACGCTTGACCGCGGTGCGACGTTATGGTATCATTAAGATGAAACTGCGAGGTGCTGTATGGATAAATTCAAAAAGGAAGCGGCGGAGCTTGCCGCGAGAATGACGGACGACGAGCTGATCGGCGTTATCTGCTACGAATCGGCTGCGGCGCCGTCCGTCGGGATACACCGTTACAACTGGTGGAACGAGGCGTCTCACGGCGTCGCGAGAAGCGGCGTCGCAACGGTATTTCCCTGCCCGACGGCGCTCGCGGCGACGTTCGACCCCGAGCTTCTTTACAGGGTCGGTCAAGCCGTTTCCACCGAGGCGAGGGCGAAGTACAACGTCTACGCCGCGCACGGCGAATACGATATATACAAGGGGCTCACCTTCTGGTGCCCGAACGTCAATATTTACAGAGACCCGAGATGGGGACGCGGACAGGAGACGTTCGGCGAGGACCCTTGCCTCACGTCGGCTCTCGCGGTGAGCTACATAAAAGGTCTCCAGGGCGACGGAGAGTTCAGACGCTCATCCGCCTGCGCGAAGCATTTCGCGGTACACTCGGGTCCCGAGAGCCTTCGTCACGGATTCGACGCGAAAGTCAGCGAAAAGGACCTGCGCGAGACGTACCTCCCCGCTTTCAAAGCGGCGGTCGACGCCGGCGTCGACGGCGTGATGGGCGCTTACAACAGAACGAACGGCGAGCCGTGCTGCGCGTCGAAAAAGCTCTCGTCCATTCTGTTTGACGAATGGGGTTTCGACGGTTATTTCATGTCCGACAACTACGCGCTCGACGACGTTCACGGCGAGCACGGATACACGAAAGACGCCGCAGAGACGGCGGCGGCGGCGCTGAACGCCGGTCTCGTTCTCGACTGCGCGTTCATCTATAAGAATTTTACAAAGGAAGCGATGGAGCGCGGTCTCGTGTCGCGCGAGGCAGTCGAGCGCGCGGCGGCGAAAACGCTCGAGATAAGAGCGCGGCTCGGAGAGTTTGAAGAGGAGCGGCCGTACTCCGATATCGACCGCGACGAGGTCGACTCGGAAGAGATGCGCCGTCTGAATCTCGAGGCGGCGAAAGAGAGCCTTGTGCTTCTCGAATGTCAGAATAAATATGCAATATTAGAGAATAAAGATACAATTAAAAGGATCGCGGTCATCGGTCCGAACGCGGACAGCCGCGACGTTCTCGTCGGCAATTACAACGGCAGGCCGACGGAGTATTCCACGGTATACGGGGCGATGAAAGAGGTCTTCCCCGACGCCGCCGTAAAGTTCGCCGAGGGGTGTCTCCACATTACGGAGGACGCAAACTCGATCTTCGGCTGCGGCGATATGATCTCCGAGGGAGTAGAAGAAGCGCGCCGCGCGGATCTCACCGTCGTCTGTCTCGGTCTCGACGCGACGCTCGAGGGTGAGGAAAGTCAGATGGAAAACGAGGTCATTTCCGGCGGCGACAGAAAGACGATAGGTCTTCCCGCGACTCAAAAAAAACTTCTTCACGAGGTCATCGGAGTATGTAAAAACGTCGTTGTCGTGACCTTCTGCGGAGGGTCGATCGACATCGGCGACGAGGCGCGCGAAAAAGCCCTCGCGCACATCCACGCCTGGTATCCGGGCGCCCGCGGAGGCGAGGCGATAGCGCGCGCGATAGCGGGAGAATACACCCTCACCGGAAAACTTCCCGTCACGTTTTACAAAGAGGGGGCGCCTCTTCCCGATTTCACCGATTATTCGATGGCGCGCCGTACAAGATTCTCAGACCCGGAATCAGTCCTCTACCCCTTCGGCTACGGTCTGACGCTCGCAAAACCGGACGCGAAAATCACAAGCGTCACGAAAACCCGCCGAGGCGTCACGGTGACGGTCGAGGCGAAAAATCACACCGATAAAGAGGCGCGGCTCCCCCTCGCCATATATACGAACAAGGGAGAAAATATACCCGAAAGATGCTTCGCTCTCTGTGCCGTCGAATCCGTGACTCTGTCGGCAGGAGAGAGGCGAGAAATATCCGTCGAAATACCGAAAGAGGCGTACCTGCCGTACGGAGAAGACGGCAGACAGTACGAGTCTAAAAACGAATATTTATTCATTTGCAGATAGTTAAGGAGGCGGCTGAGTGAAAAAGCTTTTTTGTCTTACGCTCGCATTTCTGACCTTTGCGCTGGCGCTTCCCGCGGGCGCCGTGACCGGTCAGACGTCCGAGTCCTCATCGGTGATTTATCCCGGTGTAACGATGACTCATATAACGACGAAATCCGGCACGAAATACGGTCTTCAGGATATGAGGATAGTAGAGTTCGACCCGAAGGACGAAGGGCTGAGCTTGTCGGTCGCGACGGGATATTCCGCGCTGAACTCCCTCTCGACGGTATCGAACACGGTCTCGCGCTGGAGCGCCGCCAACCCCGACAGGGCGCCTCTCGTCGCGATAAACGGCGACTGGTTCACCGTGGGATACGACGATTACAGCTCCGCGACTTCGAAGAAACAGCTTTACCTTCCTCTCGGCTTCAATATGCACGGAGGCGAGATAGTCTGCACTCAGCAGACATCGAAGGAGTCGCCACACACAACAGAGCGCGGAAACGCGCCGTCGTTCGGCGTCACGCCCGACGGAACTCCGCTTATCGGCTGTATATGGACGACGACAACGATGAACTTCAGAACGAAGGCGATCGCGATCGACGGCATAAACCGCCTCCCCTCCGACAACTCCCTCATTATGTATACGGACAAGGGTCCGTCGTCAAACTACTGCCTCGACGACGCCTACGAGCTTTACGTCGATTTTTCGGAGGACTACGTCGTACGGCACGGTATGAAGGTCGTCGGCACGGTGAGCGCGGTCTCCGCGCCCGGAGAGGCGCGTCAGGCTATAAAAGCAGACAGGATGATAATTACCGCGAGAGGCTCGAGGATAGGCGATATTTCGTCCATCCCCGTCGGCACGAAGCTCCGCTTCACGGTGTCGATAGAAGACGCGTACGGCAACACGGACGCGTGGCGCACCGTTACCGACTGCGTCGGAGGACATCACGAATTTGCCAGAGGCGGCGAGTATTTCGCGGTCGGCGACTCTACAAACTACCCCGCGAACGTTATAGGCATAACGGCGGAGGGGAAAGTCATCTTCCTCTGCAACGACGGAAGACAATCCGGCTACAGCGTAGGCGTCGCGATCTCGAAAATGCCCGACCTCGCGCGAGAGCTCGGGATAGTTTCCGGCATCTACATGGACGGCGGCGGCTCGACGACTCTCGTCGCCCGTGAGGGCGGCGCGATGAAGCTCCAAAACCGTCCGTGCAACAACGGCAACGCCGAACGCTCCGTTTCGAACGCGGTGATACTCTTTGCAAACAGGATAAACACCCCCGACCTCACCTTCGACGCTTCCGCTTATTCCCTTCTTCTCGGCTCGACCCACAACGAGACTCTGTCACTTACGGACGGCGGGCTCGCCGTCATCGCGACGGACCCGTTCGATCCCTTCGGAAGTCTCGATTTGTCCGGCGTTTCAGCTGACGAGTACAAGTATATCGCGTTTGATATAAAGACGAATTACAAGGATCCGAGAGATCAGTTAATAGGTCTTTATCTCGCCGCGGGAGCGACCCCCGGCGCGACAGAGGGCTGCAAGGCGTCGTTCACTCTTCCGGCGACCGGAGAGAGCGTGCGCCTTTACGTCGACCTGACCTCCCTCTCTCTTTGGACTGGCGACGTGCACTCCGTCAGGATCGACCTCTTCGACAACGCGACAGGCGGCGAGGCGGGGCGCGGAGTTATCATAAGAGAGATGAAGTTCTGCAAAACGAAGGCGGAAGCGGAGGAGTTCTGCGATCCCGTCCTTATCGGCGACGTGAACGGCGACGGAAAAATCAATCTGAACGACCTCGCCGACATCAAGAAATACCTCGCCGGCGCCGACGGCGTCTTCAACGTCCCCGCCTGCGACGTGAACGGCGACGCCGCCCACAATATCGAAGACCTTTCGGCGATGAAAAAACTTCTCGCTTGAAACAGTTTCAACAAGTACATAATAATACATAATAACCAATATGGAGGTAATGAAATATGGCAAAGAATCAGAATCCCTATTCCGGAACAAAAACAGAGGCGAACCTTCTCGCGGCGTTCGCCGGAGAGAGCCAGGCGAGAAACAAGTACACCTACTTCGCGTCGAAAGCAAAAAAAGAGGGCTTTGAGCAGATAGCCGCCCTTTTCCTCAAGACAGCCGACAACGAAAAGGAACACGCGAAGCTCTGGTTCAAGGAGCTCTGCGGTATCGGCACGACGGCGGAGAACCTCGAGACCGCCGCTGAGGGTGAAAACTTCGAGTGGACCGATATGTACGAGGGCTTTGCAAAGACGGCTGACGAGGAAGGCTTCCACGAGTTGGCGGAGAAGTTCCGCGGAGTCGCCGCCATCGAAAAGCACCACGAGGAGCGTTACCGCGCCCTTCTCTCAAACGTCGAAGCGCAAAAGGTCTTCGAGAAGAGCGAGGTCAAGGTCTGGGAGTGCCGCAACTGCGGTCACATCGTCGTCGGTACGAAAGCACCCGAGGTATGCCCCGTCTGCGCCCATCCGCAGAGCTATTTCGAGATCAACGCGGAAAATTATTGATCGGCAAACGGAAAAAGCCCTTGCGGGCTTTTTCTTTTATTTTACAGTCGGTAAACGAACTATTGACTTCCGCCTCATTAATTTGATATAATATAGTTGACTTGAAGGAGGTTCAAAGATGAAGAGAATCATTTCCATTATAATTACGGCGGCAATGTTCCTGTCGCTTCCCTTCGCCGTCGCGGCGGCGAACGGCAAATACGAAAAGCGGGACGTTACGGCTTACCTCTTCTCGCTTGATGAGACGGCAGAGCTCGAGTGCCTCTTTGAGAAAGACGTAAACCTTCCTTATATAAAACCGGAGGACTTTCTTGACAGGGCGTACGAGATAGATTTTTCGACGAAGAAAAACTCCGACGGCACGTTTACGATCTCGAACGAATACGGAGATATGCTTATCGACCCCAAGGCGGATACCCTATACTTCGAGTCGTTCGAGGATTTCGCTTATAACGACGCGAAATCAGCATACGAGCGTCCGGACGACTTCAATGTGTACATTCTCGACGACGAGATCAAAATGTACACGAAGGACGGCGGCGATCCAAATTCGCTGACGCTCGAGCTGTCGCCCTACGGCATAGATATCGTCGCCGACGGCGACGACGTTTACATGCCGCTGACGACGGTCTGCGACGTCTTCTCGGTCACTTATCAGACGGCGGTGTATTTGGACGGCAGCATTTATTTTGTCGGCGTTATGGACCTTGTTTCGGGCGACGGCGCGTACTACGACCAGACCGCGCTTTTTGAGACTGACGAGCGCGACGAACGGCTCATTGATTTCACGTACCGCGAGCTGTGCTTCTTTGTCGACAATTTCTACGGCTATCCCGTAAAATGCAAAGCGTCCGACAGCGTCAGAGAGAAGGGATTTGACAGGACTCTCGACGAATACAGCGAGCTTTCCGCCAAGGCGAAAGAGCTCATGATGTCAAAAAGCAGAGCGGACCTCTTCAAAGGGCTAATGTACCTCGACTCCATTTTCAACGACGGAGGTCACACGACCTTTTCGCTCAATCATCTGAAGGCGCTGGGAGAGTATTTCGGAAGCTCGTTCTCCGATTCGGCGATGGAGATAATCCAGCAGGCGTACTCTGATCCCGACGATCCGATAGGAGAATATCTCTACTCGGTTTATGAGGAGGAGCAGTCGTTAATCTATATAAGCAACGCGAAAATCGAAGCGTTCGACGAAGATTACGAAGAGGTCGGAAGCTGGGACGATATAGTTCTTATGAGAAGCGGAGACACCGTTATTTTCTCGTTTGACGAGTTCCGCGACGAGACGGTTGCGCCTTTCAAGGAAGCCCTCGATTACGCCGCAGAAAACGGCGTGAAGAACTTCGTCATAGACCTCACGACAAACAGCGGCGGTTCTTCCGAAACGCTCGTATATATGCTCGATATGATAGGCGGCGACAGCGCGACCTATATTTATAACGAATCCACGGGAAACGTTTTAGAGGGAAATTACCTCGTCGACCGCAACCTCGACGGAGAATTTGACGAAGCGGACGACGACGTCAGGTACGAGCTCAATTTCGCGATCCTCACGTCCCGAAACTCCTACTCGGCGGCAAACCTTCTCCCCTGCTACGCAAAGGAACAGGGCATCACCGTCATAGGCGAGAGAAGCGGCGGCGGCACCTGCGCGCTCTCCGTTCAGGCGTTTCCGGACTCAATGATGTACGCCCTCTCCGGCGCCGATAAGCTGACGTATAAGAACGGCGAGGACGTCGACGGCGGCGTCGATCCCGACGTTGTGCTAGTTGAAAACAACGACTTTTCCGCGCTCTTTGACATCGAGAGGATAAACGAAGCGATCAGCGGGACTCGTCCGGCGCCGTCGACAAAGAACGATCTTCCCGAGACGAAGCCCGAGACCGATCCGTCGGATAACGGCGGGACGGAGGTCTACGTCGACCGTTCCGTCATAAGCGGCGATACCGCGACGGTGATCGCGCTCGCCGTGCTCGGCGCCGCCGCGCTCGGTGCAATAGCGGTCATCATTATTTCGAAGAAGCGTTCATAAACATAAAACAGAAAAACAGGCTGACCGAAGTCAGCCTGTTTTTTATTATATTAATTACTTTAATTACTCGGCGTCCTCAGCCTTCTTGCGTTTCTTTAAGAACATAAGGAGCGCCGCGGTGATAACGAGAGCGATAGCAAGAACGAACGGAGCGTTCTCTACTATGACGCCGACGTCGATCGTGGACGTCTTGTTGTTCGTGACTGTCACCTTGTCCGCGCTGTCGGAGATCTTACCGGAAGCGCCGTCCGCCGTCACCGTGTCGCCGGTCTCTGTTGCGTTGTCAAACGCATAATCGGGCGCATCGTAGCCCTCGACGGTGTAGTCAGCCTCGACTACCGTGTAGGTGACGCCGTCCGGGACGTTCGTAAACGTTACGGAAGCGCCGTCCTTGATGGAAATCGTTACGCTCTTGTTGCCGGTCCAGCCTTCAGCTCCCGCCGCAATCGTCTTTTCCGTGCCGTTTTCGGTATACTTGATATCTCCGGTCACGGTCTTTCCCTCGGGTGCGGTGAACGTTACGGTGATGTCGAAGGGCTTGTTTTTGTCGCCCATGTTGCCGGTAACTTTCTTAGTTACGGTAACTTCGCCCGCGGAGTATTCGTTCGTGAAGCCTTCCGTCTTGTTGTCGGCTGTGTTCGTGTAGGAGCCGTCGTCGGCGGGAGCCGTCTTGTGGAGCGCCACCTGCGATACCGTCACGCCCGCGCCTCTGAGAACTACCTGAACGTGGAGATAGTAAGTCGTCGTGTCGTATACGACGCCTGCGGTCGTGCCGGCGGTCTCTTTGACCTCGTACCAGTAGTCGCCGATGCCCGCGTCAGCGCCGGAGTAATCCGGAAGTGTCGCCGTGACCTCAGCCGCTTCCGTACCCGCTGTGATCGTGTAGGTATCGGGAGTGAATACGGGGATCGCGGTCTTGCCGATCTCGCGGTTGAACGACTTGTAAGGCTTGACTGTGAAGCTGAGCGTTTCGTTGAGCTTGCCGATAGGGTCGACCTCGTCGCCCGCGTTGTCGTAACCTTCGCCGCCGATATACGTCTTTGTGAACTTGACTTCCGTGATGGGAGTGAACGTGTATTCCGTTTCGGGTACGGGGAACGTGTAAGTGTCCGTATTGCCGTTGAACGACTCGTACTCGAGCGTTGCGCTCCTGTTCGTGTCGTGCACGCCGTTCTCGGCGCCGTCCTCTATCTCAAGCTTGTAGGTGAGAGATATGGGTTTGGAATCCTGAACGGGTACGTTTATCTTCCACGTGATCGTCTTTGTGCCTTCGTCGTACTCTACAACGTAGGGATAGCTGCCGCCCGTAAGTTCGCCGAAGTTCCACTTGTTCTCGCCGTCGGCGACGCCTGTAACGGCTACGCCGTCAAGCTTTACCGTGAAGGTGTCGACGCCGTTCTTGATAAGCTCGAATTCATCCGTGATCTCGTCGGTAACGGTACCTGTCTTGATAAGGTAGTTGATATCGTTTTCGATGGAGTCGAACATATGGTTAATACCGTCGGAATCCGTAGTTAATGCGGCATAATCGGAGACCTCGGGTTTGAGCATCCAATTCAGAAAACTTGAAGAAATCTGACGTCCGCCGGTATAATCGATAGTATAACCCAAAAAACCGGTGTTATATTTTTCTCCCATGTCAGTCCAAAGATGTCCTGTTAAATAAGACGCTTTCTGAACCGGGTCGACGTGACCTAAGAAATTGTCTTCATCTACTTTTGAAGTATCAAAAGAGTAGGTTCCGTCACCGTTATCTTTAAGCTCGTACAGGTTGATGCTCTGATATTTTATACCTTCGTACTTGCTGCCGGGGGTAGGAGTATATTTATAGTATTTTTCAAAGCGGTGAGCGTCGGTTGTTGTAATAACATTTGTTACGGGTATAACTTCTACCGTACCGCCAAGAGAGGCGCTTTCCGCATAAGCATAAAAAGCCTCCGCGTCATATTTACTGTTTCCCCTGAGTTCCTCAAGTATTGCGGGGTCTGCGCTGTAATTGTACAGGCTTTCGTAGTATGAGCTGTCAAACAAAACTCCGGCAACAGGGGCTGCACCGATATGACCAACGTTAAATACGGATGTGCCCAGCAAACTTTCGAACGCTTCCGGGACGACAAAGCCATAAAGCATCGACGTTTTCACTTTTTGAGTGACCTGGTTGCCTGTTTGCGGAAAAGTATCTGATTCTTCGCCTCCTGCGTCATGAACATAACTTGCGTTGACCTTCTGCGAATAAATCGTAGTAGGAACGCCGTCTTTGTCCCAGATATATGTCTTCAGGTCGGAAAGAAGAATGACGTACTTATGGGTATTTGCAACGTCCGCATCTTCAGACAGCCATTTATCGGCAACTTTAAGAGCCCCGTGTACGTTAGTACCTCTCGAAGAAGGCGTAAAGCTTGCTTTAGGAAGGTTTATACCGTCCATAATAACACTTGCCGTCGTTGCCGGATCGTATTTTACAAGCTTTTCGTAAGCGCCGCTTGAAGCAAGGCTTATAGCGTCGTAAGTAATACCCCTGAATTTTACAACACCGACGTTAACGTCTACTCCCTGCGCAACGATTCCGTTGAACAATTCCGTTACGCGATTAATGAACAAACCGCTTGCAAGGGAAGTAGAACTTGAATCGTCCATAACGAAGACGATGTCGTACTCGTCGGTCTCCTTTACCGCGGGGATCTGGAGTGTTACCTCTGTTTCTTTTACACTGTCACTGAGTTCTGTGGGAGTCGCCACCTTGGATCCGGTTATGCCGGAGTCCGCGGCAAAGGCCGCGACTGCGCCGGAGATGATCATAACAAAAGTCAGAACAACAGAGATAAGTGCGAATGATGTCTTTTTTCCTGCGCTAATCATTAATTTTGTCCTTTCATGGATATATAATATGCTAATATACATTACAAAAATTATATTACAAAAATATGAACAAATTATTTCAAAAAAATAAATTAATTATTTATTCTAATTATTTTTGACAATAATAACAATATTTTTAAGTTCAATCTTTATTATCCAAAGACGTGAGACAGAGCGAGAGAAACGCGGAAAGATTTGAAGATCTCACCGCGGCAGGCATTTTGCCCGCCGCTCTTTTTTATACCGACACGGCTCGATGTGGGCATCGAGCCCTACGGATTTGCTGTCTCGGCTCGATGTGGGCATCGAGCCCTACGGATGTGGGCATCGAGCCCTACGGATGTGGGCATCGAGCCCTACTACCGCTCCCCTTCGATTCCTCTCAAATCCAAAAACAGAAGAAAAAAAC
>CADBQA010000112.1 GCA_902796675.1 uncultured Ruminococcus sp.
ATACGCGACGCCGTAAAGATAAAAATCAGAGTAGTTGAAGAAGACAGACTTGAATCCGGTCTTCGCCGCGCGCTGAACTTCGGGCACACGGCGGCGCACGCGATAGAGAGCGTCTCGGGCTTCGGCGGTCTTCTTCACGGCGAGGCGGTCGCCGTTGGCATGATACCCGTATCGGAGGGCGAGGCGAGGGCGCGAATAAAAGCCGTTCTCGAGCGCGAAGGGCTTCCAACCGCGCTTCCCTTCAAGCCGTCGCTCTTTCGCGAGGCGGTATATCACGACAAGAAAATGTCGCAGGGCGAGCTTACCGCCGTCATCTGCCCGAAGATAGGCACTTTTGAATTCAAGAAAATGACACCCGATGAATTTATTGATCTCGTTGAGGAGGCGTCGAAATGAACAACACGCTCGGAAGAATAATAAGAGTCACTCTGTTCGGCGAGAGCCACGGCGCGTCGATCGGCGCCGTCATCGACGGGCTTCACGCGATGATCCCGGTAAAAGAGGACGAAATAGCCTCCGCCCTTATGGCTCGCCGCCCGGTCGGGGCGATATCCACGGCGCGGCGCGAGGCTGACCGCTTTCAGATCGTCAGCGGAATTTTCAGAGGTATGACAAACGGCTCGCCCGTCTGCATACTGATACCCAATGAGGACACAAGGAGCGAGGACTACGGAGAAAACCTCACTCTCCTTCGCCCCGGCCACGCGGACTTCACGTCTCACATAAGGAACTACGGTCACGAGGATTTCAGAGGCGGCGGTCACTTCAGCGGAAGGCTGACGGCGCCGCTCGTCGCGGCGGGCGCCGTCGTCCGTTCCGCGCTCGAGGCGAAAGGGATCAAAATCGGCACGCATATACTTGAGATCGCCGGCGTTTCGGACCGCGCTTTTGAGAGCGTACCCGACGTCGAGTCGGTAAAATATTCATCCTTCCCCGTTCTGACGGAGGAAGCGGGAGAAAAAATGAGAGCGGCGATCGAGGCGGCAAGGGCGGACGGCGACAGCGTCGGCGGAGTCCTTGAGACCGCCGTCACGGGAGTACCGGCAGGCGTCGGCGACCCTTGGTTCGGAACGGTCGAGGGGCAGCTCTCCTACGCCGCGTTCTCCGTCCCCGCTGTAAAAGGGATAGAGTTCGGCCGCGGCTTCGCGCTCTCCCATATGAGAGGAAGCGAGGCGAACGACCCGTTTACCGTCGCCGACCACCGCGTAAGGACGGCGACGAACAACTGCGGCGGCGTCCTCGGCGGGCTTACCACCGGATCCCCGATAGTTTTCAAAACCGCTGTAAAACCGACGCCGACGATATCCAAAGAGCAAAAAACCGTCGATATATCGAAGGGGGAGGATACGGTCATCTTCTCACGCGGACGCCACGACCCGTGTATAGTCCACCGCGCCGCCGTCGTCATGTCGTCGCTCACCGCGCTCGTCGTCGCCGATATGCTGGCGGTAAAAGCCGCCGAGCAGGAGCTTGCGCTATGACTGAGTACGGACTTGTCGGCGAGCGGCTCGGTCACAGCCACTCGCCTGAGATCCACCGGGAGATCGGCGGCTACGACTATAAACTGATCGAACTCTCGCCGAGTGATGTCGAAGGATTTTTCGAGCGCCGCGGATTCAAAGGGCTGAACGTGACGATACCGTATAAAGAGACGGTCATCCCTCACCTCGACTTTATCGACCCGGCGGCGAAGGAGATCGGAGCCGTGAACACCGTCGTGAACCGGGACGGAAAGCTTTACGGCTACAACACGGACAAGGACGGGATGGCGGCAGCCATCCTTCGCGCCAAGATCGTTCTGAAAGACAAAAAAGTCCTCATACTCGGCACGGGCGGCACGTCGAAGACCGCGGAGTACGTCGCGCGCTCACTCGGCGCGGCTGACGTCGTAAAGGTCTCGAGATCGGGAAAAGACGGCGCCGCGACTTACGAAGAGGCGTACGGACTGCACTCAGACGCCGGGGTCATCATCAATACGACGCCGGTCGGAATGTACCCGAGGATTGCGGAATGCCCCGTGGATATTACAAAATTTGAAAATCTCTCCGGAGTTTTCGACGCTGTATTCAATCCGTTAAGGACGGAGCTCGTTCTCTCGGCGAGAGAGCACGGAATTACCGCCTGCGGCGGTCTTTATATGCTCGTTTTTCAGGCGGTGAAATCGTCCGAGCTGTTCACGGGCAAAGTTTGTTCAAAGGGTCTTTCGGACGCGATCTACTCAAAACTGTTGAGAAAACTCGAGGACGTCGTACTCACAGGTATGCCCTCCTGCGGTAAAACGACGGTCGGAAAAATCGTCGCGGAAGAGCTCGGAAGAGAGTTCATCGACACGGACGTCGAGATAGAAAAAAACGAGGCGAGAAAGATCTCCGACATTTTCGCCGATGACGGCGAAGTGTATTTCAGAGACGCCGAGACAAAAGAGATCGCCGCGGCGGCAAAACGCACCTCGGTCGTTATCGCGACAGGCGGCGGCGCTGTCCTGCGGCAGGAGAACGTAAGGTCGCTCAAGCGGAGCGGAAAGATCGTCTTCATAGACCGCTCGCTCGATAAGCTTCTATCGACACCGGACCGTCCGCTCTCGTCCGACTGCGAGATGCTGGAGCGCCGCTACCGCGAGCGGATAGATATTTACAGAGCGACAGCCGACTTTACCGTCGACGGCGACGGCGACGCTTTCGACGTGGCGATGAAAGTGATCAACTTATTTTACGACGGAGAGAAAGAATGAAAATACTTATAATCAACGGACCGAACCTCAATCTTCTCGGGATCAGGGAGCCGAATATTTACGGACGCGAGGACTACAACGCGCTCGTCGATATGATAGAGCTTCACGCGAAGGAGCTCGGCGTCGAGGTCGGCATCTTCCAATCGAACCACGAGGGCGATATCGTCGACTGCATCCAGGACGCGCTCGGCGATTTTGACGCGATAGTCATAAACCCCGCGGCTTACACGCACACGAGCGTCGCGATAGCGGACGCCGTAAAGGCGGTCGGGCTTCCGGCAGTCGAGGTACATATCTCGGACGTTGCGAACCGCGAACCGTTCAGGCAAATAAGCTACGTTCGCGACGCGTGCGTCGCGACGGTCTCCGGACACGGCTTCAAGGGATACCTCGAGGCGATGGATATTCTCGTTAATAAAGATGAAAATTGAAATTATCCCCGGCGCGGCGCGAGGCGCCGTCACGGCTCCTCCGTCAAAGAGCGAGGCGCACCGCGCGCTGATATGCGGCGCGCTGACAAACGGAAGCACACTTCACGGCGTATCGGATTCCGACGACGTCACGGCGACCCTGCGCTGTCTTGAGACGCTCGGCACGTCGGTCGAAAAGGACGGCGGCACCGTTTATATCGGGGGGCTTGACCCGAAGGAAATAAAAGAATGTACGCTGAACTGCGGCGAGAGCGGAAGCACGCTGAGGTTTCTCCTTCCCCTCTGCCTGATTTCAGGCGAAAGAGTGACGCTTACCGGCACGGAAAAGCTTCTCTCCCGTCCTCTTGACGAATATGAGGAGCTTTGCAAAAGGCGCGCCTTTCTCTTTGAAAAAGGTGAGAACTCCGTCACGGTCGCCGGCGCGCTCACGCCCGGCGAGTACGACGTTTCGATGTCGAAGAGCAGCCAGTTTATGACCGGTCTGCTGATCTCGCTGGGATCGCTTGACGGCAGGAGCGTCCTGCGTGTCCTGGGGCGCGCCGAGAGCGCGTCTTACGTCGATATAACGCTTGACGTAATGAGAAAATTCGGCGTCGGCGCGTCCGCCTCGGACGAGGGATATATTACATCCGGCGGCGGGTACGAAAGGGCTGAATTTACCGTCGGCGGCGACTGGTCGAACGCCGCGTTTACAGACGCTTTGAACGTCCTCGGCGGCGACGTGAAAGTCGCAGGGCTTGACGCCACGTCCCGTCAGGGCGACCGCGTTTACCCCGTGGCTTTTGAAAAGATCATAAGAGGCGAGACGGTCGACCTTTCCGATTGCCCGGACCTCGCCCCACTTCTCTTCGCGCTCGCGGCGTACCGCGGAGGCGGACGTTTTACCGGAACGGGAAGGCTCAAATACAAGGAGAGCGACAGAGCGGAGGCGATGAAGGAAGAGCTTTCCGCCTTCGGCGTGACGCTCGGCGTCGGGAATGATTCCGTCACGGTCTCGGGCGATCTTGTGCGCCCCGGGATGGCGCTCTCCTCTCACAACGACCACAGAATAGCGATGGCGCTTTCCGTTCTTTTAACGGTGACCGGCGGCGAGCTCGACGGAGCCGAAGCCGTCAGAAAGAGTTACCCGGAATTTTACGAAGTCCTGCGATCTCTCGGAATTGAGGTGAAAATAGTTGACGCTCGATAAAAAATACGTCCTCGGAAAGGACGTGAAAATTCTTATAGTCGGTCTCGGAATGATAGGCGGCTCTTACGCCTCGTGCCTCACGAAGCAGGGCTACGACGTCTCGGCGATAACGAGAAGCGCGGAGACGATAGAATACGCACTCTCCCGCGGTATTATCGCGCGCGGCGCGGCGTCGCCCGATCCGTCTCTTATTTCCTCAGCCGACCTTATCATAATCGCGCTATACCCTCACACCGTCGCCGAGTGGATCGGGGAAAACCAGAAATATTTCAAAAGCGGCGCCGTCGTGACGGACGTCACGGGCGTCAAGGGCAGCGTCGTCGGGGCTGTGCAGAAGATCCTTCGCGACGACTGCGAATTCATCGCCGCTCACCCGATGGCGGGGCGCGAAAAGAGCGGGATAAAATACAGCGACGACACCATTTTCAGAGTTGCGAACTACATCATCGTCCCGACGGATAAGAACACCGAGGAGGCGATAGAAATATGCCGCGCACTCGGCGAGACGCTCGGATTCGCGAGGATATCCGTTCTCTCCCCCGACGAGCACGACGAAATGATAGCTTTTCTCTCCCAGCTCACGCACTGCATCGCGGTCTCGCTGATGTGCTCGTCGGACGACCCGACGATTTCACGCTACACGGGCGACTCCTTCCGCGACTTAACGAGGATCGCGAAGATAAACGACGAAATGTGGAGCGAGCTTTTCATAGCGAACAAGGAAAAACTTCTCTTTGAAATGGACAATTTTCTGGAGAACTTCAAAGCCCTTCGCGACGCGCTTGAGCGCGAGGACAGAGACAAGATGAGAGAAATGATGCGCACGTCGACCGAAAGGCGCGAGGCGTTCGACAAAAAATAGCAAAAGTCAAAAAAGAGGTAAGAAAAATGAACATGGAGTTTGCAAGGAAGCTGCCGATACCGAAGGAAGTAAAAGAGATGTATCCGATAGACGACGCGTCGGCAAAGATCAAAGCGGAAAGAGACCGTGAGATCGCAAAGGTATTCAAAGGTGAATCGGACAAATTCATCCTCGTGATAGGTCCCTGCTCCGCGGACTCGAAGGAGCCGGTACTCGATTATATCGGAAGACTTCGCCGCGTCGCCGACCGGGTCGAAGACAAGATGATCATAATACCGAGGATATACACGAACAAGCCGAGAACGACGGGCGCGGGATACAAGGGTATGCTCCACCAGCCGGACCCGGGCTCCCGCCCCGATATGCTGAAAGGCATCATCGCGATAAGAGAGCTTCATCTCGCCTCTCTTCGCGACTACGGCCTCAGCGCCGCCGACGAGATGCTCTACCCCGAGAACCACAGATACCTCTCCGACCTTCTCTCCTACGTCGCCGTCGGCGCGAGGTCGGTCGAAAATCAGCAGCACAGGCTCGTGTCGAGCGGACTTGAGATACCGGTCGGTATGAAAAACCCGACGGGCGGCGACCTGACCGTTATGATGAATTCGATCACCGCCGCGCAAAGCGCCCACACGTTCCTCTACCGCGGCTGGGAGGTCCACAGCGCGGGCAACCCGCTCGCTCACGCCATCCTTCGCGGAATGACGGACTACTACGGTCACAGCATTTCCAACTACCACTACGAAGACCTTCTGCGTCTGGGCGAGCTTTACGCCGAAAGCGGACTTGCAAATCCTTCGGTCATCGTAGACACGAACCATGCGAACTCGGGAAAAAAGTACCTCGAGCAAACGAGGATAGCCGAGGACGTCGTACACAGTATGAATTCAAGCAGCGATATAAGACGGCTCGTTAAAGGACTTATGATCGAGAGCTACATCGAAGACGGAGCGCAAAAGATAGGCGACGACGTATACGGAAAATCCATAACCGATCCCTGTCTCGGATGGGAGAAGACCGAAGACCTCATCTTGAGGATAGCGGACAAATTATAAAAAAAGCGCGCAGCGGGTTTTGGGGTTCGCGGCAGAAAAGCAATGACGGCGGGCATTTTGCCCGCCGTTCTTTTTTATACCGTCACGGCTCGATGTGGGCATCGAGCCCTACGGATGTGGGCATCGAGCCCTACGGATTTGTAGGTATTCCTTCATTTCATTGCTGCTCTACCAAGTTTGTCTTCGCTCTGAAGCGCGGCTGACGCCGCGCTTTCATTTTTATTAAAGCCTTGAGAACTTCTCCGCTCCCTTAGTGAGTATCCAGTAGATCAGATACGCGGACGCCGCCGCGAAGAGCGCGAAGAATATCGAGAGGTAAAGCGCCGCCGGCATCGCGGACGCCGCGATGAAGTAGACCGCGCCGAGGACGAGGACCGCCGCCGTACCGAACAGCATCGAGATAAGTATCGACATATTCTGCTTTATCGGCACGATCTCCTTCGTCCAGTCGAGCATCGGCTTCTGAATACCGATCACAAGTCCGAACGCCGCGGTCATGACCGAAAACGCGGCTGATACCGCCGTGACGAGAACGCCGTCTGCAAAGCTAATACCGAGCCCTATCGCCATACAGACGGAGCACAATGCCGTCGCCGGCGTCGTCAGAATGACGTGGAGCGCGAGCTTCGCGAGAAGCGGCGACTTCGCGTTGACCGGAAGCGACTTCTCTATCCAAAGAGTTTTGCCCTCGAGCGAGATCGCAGGAGTCGTTATGACGTTCATCCCCGTGATGAGGCAGACGACGCAGCAGACAGCGACCGGCAAGTCTCCGCCGAATGGCGTGAACACGAGATCCAATACATTTTTCAGGTCCGCCCCTTTTATAAGCACGGCGATACCTGCGGCGGGGAGAAACAGAGTCGAGAGCGAGCAGTTGAGCATATACGTCGGGCTCGACTTGAATCTCGCGTATTCCTTCGAGAGAAGAGTTCCGAAGAGGCTCTTCTCTTTAATGTTCTTCATTTTGCCCTTGACGTCATTTCCCTGCGACGACGTCACGATCTTAATAAACGTATGCGAGAGAACGTATACGGAGAGCGCGACGAGCGCCGCCGATACTGCGAAGAAGATACCCATCGCCGCCGCGTCGCCCTCGCCCGCTCTGCCGAAGAGGTAGACCGGGTACGCGGAGCCGCGTATCGCGTCGCCGTACTGCGAGGCGTTTGCAAGAAGGTCTTTTATAGCGTCCTGCGCCTTGAAATAGACGAAGTAGTAAACGGCGAAAAAGAGCAGCGATAATATAACGACCGCGAACGAACGGTTTTTGAGTTTCGAGGCGATCTTCGCGACGACCCAGCCGAGAAGACACGCAAGGACGAAGTCTATCGCCGAGACGATGAAGATCATAAGTATCGCGCCGACGACGGAGAGCGCGGTCTGCGGTACGAGAACGAAGTATACGACCGCCGCCGGAAGCGTTACCGACGCCGAATAAAGGAGCGCCATGAGATATACGCCCGCGGTCCTTGCGGCGACTATCGTGCGCGGAGGTATCGGCATCGAAAGGAGGAGGTCGTTATCCTTTGCGACGTACAGCCCGGAGTAGGTGTTGAACACGCTGCCTATCACGCCGTAAACGAGTCCTATTCCGCCGAGGATCGCAAAATACAGCCAGCCGTAGCCGATCGAGAACAGCGGAACGAGGTTGTACGCGAGAAAACCGAAGATGCCGCCCATTACCCCGAACATAAGAAAGACGAACATAACGATGAGTCCCACCGACGCCGCCTTCGAGCGCGCGCGGTTCTTCTTCTGATCGTAGAAATAGTTTCGGAACATCTCCGTAAACTGTTTCTTGATAAGGGTCTTAAGCATTGTCCGCCTCCAGCTCGAGGAAGACCGCCTCAAGCGATTCGTCCCCTTTCACTTCTTCCATGGTGCCGGAACGGATGAGTTTTCCATCCTTAATGATCGCCACCTTGTCGCAAAGCTTTTCAGCGACCTCGAGAACGTGCGTCGAGAAGAATATCGCGCCGCCCTTGTCGCAGATCTCGCGCATTATCTCCTTGAGGATATGCGACGCTTTAGGGTCGAGACCGACGAACGGTTCGTCCATTATAATAAGGCGCGGCTCGTGGATGAGCGCGGAGATCACGACGAGCTTCTGCTTCATACCGTGAGAATAGGACGCTATCGGGTTGGCAAGGGCGCCCGACAGTTCGAATATTTCCGAGTATTTTTTTATCCGCTCCCCGCGCTCCGCTTTTCCTACGTTGAAGACGTCGGCGATAAAGTTCAAGTACTTCTGTCCCGTCATATAGTCGTAAATGTCGGGATTGTCGGGTATATAGGCTATCTCCGATTTGCACTCGAGAGGCGACTTCTTTATTGATTTTCCGTCTATCAGGATATCGCCGCTGTCGAAGTCGAGTATCCCGACGACCGCTTTCAGCGTCGTCGTTTTACCCGCGCCGTTGTGACCTATGAAGCCGTAGATCTCCCCCGGCGCTATGTGGAGCGAGAGGTCGTCGACGGCGATCTTTGAGCCGTACTTTTTTGTGAGGTGATCGATTACGAGCATAAAAGCCTCCATTCGTCTTTTTTGGCGAAACGCGGTTTCAAACGGTTTTTCGCCCAGAGCAAAACGCGCCCGGATAAGGGCGCGTTTTATTATTTGCTTTTCAAAATATGTGCTCCGTCAAGAAGCGAATCCATTGAGTTCTGAACGTATTCGGCATATCCGTCGAGCGACGAGCAGGCGCCGACAAAATCGCGGTACGCCCTCTCGTTTGCCATGTGCAGATCGCTGCCCACGGCGACGACCTTGCCCTCCTCAAGCCACCTTGCGGCGAACTTCTTCCCTCTGCGCGAGAAAAAAGGATCCGGGTTGAGCTGCGCCGAAACGTCGAGTGTCATCAGTTGTTCTATACTCCGCGGGTCGTACCTGTCGATATGAGCCATAACGACGTCAAGCCCCATATCGGCTATCGCCCGGACAGTCTCGTAGGTCGTGTCGCTCCATGTCGTCATCGGCATTTCAAGCAGGATACAGTTCGTGCCGAGAACGGTGAGGCGGCGCAGCCCTTCCATGCGCTCGATGCCGTTGCATATCAGCACCTCGGCGCCGAGCAGGACCTCCGGGTCGCCCTCTCGCATCGCGGCGTGAAGATTGTGCGCGCACTCCGCTCTGCGCTCGAGAAAAGACTCGACGCTGTCGCTCATCGGGTAAAAATGAGGCGTCGCGACGACCCTCTTTATACCGTGCGACGATATGATCGAAAGCTGTTCGAGGCTCGTCTCAACGCTGTCCGAGCCGTGATCGGCGCCGGGCAGAATGTGAGAATGAAAATCAGTTGTGATTCTGCTTTTCATATCGACACCCTCTTTACTGACGGATCGTTAATTGTTGTAATAGTTATTGTTATAATAATTGTTGTTGTAGTTGTTCTGATCGGCGTTTTTGCCGTATCCGTAGGCGCCGTAATACTTGCCGTATCTTCCGTAGTACTTGCCGTAACGTCCGTAATACTTGCCGTATCTCGAATACCTTCCGTAACGTCCGTAGCGGCCGTACTTTCCGTATTTTCCGTACTTTGCGGAGACCTTTACGTTGACGTCGTTAAGAATAAAGCCGATGATATTCATATTCATCTGCTCCGCGACGCCGAGCACCTGCTCAACGTCCCGTCTGTCGTCAAAGCCGGAGCGGACGGTGAAAACGTATCCCGTTACGATCTCCGCTATGACCGCGGCGTCGGATACGAGCCCTATCGGAGGAAGGTCGATGAAAATCACGTCAAAATGATTCTTGAGGATCCCTATGAGTTTGTTCATCCTCTCGGATGCGAGAAGCTCCGTCGGGTTCGGAGGCGTACCGCCCGAGGTGATGACCTGGAGGTTTTCGTACGCCGTTTTGCGCAAGGCGCGGTCGACGGCGTTGTCGCTCCCGGCGAGAAGCTCGCTTATGCCGAGACCCTTTTCAAGACCGAAGATCTTATGAACGACGGAGTTGCGAAGGTCGCAGTCTATGAGAAGGACCTTTTTGTTGAGCTGTGAAAACGAGATTGCGGCGTTGGCGATAACAAGACTTTTACCGGAGTTCGCGTAGCAGCTCGTGATGCCGTAGACCGGACATTTTTCGCCTTTCGACGTGTAGAACAGATTCGTTCTGAGCGTGCGGAAAGCCTCGTTTATCGCAAAAGGCGTTTTGGAAGTGAGGAGCTTACCTTCGTAGTTCTTTGACGGTGTCTGCTGTTTCATTTCGCATCGTCTCCTTTCACTCCTTTTTTATCGGCTTTACCCGCCGTCTTTTCCTTCGGCTCGGCGGGCTTTGCGACGGGTATCTTTTTTGCGTCCTGGGCTTTGGCGGCAGCCGGTTTTGCCTTCGACGCTTCAGACGCCTTCTCAGCCTTTTCTCCGTACGCATAATCTCCGTATCCGTAGCCGTACCCCGCGTACTTGCCCGTCTTCGAGAGTTTCTTTCCTTTTACGTCGCTCTCCGTGACGATGGTCGGGATGGTGCCGATTATCGGATATTCGAAATTATCGGTCAGATCTTCTTCCTCGTAGATCGTAACGTCGAGGATCTCTCTGACGAAGAATATGATGAAGACGGCGATAGCGCCCACGACGGCGCCGATTATCGCGTTTCTCGTCGCGCCGGTGCCGTTCGGTACGGTCGGTATCTTCGGACGGTCGACGACGCTGACCTTGCCCCCGACGACGACGCGCTCGATCTCAGACGGACCGCGCTCGGCGATAGACGACGCCAGAATGTACGCCTTCTTGAAATCCTTATCGGCGATGGAGACCTTGAAAATTTCCGTGCCGGAAACGGATGACGCGCTCATACGCGCTCTTATCTCCGAGGGCGTGTAGTCGACGCCGGAAACGGACGCGATCTCCTCGAGGAACGTATCGCTCTTGATGATCTCGATATACGTGTCGACGAGGCTCTTCGCAACGTAGATATCCGACTGGTTGAGTTCCGTTTTGTTAGGCGACGCGTTTACGTAAAATTTCACGGCGGCGACGTAGTCCGGCTTGACGAGAAGCTTCGTCGCGAATCCCGCGCCGAGTCCGAGAACGATGGCGGCGGCGATTATAATGACTATTCTTCTGCGGAGAACGTACCAGAATTTTTCAAGATTGATTTGATTCTTGTTTTCCATTTAGCGTGCAGCCCGCATTGCGGCTCCTTTAATTAGTTCGTGTCACAGATAACGTCTTACGATTTTCTCCATCTCGGGGAGTTTTTCATCCATATCGGCGACGAGCTTCAACTGGTTCTTCGCTCTGACGAGGTTCTGTCCCTCGTAGTGCGTCTTGAAATACGTGTCGCCCGTCAGATAGTCGGCGAGGAATCTTATACCGCATTCGTACGTCATAAGGTACGCGCCCATCGGAAGACCGAGGATCTCAGCCTCCGTCATGGCGGGTCTCAGTTCCTTGAGGAAGCCGTCGACGTAGGTCTCGAAAAGTTCGAGATCGACAAAGACTTTGTCGAGGTCCGCCTCGTCCTCCTTCGCGCTCGACGCGCCGAATCTTATCGAATCGCCGAAGTCGTAGAGGATGGAGCCGGGCATGACCGTGTCGAGGTCGATGACGCAGACGCCGTCTCCGGTCTTCTCGTCGAGAAGAACGTTGTTGAGCTTCGTGTCGTTGTGAGTTACGCAAAGTCTCATCTCACCGCTCGCGAGCCTGTCGAGAATGTAGGAACATTTGTCACGCTTGGAGAGCGCGAACTCGATAAGCTCGGGGCACTCCTTCGCTCTGCCGAGCGGGTCAGCCTCGAGCGCGGCGACAAAGTCGTTGAAACGGGAGACCGTGTTGTGGAAGTTCGGTATCGTCTCGACGAGTGTGTCGGCGGGATAATCGGCGAGCTGGCAGAAGAAGTGACCGAAGGCGAGCGCGGATTTATAGAACGTCTCCTTCGTCGCCTCGTTGAGGCAGAGAACGCCGTTCAGGCAGAGGTAAGCGCGCCAGTAGCCGCCCTCCTCGTCTATGTAGTATCTGCTTCCGCTCTTCGTGAGGATTATCTTTCTGACCTCGCGGTCGGGGTCTCCGCCCTCCTCGGCGGTCTTTCTTCTCAGATGCATACAGACGCCCCAGATATTCTCCATAAGGCTCTCGGGATCCTTGAAGATATTTGTGTTTACTCTTTGAAGTATATACGAGGGATCCTTTTTTTCACAGTAAATAAAGAACGTATCGTTGATATGTCCCGCGTTGCAGCGTTCAAATGACGTCGGCATACCCTCAAAATCGAACTCCGACGCGGCTCTCATTACGAATTTTTCAGCTTCTGACATGTTTTTCTCCGTTTGCGTAGTCTGTATTATTTTGTCAACCCGTTGTCAAGAAATCTCTTAAGAGCGTCGAAAGACACGTCGCTTATGTCGTGCTCTATCTTGCAGGCGTCGTCGACCGCCGTTTCGGAGTCGACGCCGATCGCCTTGAAGAACTTCGTCAGCACCGTATGTCTTTCATAAATTTTCTCGGAGATCTCCCGCCCCGCATCGGTCAGCTCGATATAGCCGTTGATGTCGACGGTTATATAGCCGCCGCTCTTGAGAAGTCCCACGGCGCGGCTGACGCTGGGCTTTGAAAAGCCCATTTCCTCCGCGACGTCGATCGACCTTACAACGTCTTTTTTCTTACTGAGCACGAGTATCGTTTCGAGATACATCTCTCCGGATTCCTGAAGATTCATTTCTTCACCCCCGGTTTTAGCCATAATACGATATAATATATAATATCACAAATCGACGGAGTATTCAAGCGTTTTTTATAAATTGACCTCCGTTTTTTCTCAAGCGGCGGTTAAATCCGATTCGCGAAGCGTTATGTTTACAAAGCGAGAGAAATCTGCTACAATATGGTCGTAAGGAAACGACGGCCGTCGCATTTTCAGAAAAACTTAAAAGGATGGTATACAAAAATGATGAGTTTCGGTCAAAGGCTCAAAACGTTAAGACGTGAAGCCGATATATCCCAGTCCGACCTCGCCGAGGCGCTGAACGTCTCCGTTCAGTCTGTCTCGAAGTGGGAGTGCGACAACAATATGCCCGACGTCTCCCTCCTTCTTCCCCTCTCATCGATACTCGGCGTCACGACGGACTGTCTTCTCGGCGCGGGGACCAACGAAAAAGAAGACAAGGAAAAGCTCGACAAAGAGATCGAGGATATCTGGAACACGTTTCACGCCGGCGCGTACGAGGACAACGCTATATTAAAGGGATACAACGCGAGAAAACAGTTTCTCAAAAAATATCCTCTGAATTACGACGTCAAGCTGGAGAGCGCGGGAAATCTTGAATATTACCTCTGGAACTCGAGCAAAAGAAGAGCCTACGATATTCCGCAGGAAGAATACGACGCGCTGTGGGAGGAGGGCGTCAAGACACTGAAAACCTTGATCAAGCAGGACAAGGACCCGTCGCGCCAGATAAGAGCGCGCTTCGGTCTTATTCAGTTTTACGACTTGAAGAAGATGTGGGACGACGCCGAGGAGAT
>CADBQA010000113.1 GCA_902796675.1 uncultured Ruminococcus sp.
CATATAGAAGAGTACAGAGAAGGGCTTCTTATCGGCTCCGCCTGCGAGGCGGGAGAGCTTTATCAGGCGATCATAAAGGGAAGACCTGACAACGAGATCGAGGAGATAGCGTCCTTCTACGACTACCTTGAGATCCAGCCTATATCAAACAATACGTTTTTGATAAACGACGGAACAGTATCCGGTGAGGAAGAGCTGAAAGAAATAAACAGGCGTATCTATGAGCTCGGCAAGAAGCTCGGAAAACCTGTCGTCGCAACGTCCGACGCGCATTATCTCGATCCCGAGGACGAGATTTACAGAAGGATTTTACTCTCCGGAAAGAAGTTCGCCGACGCCGACCGCGAGACGAAGCTTTATTTCAAAACGACAGACGAGATGCTCTCGGAGTTTTCATATCTCGGCGAGGACGTCGCAAGGGAAGTCGTTATCGAAAACCCGAAGAAGATATTCGACCTTATCGAAAACGTAAGACCGATTCCCGAGGGTAAATACGACCCGCACATCGACGGCTCTGACGACGAACTCAGAACGAAATGCTACACGATGGCGCATCAAATGTACGGCGACCCGCTCCCCGAAATAGTTGAGACGAGACTTGAAAGGGAACTCGGGCCGATCATTAAGTACGGCTATTCGATCATGTACATAATCGCGAAAAAACTCGTTGAAAACAGCGAGGCGAAGGGTTATCAGGTGGGGTCGAGAGGATCTGTCGGCTCGTCCGTCGCGGCGTTTTTCGGAGGTATCACGAAGGTAAACGCGCTTCCTCCGCATTACAGATGCCCGATGTGCAAATATTCTGATTTCGAGACAGGCAAAAATTACGGCTCCGGATTCGATATGCCCGCGGCGAAGTGCCCCAACTGCGGAGCCGAGCTTATACGCGACGGCCACGATATCCCGTTCGAGACCTTCCTCGGCTTCAAGGGAGACAAGGTGCCGGATATAGACCTCAACTTCTCCGGCGACGTTCAGTCTGACGCTCATAAATTCACGGAGGTCCTATTCGGAAAAGGGCACGCTTTCAGAGCGGGGACTATCGGCACACTTGCCGACAAGACCGCGTACGGGCTCACCGTCAAATATCTCGAAGAAAAGGGAATAACTCTTCCAAAGGCGGAGATCGACCGTCTCGTTTGCGGTTGTGTCGGGACCAAGAGAACGACGGGTCAGCACCCGGGCGGCATCATAGTCGTGCCGCAGGAGTATGAGATATACGACTTTACTCCCGTCCAGCACCCCGCCGGAGACCGAAGCGTCATTACGACTCATTTTGAATTCAAGTATCTTCACGATACCATCCTCAAGCTCGATATACTCGGACACGATATTCCGACAAAGTATAAGAGGATCGAGGAGTATACCGGCACAAACATTCTTGATACGCCGCTCTCCGACCCCAACGTGTACAAGCTGTTTACGTCGCCCGCCCCGCTCGGCGTGACGTCGGAGCAGCTTAAAGGCGTCGAGACCGGAACGCTCTGCCTTCCGGAGATGAACACGCCTTTCGTGCGCGGAGTTCTCATAAAGTCTCAGCCGAAGACGTTCGCCGACCTCCTTCAGATATCGGGTCTCACGCACGGCACCGCGGTCTGGCTCGGAAACGCCGAGGACCTTATAGAGAACAAGATATGCACGATCTCGGAGGTCATCGGTACGAGAGACGACATAATGCTTTGTCTTATCCACAAGTACGGACTTGATAACAAGCTCGCTTTCGATATTATGGAGAAAGTCAGAAAAGGTAAGGGCTTGACTCCTGAGCACGAGGCGGCAATGCGCGAGAAGAACGTGCCGGACTGGTACATCGACTCTTGCAAGAAAATAAAATATATGTTCCCGAAGGCTCACGCGGCGGCTTACGTCATAGACGCGCTCAGGATGGGCTGGCATAAGATCTACAATCCCGTCGAGTTTTACGCCGCGTATTTCACGGCGGCGCCGGGTGGGTGCGACGCTACGATAGTAATGAAGGGAAAGAATTACGTCTTCGGATGTCTCGACGAGCTTGCGAGAATAAAGAACGATCCGGGCGCGACCCAGAAAGACAAGGAAATGTTCAACGCGATACAGATAGTAAACGAGAGCTATCAGCGCGGTATCGAATATCTCCCGGTCAGCGTTAAGTATTCTCACGCGACGAAGTTCGTACCGGAAAACGGAAAGATAAGGCTGCCGTTCATTTCTCTTCCCGGTCTCGGCGAGAGCGCAGCCATGAGCATTATGAACGCGCGCGAGGACGGTAGGATTCATTGTATCGAGGACCTTAAGACAGAGGCTAACGTCGGTTCCACGCTCATAGAGCTTCTCCGTACGAACGGGGCGCTCGAGGGAATGAACCCAACGAATCAGATGTCGCTGTTTGATCTGTTTCAATAAAGCATTAAAATGAGCGCCGTTTACCGGCGCTCTTTTCCTTTAATAAACGATTTTCTTATCATATCGGCGGGTATCACCGTGAACGCCGCGGCGGCGCAGATCGCAAGGTCTTTGGCGGTGATCGGTACGCATCTGAAAACGGAGCCTCCCGTGTATATTATCGCTATTTGAACGACGGCGACAAAAGCTATTATGAAAATAAACGCTTTGTTTCCGGAGATGTGAGAGAGAAGTTTTCCGGACGGCGAGCGCGAATTGAAGCTGTTGAAAATACCGCAGAAAATGAACAGCGCGAAAAAGCAGGTGAGGTGATATACGTCATCGTCTTTTGAAAGGATCGTTCTTACTGCCGGCAGTTTCAAAAACAGTATGCTCAGGGTCAGCGTATATAAGCCGAGGTAGAGTATCTGACCGACCATCCTCTTTGTGAGGATCTTTTCGTTCCGTTTGACGGGAGGTCTTGTCATGTATTCGCGAAGCGGTATCTCTCCCGAAAAAGCGAGTCCTCCGAGCGTATCCATGATAATATTTACCCAGAGCATCTGTATTACCGTTATCGGCGACTCGATTCCGACGGCGGGACCTATAAGACAAACTCCGAGAGCGCATAAG
>CADBQA010000114.1 GCA_902796675.1 uncultured Ruminococcus sp.
AAATGGCAAAAAGAACGGATCTCAAAAAAATAATGATAATAGGCTCGGGTCCTATCGTCATCGGACAGGCGGCGGAGTTCGACTACGCCGGGACGCAGGCGTGTCTCGCGCTCAAGGAGGAGGGCTACGAGGTCCTGCTCGTCAACTCCAACCCCGCGACGATTATGACCGATACGTCGATCGCGGACAAGGTATATATGGAGCCTCTGACGCTCGAATACGTGGCGAGGATACTCCGCAAGGAGCGCCCCGACGCGATAATCCCCGGCATCGGCGGACAGACGGGGCTCAACCTCGCGATGCAGCTCGAGAAGAAAGGCATACTCCGCGAGTGCGGAGTCGAATTGCTCGGCACGAGCAGCAGGAGCATTGAGAAAGCCGAGGACAGAGAACTGTTCAAGGAGCTTTGCGAAGAGATCGGCGAGCCGGTCGTCGCCTCACGCATCACCTACTCGGTAGACGAGGCAAAGGCAGCGGCGAAAGAGATAGGCTACCCGGTGGTACTTCGTCCCGCGTTCACGCTCGGCGGCACCGGCGGCGGCTTTGCCGACGACGAGGAGGGGCTTGTCGAAGTCGCGGTCAACGCGTTCAAGCTGTCTCCCGTACATCAGGTGCTCATAGAAAAAAGCGTCCGCGGCTACAAGGAGATCGAATTTGAAGTAATGCGCGACGGCAATGACAGGGCGATCACGATCTGCGGTATGGAAAACGTCGACCCCGTCGGCGTACACACCGGAGACTCCATCGTCGTCGCTCCGATAATGTCGCTGAACGATCACGACCTCAAAATGCTCAACGACAGCGCTATCAAGATCATCCGCGCGCTCGGCATCGAGGGCGGATGCAACGTGCAGTTCGCGCTCCATCCGAAGACCTCGGAATATTATTTGATAGAAGTCAACCCCCGCGTGTCGCGTTCTTCCGCGCTCGCGTCCAAGGCGTCAGGATACCCCATCGCCCGCGTGACCGCAAAGATAGCGGTCGGTATGGCGCTCGAGGATATTAAGATAGCGAACACGAACGCAGCGTTCGAGCCGTCGCTCGACTACGTCGTCGCAAAGTTCCCGCGTTTCCCGTTCGATAAGTTCGCCGCCGCGAGCAACAAGCTCGGCACGCAGATGAAGGCGACCGGCGAGGTCATGGCGATAGGAAGCACGCTCGAGGAATGTATGCTCAAAGCGGTCAGAAGCCTTGAGACCGGTGTCTGCCATCTGTTCAGTCACAAGTTCGAGAGCTATACGGAGGACGAGCTTCTCACGTACGTTTCTGAGTTCAAAGACGATGCCATCTACGCTGTCGCGCGTCTGCTCCGCCTCGGAACGCCGATAGACAAGATATACGAAAAGACGCTCATCACCCCTCTGTTCCTTGAAAGCATAAAAAAGATAACCGACTACGAAAAGGTCCTCTCGTCGCACAAGGGAGACCTCGATGCGCTGAGGGGGGCTAAAAAGCTCGGCTTTTGCGACAAGTATATCGCGAAGCTTTGGGGAATGAAAGAGGAGGACGTCGCCGCTCTGCGAATTGATAACAAGATCTTCCCGGTCTACCGCATGGTCGACACCTGCCACACAGGCGCGTATATCCCGTATTTCTATTCGTCCTATTCGGGCGAGAACGAGTCTGTCGTTACCGACCGCAAAAAGATAATCGTACTCGGCGCGGGTCCGATCCGCATCGGTCAGGGAGTCGAGTTCGACTATTCGACCGTCCACGCCGTCACGACTATCAAAAAGAGCGGATTTGAATCCATCATCATCAACAACAACCCCGAGACAGTCTCGACCGACTACACTACGGCGGACAAGCTCTATTTCGAGCCGTTGACTCCCGAGGACGTGATGAACATCGCATTCTTCGAGGGCGCGTACGATGCGATAGCCTCTCTCGGCGGACAAACCGCCATCAACCTCGCCGAGCCTCTCCTTCACCGCGGAATGAACATCATCGGTACGGGTGTCGAGGCGATAGACCGCGCGGAGAACCGCGATCTGTTCGAAAAGATACTGCTCGAGCTTAATATTCCTCAGCCGGAAGGCAGAGCCGTCACCGACATCGAGGAGGGCGTACGCGCGGCGGCGAAGATAGGCTACCCCGTGCTCGTCCGTCCCTCGTTCGTGCTCGGCGGGCGCGCCATGCAGATAGTCACGTCGGAAACGCAGCTCCGCCACTACCTCAAGGACGCCGTCGAGATCGACGAGGACAAGCCCGTATTGGTAGATAAATATATTCGCGGCAAAGAGGTCGAGGTCGACGCGATCTGCGACGGTAAGGACGTCTTCATCCCGGGGATAATGGAACTCGTCGAGCGCACCGGTATCCACTCCGGCGACAGTATGAGCGTGTACCCGCCGTTCAGCATTTCCGACAAGGTCAAGGGGATCATCCTCGACTATTCGAAGAGACTCGGACTCGGGCTCGGCATAGTCGGGCTCTACAACATTCAGTTCATCGTCGACGAGCACGATTCCGTTTACATAATCGAGGTCAATCCGCGCTCCTCGCGCACCGTACCGTTCCTGTCTAAATCGACGGGTTATTTGCTCGCGGACATAGCGACCAACGTCATCCTCGGCAAGTCGCTGAAAGAGCAGGGCATATTCGTCATCTATCCCGAGGAAAAGAAACGCTGGTACGTCAAGGTCCCCGTTTTCAGTTTCTCGAAGATCCGCGGACTCGATACCTACCTCTCGCCCGAGATGAAGTCGACCGGCGAGGCGATAGGCTACGACGACCATTTCGACCGCGCCATGTACAAGGCGCTCCAGGCGTCGGGCATGCAGCTCCAGAACTACGGCACCGTCCTCGTCACGGTCGCGGACGAAGACAAGAACGAGGCGCTCCCGCTCGTCAAGCGCTTTTACGATCTCGGTTTCAATATCGAGGCGACGCGAGGCACGGCGGAGTTCCTTAAGAAGAACGGCATACGCACCTCCGTACGCAAGAAAATAAGCGAGGACGAGAACGACATCCCCGACGCCCTGCGCCAGGGACACATCGCCTACGTCATCAACACGCGCGACTTTAACACCGACATTCACAACCGCGACGGCTTCCTGATCCGCCGTATCTCCGTCGAGAACAACGTGACGGTATTCACGTCTCTCGACACGGTCAAGATAGTCCTCGACGTGCTCGAGCAGTCCACGATCGGCGTATCTACGATAGATTCATAAGTGAGAAAAATGAAAAACACAACATTTGAAATACTGACGAACGCGCCGCTTGCAAAGGACGTTTACCGCATGACGCTCTCGGGCGACACAGACGGCGTAGTCCCGGGTCAGTTCGTCGATATTCAGATCGACGGAGGATACCTCCGCCGTCCGATCTCGGTCTGCGACGCGGAGGGGCGCGTCCTCACGCTGATATACAAGACGGTCGGCAAGGGGACGGAAGAGATGGCGTCTTACAAGGCGGGAAAACGGCTTGACCTGCTTACCTCGCTCGGCAACGGATACGACCTTTTTGCAAGCGGAGACCATCCTTTGCTCATAGGCGGAGGCGTCGGAGTGCCGCCGCTTTATATGCTCGCGAAAGAGCTGATAAAGCAGGGAAAGGACGTCGGAGTGATCCTCGGATTCAATACGTCCTGCGAGATATTTTATGAAGAAGAATTCGCGTCTCTCGGCGCGAGAGTCGCGATAACCACCGTCGACGGCTCGCGCGGGACGAAGGGATTCGTCACCGACGCGCTCGGACTTTTCGACTATACTTTTGTTTACGCCTGCGGGCCCAAACCGATGCTGAAGGCGGTCTGTGATAAGATCACGACGGGCGGACAGTTCAGCCTCGAAGAACGTATGGGATGCGGTTTCGGCGCGTGCATGGGCTGCTCGGTCAAAACGGCGAACGGCTTTAAACGGCTGTGCAAGGACGGTCCCGTGCTGAATAAGGAGGAGATCCTATGGTGAACACTTCGGTCGAACTCTGCGGAATCACGCTCGACAATCCGGTCATACCGGCGTCGGGCACCTTCGGCTACGGAAAAGAGTTCGCTGAGATATACGATATAAATATACTCGGCACCTTCAGCTTCAAGGGAACGACGGGCGAGGAGAGGTTCGGCAACCCGACTCCCCGCATCGCCGAGACCCCGGGAGGAATGCTCAACGCGGTCGGGCTCCAGAATCCTGGAGTCGAACACGTTATCGACACGGTACTTCCCGATATGAAGTCGTACTTTCACAAGAAAGTGATGGCGAACGTCAGCGGATTTTCGGTCGACGAATACGTCAGAGTCTCGTCGCTTCTCGGAAAAGAGGAGCAGGTCGGCTGGATAGAACTGAATATCAGCTGTCCCAACGTCCACGGCGGCGGGATGAGCTTCGGCACAAACGAGCGTTCCGCCCGCGAAGTGACGAAGGCTGTAAAGAGCGCGACGGACAAACCCGTCATCGTCAAGCTCTCGCCCAACGTGACGGATATATGTTCGATAGCAAAGGCGTGCGAGAAGGGCGGAGCCGACGGCATAAGCCTTATCAATACGCTGATGGGTATGAGGATAGATATCAGAAGAAAAAAGCCCGTCCTCGCAAACGTGACGGGGGGCTATTCCGGATCCGGAGTCTTTCCGGTGGCTTTGCGGATGGTCTATCAGGTATTTGAAGCGGTCGATATCCCGATAGTCGGGATGGGCGGCGTTTCTTCGGCGGAGGACGTTATCGAAATGATGCTCGCCGGTGCGACTGCGGTCGAAGTCGGCGCTGCGAACCTTATAGATCCGTACGCGTCGAAAAAGATCGTCGACGGACTCCCTCCGGCGATGGAGAAATACGGCATCACAACACTTAAAGATATTATAGGAGGCGCGCACTGATGGGAAAAGACGTCATAATAGCCTGCGATTTTTCAAGCAGAGAAGAAACGCTCGACTTTCTTTCAAAGTTCAGGGATAACAAACCGTTCGTCAAGATAGGTATGGAGTTGTTTTACTCGGAGGGACCGTCTATCGTGCGCGAGATAAAGGAGAGGGGACACAGGATCTTCCTCGACCTCAAACTCCACGACATCCCGAACACCGTAAAAAAAGCGATGAAGGTGCTGTCGCGCCTCGACGTCGACATGACCAATCTCCATGCCGCGGGCGCGTCCGAAATGATGAAATACGCGCTCGAGGGACTCACCCGTCCCGACGGCACAAGGCCCCTGCTCATCGCCGTGACGCAGCTCACGTCCACCGGAGAGGAAAGGATGCGGGACGAACTGCTCATCTCCGCGTCGCTTCCCGAAACGGTGCTTTCCTACGCGAAAAACGCTATGAGAAGCGGACTTGACGGCGTCGTCTGCTCGCCGCTCGAGTCGCCCGTCATCCACGAGAACTGCGGAAAGGGCTTCATCACCGTCACACCGGGCGTGCGCTTCGCCGACTCGGAAAAAGGAGATCAGGTCCGCGTGACGACCCCCGAGCGCGCAAAGGAACTGGGCTCGGACTACATAGTGGTCGGGCGCCCGATAACCGCCGCCGAAGACCCCGTCGCCGCATACGAAAAAGCAATGAAAGCCTTTGTCGGCTGATAAAAAGGAGAAGGACCCATGGAAAGACTCATAGCGAAAGACTTACTCAAGATCAAAGCGGTGTTCTTCAGACCCGACGAGCCCTTTATCTGGGCGAGCGGGATCAAAAGCCCCGTTTACTGTGACAACCGTCTGACTCTGACCGACGTCGACGTACGGAACGACGTTGAGAACGGACTCGCTGAAAATATCAAAAAATACTATCCCGACGTCGAAGTACTGATGGGAACGTCGACCGCGGGTATCGCTCACGCCGCGATCACGGGACATCTTCTTTCTCTGCCGATGGGCTACGTGCGCTCGGACGCGAAGGATCACGGACGCAAGAACGCGATAGAGGGCAAGCTCCTGCCCGGGCAGAAGGTCGTCGTCGTCGAGGACCTCATCTCGACCGGCGGTTCGGTCATCGAGGTCGTCAACATCCTGCGCGAAGCGGGGGCGGACGTGCTCGGGATCGTCTCGATCTTCACCTACGGAATGAAAAAAGGACTTGAACGCCTTGCCGAGGCAAAAGTGCGGAACGTCAGTCTGACCGACTTCGATACCGTCGCCGAGGTCGCGGCGGAAGAGGGATATATAGCTAAAGAAGACGTTGAAAGGCTGATAGAGTTCCGCAACGATCCGTCCGACGAGAGCTGGATAAGGGAGGAAAAATGAGAAGCGTTATCGACATAATGGATCTGTCCGTTGAAGAGATCGACAGTCTCACGGAAACGGCAGAGTCCATAATAAAGGACCCCGCGGCGTTTTCCGACAGGTGCCGCGGAAAGAAGCTCGCCACGCTGTTTTATGAGCCGTCTACCCGCACGCGTCTGTCATTTGAGGCGGCGATGTACGAGCTCGGCGGACAGGTGATAGGATTTTCCGAGGCGAGCAACAGCTCGGTCGCGAAGGGCGAAAGCGTAGCCGACACCGTCCGCGTTGTCGGCTGCTATGCCGATATCATCGCGATGCGCCATCCGAAAGAGGGCGCGCCGCTCGTAGCGTCGAGATATTCGTCCGTTCCCGTCATCAACGCGGGCGACGGAGGGCACAACCATCCCACGCAGACCCTGGCGGACTTACTCACGATAAAACGCGAGAAAGGAGGCTTCGACGGGCTGACGGTGGGTCTTTGCGGCGACCTTAAGTTCGGACGGACGGTACATTCGCTCATCTCGGCGATGTCGAGATACAAGAACGTTCGTTTCGTTATGATCTCGCCGTCCGAGCTCCGTATCCCCGACTACGTCAAGATCAACACGCTCGACAAAAACAGGATCCCTTACACCGAGGTCACCGATCTCGAGAGCGTGATAGGAGAGCTCGACGTCCTCTATATGACGCGCGTGCAGAAGGAAAGATTTTTCAACGAGGCGGATTATATAAGGCTCAAGGATTCGTACATCCTGACCTCGGAAAAACTCGCCGGAGCCAAAGCGGACCTCTCGGTCATGCATCCGCTTCCGAGGGTCAACGAGATATCGACCGACGTCGACTCCGATCCGCGCGCGTGCTACTTCAAGCAGGTGCTTTACGGAAAATATATGCGTATGGCGCTGATACTGATGCTTCTGGGGGTGTGAATATGATAATAGGACAGATAATCGACGGTATCGTACTCGACCACATCACCGCCGGACGCGGAGTCGACATATACGAAACGCTCCGCCTCGGAGAGCTCGACTGCACCGTCGCGATGATCTTCAACGCCGACTCGGTCAAGATGGGCAGGAAGGACATCATCAAGATCGGTACGCCGATCGACATCGACCTCGACGTACTCGGGATCATAGATCCCGGCATCACCGTGAACTACATCAGCAACGGAAAAGTCGCGAAACGCGAACACATCTCCCTCCCGGCGACGATCCGCGGCATCCTCAAATGCAAGAACCCGCGCTGCATAACGACGATAGAACAGGGATTGACGCAGGAGTTCCGCCTCTGTGACGAGGAAAACAAGGTCTACCGCTGCGTGTACTGCGAAACGAAAGCCGATACTTCAAGCCTCAAATGAAATACGCCTCGGGTTTTAGACGGATTTCAATTATTTTTTTATATCAGGGTATTGAAAAAATCGCAAAATATGTTATGGTATTAATATAGTAAGATGCCGACGTTTTTTTGCACGGAGGGAATATGGAAAGAGCTATGATCAGTTTGTCGTTTGACGACGGCAGGCGGGACAATTACAGAGTTTTTCGGGATATACTGTCGCCGAGAGACCTTCCCGCGACTTTCAATATTACCTCGGGATTCATCGACGGCACTCTTTCTCCGGACGAATTCAACTGCAAGACGCCGCCGCTGACGGTTGACGAGATCACTGAAATGTATTTATCCCCGAACTGTGAGATCGCGCTTCACGGCGACAGGCATAAAAACACGGAAGAGGATATAGAGACCGGCGCGAAAAAGCTTGCAAAATGGCTCGGCGTCCCGGACGATACCGTTTTCGGGTTCGCCTCCCCCGGCGGCGAGATGACCGCGGAGGCGCTTGATTCAATGGAGAATTACGGACGACGCGGCTTGCTGTATATGAGGTGCGATATGAGGATCCTCCGTCAGCGCAGGCTGAAACTTTTCGCAAGAAAAGTCAGCAGAATAATAAAGTTTCCGCCGATATACCGCTACGCTTTTTCCGACACGCTGATGACGGACTGCCCCGACAGGACCGTATATTCCGATCTCGTCCTGAACGGCAACACCGCATCGCAGATAATATCGCTCATAAACCTCGCGGTGAAGAAAAAAGCGGCGCTGACTCTTACGTTCCATACGATAGCGTTCACGGACGACGATGATAAATGGTCTTGGAGCGCCGAAAAGCTCGAAAAAGTGTGCGACCGCCTCGTCGCGCTTCGCGACGGCGGGAAAGCAGATGTTTTGACAAGCGCCGAATTATACGAAAGAATAAGATGATACGATATGTTTCAATACGTTCATTTCAGTAAAAAAGATTATAAGGAAGCCGATCTGAGCTTCGACGGCGTGCCGGATACGGATTACGGCCTTGTCGCCGCGTCGGACTGGCAGGAGCACTGTCTTGAGTGTTCGGCTCCGCTTTGCTTCGGCAACTGTCTTTATTATTCGAAGCGTTTCGACAACAGCTGCCGCAGCCTTGAGTACGGTATCTTCACAAAGAAAGTTGACGGAAACATATACAGAGTATTCAAATTCCGTCCGTGGGGAAAGCTCGAAACTTTTATTTTCCCCGCGGTCTATTCAAAAAAGAAAGAAAGGCGGATCGACGGCCTGAACAGGCGTCTGTCGGCTCCCGTCCGCCTTCTGATGAGGCTTCTGTCGCCTCTCCCGAAGGACTATAAGATCGGGGAATGGTATTGCGCGATTTATAAAAAGTTTTTCGAAAGAGGGCGCTCCGGCGTCATATGCGACACGCTGCTGATAGACGCCGCCTCCGACACCGACTTCAAGCTGTTCGTCGAGATAGTGTCGGCGGAAAAGGAGCTTCTGTTCAGAGGATCGGCGCCCATGAAGCGCGGCGCGAACTCGCT
>CADBQA010000115.1 GCA_902796675.1 uncultured Ruminococcus sp.
AAGCCTTCCCTCGGGGGAAGGTGTCGGGCTTGCCCGACGGATGAGGGCGCTTTCAGCTCTCAGCTTTCAACTCTACGCTATATACGATTGGTGGCAAAAAGCCCCGGGATCGAAACGATCCGGGGCTTTGTTATCAGTATGATACCGACTTGCGCGGTTTTTTCTTTTTCAGAGTTACGGCTCCTATGAGCATTATGACCGGGAAGATGATTCCGGCGAGAATTCCCGCTTTTAAGCTGACCTCGTCGATCCCTGCGGCAAAGCGCGAGGCGACAGAGGCGCCGAAGTCTGACGCCGAAACGCGGTCCGAGACGATACCTGCAAGATACGGTCCGAGCGCGCACCCGAGGTCGCCGCCGAGCGCAAGATACGCGAACATGGCGGGTCCTCCGTCCGGAAACGTCGCCGACGACAGAGATATCATACCGGGCCAAAGAAGGCTGACGCCGAGACCGCACAAGGCGCATCCGGCAAGCGATACGGCGGCTGAGAAGGAGAACACCGTCACGAGATAGCACACGACGGCGAGCGACGAGCAGACGATAAGCGCGCGTCTTAAGTCGATCTTTTCACCCTTCGCGCCGTACCACGATCTGCCGATACCCATAAACGCCGCGAACAGGCACGGTCCGAGAAGGTCGCCGACGACTTTCGTGACGCCGAGCCCACGTTCGCAGAAAATCGACGCCCATTGCGCCATTATCTGCTCTGTCGCTCCGGCGGAGATCATAAGAAGCATGGTCAGTATAAAAAACCGCCGTCCGAAGAGTCTTCCGGTCGCCTTGATCGCGCTCTGCGGCTCCGGCTCGATCACCGGCACCCTCATAAAGAAAAAAGTGTTGACGAGCGGCAGGACCGTCCAAATAAGAGGGATAACGTACCACGCATCCTCTCCGAGAGCGAGAAGAAGAAGCGTCGTCGCGAGTATTACGAAGACCTGCCCCCATGAATAAAACGAATGGAGAAAGGACATCGACGCCTTTGACGACCTTGCTGGAAGCAAATCGGTTATCGGACTTGTAACGACTTCTATAAGAGATCCGCCTACGGAATAGAAAACGACCGCGATCAACACCGCGGCGCGCGCGGGAATAACGTGCGGCAGTATCCCGAGGAGAGCGAGCCCCGCCGCCGACACCGCTTGCGAGAGTATCGCGCAGCGTCTGTAGCCGAGACGCCCCATAAATCTCACCGAGAGCGCGTCTACCGCTATCTGCACCGTGAAAGTCACGAGGACGAGGGTCGCTATGTACGAATACGAAAAGCCGTATGAATTTCTGAAAACAATGAAAAAAAGCGGCGCGAGGTTTACGACTATTGACTGAGTTACATAGCCGAGACAACACGCCGCGAGAGTCTTTCTGTATTGCTTTGGCATCTTTCCACCTTCCGGCGTTTTTTATCAGTATATGCCGGACGATATTACTGTGTCAAGCGCCGAGAAGAACGCTGATGCCGGCGATGGCGCCGCCGACGACCATAAGACCCGCTAAAATGAGGCAGACGAGCCTCACTATAAATTTTCTTCTTTTTTCGCTCATATAAAACTCCTATTTAACGTTTACACCCGTTGCGGGGATCTTGATTTTACGGCATTTTGCGGCTTCACTTACGTTTTCAAGCGCGTCTCCGCTCTCGACGCGGACTATTCTCTGTCCTTTCTTGAGCTGGAAGAGAGTGACGCCAGACGCGTTTCTCGTCGCCTTTTCGGGTATGAGAGAGGATTTTATCGTGATAGCGCGTCCCGCGTCGTTTTCCATATATATCTCGACCGGCACGCCTCCCGCTTCGTAGACCGCGCCCGCGATCGGCGACGCGGAGCTGTAAGCGCCGGTGAGACGGCGTCTTGTCGCCTTTGTTTCGTACGCCGAAACTGGAACGCGAACGCCCTTGCCGTTCTCAAAAATGAACGCAACCTTGTCTTTTGAAACGTCCTCGGGAATGACGTGCACCATAATAGGACGCTCATCCTCGTCGAAGTTAAGCTTCGGAGCGAGAAACTCGCCGAAGGACGACGCCTTTACCGTGTCAAAATCGGATAAGGAAGCCTTATAAACTTTACAGCGGTCGGTGAAGACCATAATATCGGCGATATTCTCCGTATCGACGCTGTAAACTATCTCGTCGCCGTCTTTCAGCTTCTGCTCATCGTTACCGCGCAGGGAGAGGAAGGTTATCTTCTTGAAATATCCGCCCTTCGTGAAGACGATCCTGACGTTATAGTTCTCTTTTTCCTCTACCGCGGGCTCATCCTCGATGTCCTCGGTGTAGATGATCTGAGTCTTTCTCGGGATGCCGTATTTTTTCTTGATTTCCGACAGCTCCTTCGCCACGTACGAGCGGAGTTTCAGTTCGTCCGCAAGTATTTCCTCGATCGAGGCGATCTCGGCGCGAAGGGATTCGATCTCCTTTATCCGTCCGATGATGTACTCGCGGTTGAGGTGACGGAGTTTTATCTCCGCGATGTATTCCGCCTGGACCTCGTCGATCCTGAAGCCTTCCATAAGGCGCGGAACGACGTCGGACTCCTTTTCCGTCTCACGCACTATCTTTATCGCCTTGTCGATATCGAGAAGGACTTTTCCGAGACCGACGAGGAGGTGGAGCTTATCCTTCTTCTTGCCCATATCGAAGGTGAGCACGCGCCTCACGCACCCGAGGCGGAATTCGCACCACTCCTTCAATATGCCGACGACGCCGAGCTGACGTGGCGCTTTATTGATAAGCACGTTGAAGTTGCAGCCGAAGTCGTCCTCAAGGGGAGTGAGCTTGTAGAGCTTCTTCATAAGCGCGTCGGGGTCGGTGCCGCGGCGCACGTCTATCGTCAGCTTGAAGCCGGAGAGGTCTATCTCGTCTCTGACGTCGGTTATCTCCTTGACCTTTCCGTCCTTCATAAGGTCGGTCAGTTTCTTTATTATCATCTCTATCGAGGTCGAATACGGTATCTCAAGGACCTCGATACAGCTGTTTTCCTTGTCGAACGAATACTTCGAGCGGAGCTTGAAACTGCCGCGTCCCGTCTCGTATATCGACCTCATCTGCTCGCGGTCGTAGAGAATGAATCCGCCGCCGGAAAAATCGGGAGCTTTTATTATGCTCATTATCTTTTCGGTCGTGACGTTCGGGTTTTTAAGAACGGCTATCGCTCCGTCGCACACCTCCGCGAGGTTGAACGAGCAGATATTGGACGCCATACCGACGGCGATACCCATATTGGGGGATACGAGTATATTCGGAAACGACGTCGGCAGAAGGACAGGCTCCGTCGTGGAATTATCGAAGTTCGGAACTATGTCTACGGCGTCGCGGTCGATACCCTCGAAAAGCTCCGCCGAGAAAGGAGCGAGCTTCGCTTCCGTATAACGGGGAGCGGCGTACGCCATATCGCGGCTGTACTGTTTGCCGAACGAGCCCTTCGAATCTATGAAAGGATGAAGAAGCGCCTCGTTTCCTTTCGTGAGACGGACCATTGTATCGTAGATCGTCGCGTCGCCGTGCGGATTCAGCTTCATCGTCGCGCCGACGATATTCGAGCTCTTCGACCTCGAGCCCGTCAGAAGCCCCATTCTATACATCGTATAGAGCAGCTTTCTGTGAGCGGGCTTGAAGCCGTCGATCTCCGGTATCGCGCGGGAGATGATGACGCTCATGACGTACGGCATATAGTTTTTCTCAATGGTCTCTGTGATCGGCTGATTGTAAGGCGCCGGCTCAACGTACTCTTTTATCTCGTTTCTGACTTTCTTTTTTGCCATTTTTCCTCCGTTCACACCGTGAGCTTCGTGATCCTGCCGCCCGCGGCGCGGATCATTCTGTTATAAAGGGCGAGTCCCCGACCCGCGTCGTCCGGTACCGCCGCCGCAAGGCGCTCGACGCCGTCGTCGTCCGCCCTTCTGAAAAAGCCGAAGAGCTTGTGACAGAGCTCGCCGACGCCGTCTTCGTCGCCGACCGTGTATTTGATAGGACAGACAAACTTGTCCTCTTCGCTCTTTTTGCAGATGACGCCGACTTTCCCCTCAAGGGAGTTTACATACTTCGCGAATTCGTCACCTCGCGCGTCTACGAGAAGAAACTCGCACGACGGCGCGTAGTGCTTGTACTTCATACCGGGAGACGAGGGTCTGTCGCCCGCCGCCGACGGGTCCTTGACCGCGGCGTTTACCGTCACCTCGTCGAGGACCTCGAGAAGATCCTCTCTTGTGACGGCGCCGGGGCGAAGTATCTCGGCGCGCCTGCCGTTCAGCGCGATAACGGTCGATTCAAGCCCGAAATCGCACTCTCCGCCGTCTATCACGGCGTCTATTTTTCCGTCCATATCACGAAGGACGTGCGCTCCCGTCGTCGGAGACGGAAGTCCCGAGACGTTGGCGGAGGGAGCCGCTATCGGTACGCCCGCCGCTATGATAAGTCTGTGCGCCGCGTCGTTCGACGGACATCTTATGCCGACGGAGGAAAGCCCCGCGGTCACGGCGTCGGGGATGACGTCGCGCTTAGGAAGGATGACCGTAAGAGGTCCCGGCATGAAACGCTCCGCGAGCTCATAAAACTCCGGACACGTCACAGCCGCCCTCTCGGCGTCCTCGGGATACGCGACGTGGACTATCAGCGGATTGTCCGACGGTCTTCCCTTCGCGGCGAAGACCTTCGGCACCGACTCGGCTGAAAACGCGCTGACGCCGAGGCCGTACACCGTCTCCGTCGGAAATGCGACGAGCCCGCCCGAGCGGATGATCTCTCCGCACTCCTCAAAGGCGGCGTCGCCGTCCGTCCTTGATAAATCGAAATATTTCGTCTTCAAATTTTCTCCAATACGTTATTCGGCAGAGCCCTTCAGCCTCTCCGCGGTCTCGGCGGTGGCGAGCGCGTCGATCATACCGTCAATCGCGCCGTTCATAAAGTTCTCGATCGAATAAACCGTCATTCCTATTCTGTGGTCTGTTACTCTCCCCTGAGGGAAATTATAAGTTCTTATCCTCTCGCTCCGGTCTCCGGTGCCGACCTGACTTCTGCGGTCGGAGGCTATCTTCTCGTCCTGCTCCCGCTGTTTCATATCGTACAGCTTCGACTTGAGAAGCTTCATCGCCTTGTCCTTGTTCTTGAACTGGCTTCGCTCGTCCTGGCACTCGATGGTTATGCCGGAGGGCTTGTGGATGAGCCTTATCGCGGACTCGGTCTTGTTGATGTGCTGACCGCCCGCGCCGCTGCTCTTTATCGTTTCGATAATAAGGTCGGAGGGGTTTATCTCCACCTCGACGTCTTCGGCTTCCGGCAGAACGGCGACGGTCGCGGTCGAGGTCTGTATCCTTCCGGACGACTCTGTCACAGGTACTCTTTGCACCCTGTGGACGCCGCTCTCGTGCTTGAATCTCGAATAGGCGCCCTCGCCCATCACCATAAAAGTGATTTCCTTGAAGCCTCCGAGCCCCGTCTCGTTGAAGCTGATGCGCTCCGTCTTGAAGCCTTTTATATCGGCGTACATCGTGTACATCCTGTAAAGGTCTCCGGCGAAAAGCGCGGCTTCCTCGCCCCCCGCTCCCGCTCTTATCTCGACGATGACGTTTTTGTCATCGTTCGGGTCGCGCGGAAGGAGGAGTATTTTAAGCTCCTCCTCGATACCGGGCAGTCTGTCGCGAAGGGCGTAGTACTCCTCCTCCGCCATGGCGCGCAGCTCCGGGTCGTCCTCGGCGCTCATAAGCTCCTTTGCGCCTTCAGCCTCCGCCCTCACGCTCTCGTACTCGCGGTACTTTTCAACGACGGGAGTGAGAGATTTATACTCTTTGATTATTTTCGTGTACTTTTCGACGTCCGAGACGGTCTCGGGCTTTGCGAGCTCCGCCTCGAGGTCCTCATATCTTTTTTCGGTTTCTTTGAGTTTCGATAACATATCAGTTCTTGCAGAAAGCGCTGAACGCTTTGTGCGCGCTGTAAAGGTCGTACTTGGAGATAAGCTCGAAGGGCGCGTGCATCGAAAGGACGGGTACGCCGATGTCGAGCGTGTCAATGTTGTATCTCGAAATGTACTTCGCAACCGTTCCGCCGCCGCCCGCGTCGACCTTGCCGAGCTCGGCTGTCTGCCAGATGACGCCGGCGTCGTCGAGGATGTCGGCGACTTCTCTCATAAATTCAGCCGGGCAGTCGTTAGTGGAGGATTTGCCGGCGGCTCCCGTATACTTCGCGACGGCGACGCCGCAGGAAACGAGAGCGGAGTTCGCCTTCTCGAAAACGTCGGGATAGTTAGGGTCATACGCCGCCGCGACGTCCGCGGAGAGGCACTTCGAGAGAGATCTCACTTTTATCGGGTCGGAGCCGAGAGTGCGGGAGACCTCGTCGATTATGTCTATCATAAGTCTTCCCTGCATACCGGTCGGACCGTCGCTTCCCGTCTCCTCCTTGTCGGCGAAAATGCACATTACGGAGTTGTCTCCGTCGAGGTTTTCAAGGAAAGCGGTGAGTTCGGAATAAGCGCAAACGTGGTCGTCGTGACCGTACGCGCCGAGAAGGACTCTGTCAAACCCGACGTCGACGGCGCGTCCCGAGGGAACGAAGCAGAGCTCCGCGTTCACGAGGTCGCCCTCGGTGATACCGTATCTCTTGTAAAGCTCCGAGAGAAGATTGAGTTTGACGGCGTTGTCGACTTCCGCGGCTTTACCGTCCTCGGTGTAGGGGGAAGCGCAAAGGATGACGTTCAGCCCCTCGCCGGTGAAAGCCGCGCCGAGGGTCTTCTGATTCTGTTCTTTCGCGAGGTGAGGAAGAAGATCGGTTATGCAGAAGACCGGGTCGCCCTCGTCCTCGCCGACGACGACGTTGACGCGGCGTCCGCCCTTAAGTGTAACGACGCCGTGAAGCGCGAGGCGCGTCGTAGCCCACTGGTATTTTCTGATGCCGCCGTAGTAGTGTGTCTTCGCGTAGCAGATGCCTCCGTCCTCATATACCGGATGCTGTTTGAGGTCGAGGCGGGGCGAGTCGATATGAGCCGCGAGGATGCGGAAGCCGTCCTCGACGCCGCGGTTGCCGATAACGAAGGCTATCAGCATCTTGTTTCTGTTGACGACGTAAAGTCTGTCGCCCTGGTATACCTCCATACCGAGGTGGTAGGGCTTGAAGCCGTAAGCCGAGAGCATATCGACCGTATAGTCGACAGCCTCGCGCTCCGTCTTGCAGCTGTCGATGAACATCGCGTAATCCTTCGCGTAGGAGTCGGCGGTCTCAAGGTCGCTCTCATCGAAGACTTCGCTCGCCGTCTTCTTTTTATAAAACAGCTTCTCGGCGAGATCTTTTGCGCTTGTGTTTTCCATATTTTTATCCTCCAAAAATAATTATCAATCCTCAAAGTACAACGTCTTGTACTTCTCCGCCGTCTCCTCGAGACGCGACGCATAGCGCGCCGCATCCTCGTCCGGGATCGTAATGAGCTTCGGCTTCGCAAGGTCGGATATCTCGCTGTAATCGGGGTTTGCGAGCCACTCCGCGACTTTGTCGACGCCCGCCGAGAGAGCCGCATAGACGGCGCGCCACGTACCGACCTTGAGATAAATCTTCGACAGGTGGTAGGTGCCGTACTTTATGTTAGTCTCCGGGTCGTACAACATACCCGCGTCGTACGGGTCGTGAAGCTCCTCCTTATATGTTTCGAGAAGCTTCGGCGAGACCTGCATAAGTCCTATGTCGCCGCTGTCCGAAAGGAGGCTGCTGTCGAAGTTGCTCGAGCACTTTATGTAAGCGTAAACTACGTTTTTCGGGACTCCGTAGTCATAAGAATATTTATTTACGAATTCCTCGTACTTAAGGGGATATTTCGAGCGTTCAGCCTTGTCCGTCACGCTTTGCACGATGAGACCGAACATCACGGCGAGGAGCGCGATACCGAGTATCACAGCCGTGCGTATCAGGGATTTTTTCACGTTCATTATGTTATCAGGCCTTTGTTCTTAAGTATTTTCCGTACGTCTTCCGTCACGTCGCGCCCGTAGGAATTATCGATCGCAAAATCGCACATTCCGACAAGCTCCGCGTCCTTTATCTGCGATGCGAGACGGCGCCTTGCGGCGTCCTCGTCTATGCCGTCGCGCTTGACGATGCGACGGACCTTTGTATCGTCGTCCGCCGTGACGCAAACGGTAAAGTCGCACATTTTGTCGAAACCGCTCTCGAACAGAAGCGGCGCGTCGACGACGGCGAAGGGGGCGGAGCAGTTTTTTATGAGCCGTTTAGTTTTCCTTTTTATGTAGGCGTGAGCGATTCTGTTCAGCCTTTCGCGCTTTTCACCGTCGGCGAAAACAATCTTTCCAAGCGCGGCGCGGTCGATCTGTACTCCACAGACGACGATGCCGCCGAACTCCGAAGCGATAGCTCCGGCGCAGGGGGAGAGTTTGCCCCTTACGGGCTCGAGCAGTTCGTGATACACCCGGTCGGTATCAATATGATAACCGCCGAACGACGCGAAGACTGACGAAACGTAACCTTTTCCGGCTCCGCTCGAGCCGCAAACGCCTATCACAACGACGCCCAAGAAATCCCCTCCGATACTTATATTTAGATATATTCATTACATTATACCACAAAATATATTATATTTCAAGTACCGGAACGATTTTGAGACGCCGAAAAATCATATAATAAAACGGACGACAGTCCTCTGTCGATCTCACAGAGAGCCTCGCGCGTGACGCCCGAGAGCTTCGCCCTCAATCTCACAAGATTCCCCGCCGGCAGATCTTCAGTTAAGATCTCGTCGCGCTCGGAAAAATAGTCTCGCAGTTCCTTCGGAGCCGTCTCCTTTATCATGCCGGACGGAGAACGCATATACAGCGCCGCGCCGGACGAATCGAACGATATATAATAATTGTGTGCGACGTACCAGACTGTGCCGTCGACAGATCTTTCGACCGAATCGGGTATCCTCGGACACATTTTCAAAGCGGTGTCATGCTCTCTCAGCGCCGGCGCCGCGGGCGGCGCGTCTGCGGCGACGTTTAAGTCGGAATAAACTCTCGACACCTCATTATAACCGTGATTTGACGAAAGAATTTCTTTTGCATACGCCGAAAACTCCGATCCCGGGTCTTTATCGACGTTTGACTTTATTGCGCCGACCATATACAAATACTGAATTTTTGCATTTGCGGAATCAATTTCCGCGCTTTTATTTTCGCCGTTTGCGGAAAATGCGGCGAGAGTCAGCGCGGCAAATGCCGCGGCTGCAAATCGCACGATCTTCAATTTTCTCACCTCCTCTATTATGAGTTTTCCCGCCGGCTCATCTTTTTTAATGAAAACATAAAAGTAAATAATCTAACATTTGCATTTGACAACTTCATCTTATTTTGATATAATATATCAGATATATCGGGGAGGTGAGGCGCCGTGCCGTTCGATTCTTTATACGGAAACGCAAAGCTCAAAGCGACGGCTTTTGCAGAGCTCTCGTCAGGCAAGCCCTCCCACGCGTATATTCTCGAAGGTCCCACGGGAAGCGGCAAGCACACCGCCGCCCGACTTATCGCGTCCGCTCTCTTTTGCAAAGAAAAAGACGCGCCGTGCGGAAAGTGCCTTTCGTGCCGAAAGATCGCCGAAGATATAATGACGGACGTGATCTTCGTCGGACGGGGCGAACGGGCGACGATAGGCGTCGACACGATAAGGGAGATACGTTCCTCTCTCTCGTTCGCGCCTGTCGAAGAGGACAGAAAAGTATATATCATCGAAGAAGCGGACAAGATGACGGCTCAAGCGCAGAATTCACTTTTGCTCTCTCTTGAGGAGCCGCCCGAGTTCGTTACGTTCATACTTCTCTGCACCGACAGCACTCTCCTTCTCGAGACCGTAAGAAGCCGCGCTCCCGTTATCAGAATGGAAGTTTTTCCGGCGGAGGAGATCGTAGATTATCTATCCGGCAAAAAGGAATACGAAAAATACGCCGCCGACGGAAAGCTGCGCGTGGCGGCGTCCGCGTCGGGCGGCGCCATCGGTCGGGCGATTTCTTTGCTCAAAGAGAAAAACGCCGAGGAATTCCGCGACGCGGCGCTCTGCCGCGAGATCATGCCGACGCTGCTTTTCGGGCGTCTTGCCGAGAGGAACGCGCTTCTTTCAAAACTGCCGGCGAAGAGGGACGAGGCGCTTCGCTTTTTCGTCGTACTGCTGTCGGCTCTTCGCGACGTTATGACGGCAAAAAAGACCGAGGACTCAAAACCGCTCTTTTACGCGGACCGCGATGAGGCAAAGCGGCTGTCGGAGCGGGTTTCGGCAAAGAGGCTCGTCGCGCTTTACGACGCGGCGCAGCTGACGATACAAAGGATCTCATCAAACGTAAACATACAGGCGTCGGAAGGTCTGTTTCTGACCGCTAACTGACGCCAACGGAGGTACAATGAACAAGAAAAAATATAACGACGGCACGATCGAAGAAGAAGTTCTCGAAGCGAGCGAGGAAACGCTCGACGCAGAGATAAACCGCGAGGACTTGCCGGAGGAGATGACGATAATCGGCGTCAGATTCCGCGAGGCGGGAAAAATCTACTATTTCGATCCGGTCGGCGTCGAATGTTCCGTCGGCGACAACGTCATAGTAAAAACGGCGAGAGGCTCGGAAATCGGACGCGTCGTGATACCGAACAAGACCGTCAAAACGGAAACGATAGTCCTTCCTCTTCGCACGCTCGAGAGAAAAGCGACGCAGAACGACGTAGAGCGCCACGAGCAGAACATAGAGCTTGAAAAAGAAGCTTTCAAGATCTGTCAGAAAAAGATACGCGAGCACGGTCTCGATATGAAGCTCATCGACGTGAGATACACGTTTGACAACTCTAAGCTTCTATTCAACTTCACGGCGGAAAAGAGGGTCGACTTCCGCGAACTCGTAAAGGACCTCGCCTTCGTCTTTCGCACGAGGATCGAGCTCCGTCAGATAGGAATTCGAGACGAGGCGAAGCTGATGGGCGGTCTCGGCGTCTGCGGCAGACCGTTTTGCTGCTCCACCTTCCTTTCGGATTTCGCACAGGTCTCTATAAAAATGGCGAAGGAGCAGAATCTTTCCCTCAACTCCTCGAAGATCTCCGGCACCTGCGGCAGGCTTATGTGCTGTCTCAGATTCGAGAACGACGTTTACGAGGAAGAGCTTCGCAGAATGCCTCCGTGCGACTCGAAGGTCAAGACCGCGGACGGCGTCGGCACCGTTTGCGAGGTAAGCCCTCTGACACACCTTGTAAAAGTGAAATTCGTCGACAAAAACGAAAACGTCACGGTAAAAGCTTACGACGCGGACGACGTGAAGGTCCTCGAAAGACGGGAATTCAAGGGTCAGAAGAAGGACGAAGAAGAAGAGAGCGCGGAAGAGTAAAAAATTTCTCCGAAACCTATTGCAATATTTTATATTTATGATAAAATATATTAAGTTCTGAAAATGGAGGTAATCGAAATGGCATACAAGATCACAGACGAGTGCATTTCCTGCGGCGCGTGCGCTGAAGCATGCCCTGTCGGCTGCATCTCCGAGGGCGACGGCAAGTACGAGATCAACGCTGACGAATGTCTCAGCTGCGGTTCGTGCGCAGAAACCTGCCCCGTAGGCGCTCCCGTAGAAGAGTAATCGGGTACATAGGACAGACGGCGGAGCATTTCGCTCCGCCGTCGCTGTATACGGAGTGATATGGATACTTTGATACGCGGCGGCGAGAGCGTCGTTCCGATAAACGAGGACCTTTCAATAATTCAAAAGGACAACGGTCTCAAATTCGGGACGGACTCATATCTTCTCTCCGCTTTTATAAAAAAGAATCTTCGCGGAAAGGCGTGCGATCTCGGCGCGGGATGCGGGGTCATTTCCCTTTTCGCCGCGGCGAGGACCTCTATTTCCGAAATTCACGCGCTCGAGATACAGCAGGACTTCGAGGAGCTTATCTCCCGCAACGCGTCTCTGAACAAACTTGACGGAAAGATAACTTCCGTCTGCGCGGACGTTCGGCTCGTCGGTGAGCTTTACGGTAAAGAATCCTTCGGCGCGGTATTTTCAAACCCGCCGTATATGAAGCGCGGCAGCGGCAAAGAAAACGTATCGTCCGAGATGAATACGGCAAGGCGCGAGATAAACGGCACACTTGCCGACTTCGTCAGAGCGGCGTCCTATCTTCTCAAATTCGGCGGTCTCTTTTACGTCGTTTACAGACTGGAGCGCTCGGCGGAGCTTATAAAAACTCTGTGCTATAATTCGCTCGAGCCGAAAAGGCTCGTTACGGTTTACCCCGACGCAGAATCCGCCCCCTGCCTCATACTCATCGAGGCGAAAAAAGGCGCCGCGCCGTCGCTCGAAATGTCCCGCCCGCTGATAATTTACGGCGAAGACAGGAAATATACTAAAGATATGCAGAGAGTTTACGACGAGTTTTCTCTCGAGCATTTATTCAAAAAATGACAACTGACAAGAAAGAAAAAAACGCCGTTGCGAAAGGTACGCTCTACCTTGTCGCAACGCCGATAGGAAATATGGCGGATATTTCGGAGCGAGCCGTGAAAGTCCTCTCCGAAGTCGATTTCGTAGCCGCGGAGGACACGAGAAACTCGGGGCTTCTTCTCTCCCGTCTCGGCATTTCAAAGCCGATGATAAGCTATTTCGAGCACAACAAGGCGGAGCGCGGAAGGGTCATCGTCGACCGCTTGAAGGGCGGCGAGAGCTGCGCTCTCGTGACAGACGCGGGAACGCCCGCGATCTCCGACCCCGGCGAGGACGTCGCAAGACTTTGCGCCGAAGAGGGCGTACCTGTGACGTCGATACCGGGTCCCGCCGCGTGTATCACGGCGCTGACGCTCTCGGCGCTTCCGACAAGGCGCTTTGTGTTTGAAGGTTTTTTACCGACAGACAAAAAAGAGCGGCGCGAAAGGCTCGAAGTACTCGCCTCGGAAATGCGCACGACCGTTATTTACGAAGCGCCTCACAGACTTCGCGCGACGCTGGACGAACTGCTCCAGTCCCTCGGCGACAGAAAGATCTCCCTCTGCCGCGAGCTTACGAAGCTCAACGAGGAGGTCGAGCGCACGACGGTATCCGGCGCGATCGAAATATATAAAGCCAAAGAGCCTCGCGGCGAATACGTTCTCGTGATAGAAGGCGCCATCGAGAAAACTGAATCGTACCCTGACGACGTGCTCGCTCATATGCGAATGTATACCTCGCTCGGCGAGCGCAAAATGGACGCGATAAAACGCGTCGCCCGCGACCGGGGGATCTCGAAGAGCGAGGCGTACGATATGGTCATCAAAGCGGAAGAAAACGAACAGTAATACAGGACGGTGATAAATATGTGTGACAAGTGCAAAGAAAAATTCTATATAACTACGGCGATAGCATACGCCTCGTCAAAGCCTCATTTCGGCAACACGTTCGAGGTCATTATGACGGACGCGATAGCGAGATATAAAAAGCAGCGCGGGTACGACGTCTACTTTCTGACCGGCTCCGACGAGCACGGACAGAAGATAGAAAACAAGGCGAAGGAAGCGGGCGTAACACCGAAGGAATACGTCGACGCGGCGTCCGACAAGATAAAGTCCGTTTGGAACAGGATGAACACGACCTACGACAAATTCATCAGAACGACCGACGACTATCACGAGACGGCGGTCGCCCACATCTTCCAAAAGCTCTACGATCAGGGCGACATCTACAAGAGCGAATACGAGGGCTGGTACTGCACGCCGGACGAATCGTTCTTCACAGATTCTCAGGTCGTGGACGGCAAGTGCCCCGAGTGCGGACGTCCCGTCACGAGAGCGAAGGAAGAAGCGTACTTCTTCAAGATGAGTGAGTACGCCGACTGGCTTATAAAGTATTTTGAAGATCATCCCGATTTTCTCCAACCCGAATCGAGAAAGAAGGAGATGCTCAACAACTTCTTACTCGTCGAAGGCGGCCTGCAGGACCTTTGCGTCTCGAGAAGCTCTTTCACGTGGGGAATAAAAGTCCCCTTCGACCCGAAGCACGTCGTTTACGTCTGGCTCGACGCGCTGACGAACTACATCACCGCGCTCGGCTACGATCCCGCCAACGAAGTTCAGCCCGAGCTTTTCAGAAAGAACTGGCCATGCGACTTCCATATCATCGGCAAGGATATCGCGCGTTTCCACTCTATCTACTGGCCGATATTCTTAAAGGCGCTCGGCGTCGAGCTTCCGAAGCATATATTCGCTCACCCGTGGTTCAACTTCGGGCAGGATAAGATGTCGAAGTCCCGCGGCAACGTAATCTACGCCGACGACCTCGCCGACAAGTTCACGACGGACGGCGTGAGATACTACGCGCTCTCCGAGATGCCCTACGCGAACGACGGCTCGATAACCTACGAGAGCGTCATCGCGCGTTACAACAACGACCTTGCGAACACGCTCGGCAATCTCGTCAAGCGCACGGTCGATATGTGCCGCAAATACTTCGGCGGCACGGTCCCCGCGCCGCACGGCGACGAGGGGACGGACACGGAGCTTAAAGACGCCTGCCGTCACGCTGTCGAGGCTTTCAAGGAGAAGATGGACACGCTCCACATCTCCGACGCAATAGACGAGGTAATGACGCTCCTTCGCCGCGCCAACAAGTATATCGACGAGACGACCCCGTGGACGCTCGCGAAAGACGAGGCGTTAAAAGAACGCCTTGAAACGGTAATTTACAATCTTCTTGAAACGATACGCACCGCCGCGGTCCTTCTCTTCCCGGTGATCCCCGAAACGTCGGAGAAGATCTTCGCGCAGATCGGAACGGATAAGACGGACTACGAGAGCATTGAAGATTTCGGCTCGCTCGTCCCGGGCACCGTAAACGGCGAATCGTTCGTTCTCTTCTCGAGAATAGACGAAGCGAAGATGCTCGAAGAATTTGAGAAGGAAGCCGAGGCTCAAAAGGCGGAAGCTAAAGCCGCGGAAAAGCCCGAGGGCTGCGCCGTGATCGGTATCGACGACTTTATGAAAGTCGAACTCAGAACTGCGAAGATAATCGCCGCCGAGCCCGTTCCGAAGGCGAAAAAACTTCTGAAACTCAAGATTGACCTCGGTTATGAAAAGCGTCAGGTGGTCTCCGGCATCGCGAAGTTCTATACTCCCGACGACCTTATCGGCAAGAAGATAATCGTCGTCGCCAACCTCGCGAAGGCGACGCTCTGCGGCGTCGAGAGCGAGGGCATGATCCTCGCGTCGGGTGAGGAAACGGTAAGAGTCGTCTTCCTCGACCCCGAAACGCCTCTCGGAGAAAGAGTACGATGAGCGGGATGAAGCTGATAGATTCGCACGCCCACTACGACGACAAAAGATTTGACGATGAGTTCGAGGGCGGCGTCGACGCCGCCCTCCGTCTCTCTTTTGACGCCGGCGTCGACGCCGTTATAAACGTCGCGACAAACCCCGAAAACATAAAAACGACTCTTGCTCTCGCCGAAAGGTACGAGAACGTGTACTCCGCCGTCGGAATTCATCCCGAGGACTGCGCAAATATCGACGCGGACCCCGAGGACGTTCTCGCGGAAGTCGAAAAGCTCCTCTCCCACCCGAAGGTCGTGGCGATAGGCGAGATAGGTCTTGACTACCACTGGGAGCCTTACGACAAAGCGCGTCAGGCTGACTGGTTCGAGCGTCAGCTTGCCATCGCACTGAAACACGACGTTCCGGTCATAGTCCACTGCCGCGACGCGATAGGCGACGCCGTCGCGATAGTCAAGAAATACCGCGGAGTAAGAGGCGTTTTCCACTCTTATTCCGGAAGCGCCGAGACCGTAAAAGAGCTGCTTCCCCTCGGCTGGTACTTCTCTTTCGGCGGACCCGTGACGTACAAGAACGCCCATAAGGTGAAGGAAGCAGCAGCGGCGGTGCCGCAGGACAGACTTCTTATCGAGACCGACTGCCCGTACCTTCCGCCGGTGCCTCACCGCGGCGAGATAAACTATTCGGCGTATATGTTCCACTCGCTGAAAGGGCTGTCGGAGGCGACGGGGATCGACGAAGAAACTCTCGCCGCCGCAACTGTCGAGAACACGAAAAGACTGTTTAAGATATAAAAAAGCCCGTGTCAACGGGCTTTCAGGCTGAAGACAAAGTCTTCAGCCTGAGTCAGAGGAAGAGAAACGCCGGTAGATTTGGTGATCTCGCCGCGGTAGGCGTAGTG
>CADBQA010000116.1 GCA_902796675.1 uncultured Ruminococcus sp.
ACGAGCTGCTTGAAGATCTCTCTCATCGCAACGTTGATAGCGTCGCAGACGAGGTCTGTATTGAGAGCTTCGAGGATGGTCTTGCCCTGGAGTATCTCAGCCGCCATTGCGGCGGAGTGAGTCATGCCGGAGCAGCCGATAGTCTCGACGAGAGCCTCCTCGATGATGCCGTCTTTTACGTTGAGTGTGAGCTTGCAGGCGCCCTGCTGAGGCGCGCACCAGCCGATGCCGTGAGAAAGTCCGGAAATGTCTTTTATATCGTACGCCTTGACCCACTTGCCCTCTTCGGGTATCGGAGCCGGACCGTGATGCGGGCCCTTGGCGACGGGACACATTCTTTCAACTTCCTGCGAATAAAAAATTGCCATTACGTTAAATTCTCCTTCCGGAATGATTTATGTTTCCATACACAGTTATTATACAATAATCGGTTTCTTAAATCAATACTTTTATAAAAAGAAATATCGCCCTAAATTGTGAATATACGGGACCTGCGCGGGCATAATAATTCAAATCGATACGGGAGGGATCAGTATGGAAGATGAAAAAAACGCCGCCGCAGCGGAGTCTGACGGAAACGTTACGGTAAAGGGCGGCGGCAAAACGATCCACTGTCTGTCCGTCATAGGGCAGATAGAGGGACATTTTGCGCTCGACGCGGGGCAGAAGGCGACGAAGTACGAGCACGTCATACCGCAGATCGTCGCGGTGGAGGAGAGCGACGGGGTGGACGGGATGCTCCTCATCCTCAACACCATGGGAGGCGACGTCGAGGCGGGGCTTGCGATCGCCGAGATGATCTCGTCGATGTCGAAGCCGACGGCGTCTCTCGTCCTCGGGGGAGGTCATTCCATCGGGGTCCCGCTCGCGGTCTCGGCGAGGCGGTCGTTCATCGTACCGTCCGCAACGATGACGGTCCATCCGGTCAGGATGAACGGCACCGTCGTCGGCGTGCCGCAGACCTACTATTATTTCGAGCGGATGCAGTCGAGGATAGTGAAGTTCGTCACTGACCACTCCCGCGTCACCGAGGAGCGTTTCCGCGAGATGCTGATGCGCACAGATCAGATAGCGACCGACACGGGAAGCGTCATCGACGGCACGGAGGCGGTCGAGTGCGGACTTATCGACGAGGTCGGGGGACTGTCCGCCGCGCTTTCGTTTCTCGAGGGAGAGATAAAAAACGCTTGCAATTCCTGACGCCACCTGCTAAAATATAAGCAGAACAAAGAGGAGGAGAAGGAATGAGGGAGCGCGGCGTCACCGTGTGCTTCACGGGGCACAGGTTTGTAAATAAAGAAGAAGCCGCGCGGCTCACCGCCCGGCTGGACAACGTTATCGACCGCTGCGTCGCGCGGGGCAAGACTAACTTCATCTGCGGGGGCGCGCTCGGTTTCGATACGCTCGCCGCGCGGCGCGTCATCGCGGCGAAGGAGCGGCACTCCTCCGTTACGCTTACCCTCGTCCTTCCTTGCCGCGACCAGACTTCGCGCTGGAAGAACCTCGAAGATATAAACGCTTATCGCGACATAAAGGGCGCGGCGGACGAGATAGAGTATATCGGTATCTTTTACAGCCCTTCCTGCATGATGGAGCGCAACCGCCGCATGGTCGACCTCTCGTCCGGCTGTATCGCGTACTACAACGGAAAGCCCGGGGGCGCGGCGTCGACGATCTCCTACGCGAACACCGTCGGCGTGCCGGTAGTCAATCTTTTCGCGGGAGCGAAAAAGAGAAGAGAGAAGAGTGAAGAGTGAAGAGAAAATGAAGAAAATTTGCCGTGCGGCAAATTTTCCTCCGATTTTTTTCACTTTTCTCTTTTCTCTCTTCACTCAAAACAAGTCGCTGTGAGTGCCTGTTCGGATAAGCTCGAGAACAAGTCTGTCGCCGTAGATTTTATAAATCAGAAGCCAGTCCGGTCTTATATGACATTCGCGCATACCTTTATAGTTTCGCGAATTCTCCAACGGATGATCTCTGTATTTTTCCGGCAGCGGCTCCTCGGCAGAAAGAATTGAGATAACGTTTGTCAATTCCTCTATATCGCATCCTCTTTTTACGGCGAGTTTATAGTCTTTTTTGAACTGCCCCGTAAATTCGATTTTAAGCATTCAAAGCCTCCATAAGAGCGTCAACACTATCGAAAGGACCGAATACGTTATCTCCTTTTTCGGCTGAATCCATAGCCGCGAGCGTGGTTGAATTCGGAACCTCGGTCGTGATTTCGAACGGGATCCTTTGTTCCCTGACCACTGTTTTCGCGAAAATATTGAACGCGGAACTTACGGAGATCCCAATTTCGTTACAAAACTTGTCAAAAGCAACCTTTGTCGCCTCGTCCATTCTGATGTTTACGTTTGTTTGAGCCATTTTGAAGACACCTCCTTTTTTCTTTCTGATTATATTATACTCAAAATATGACGCATTTGTCAATATAATTTAAGAATAATTCTATGAAAATAATTGACAAATGCGTAAAGAAAAAGAGAAGAGAGAAGAGTGAAAAGTGAAGAGAAAATGAAGAAAATTTGCCGCGCGGCAAATTTTCCTCCGATTCTTTTCACTTTTCTCTTTTCTCTCTTCACTTTCAGAGAATGAGCATCGCGTCGCCAAAAGAGAAGAACATGTATCCTTCACGTTTCGCCTCTTCGTACGCGCCGAGCATCTTTTCTCGTTCGTAGAACGCCGAGACGAGCATAAGAAGCGTACTCTCCGGCAGGTGGAAGTTTGTAATGAGCGCGTCGGTCGCTTTGAATTTATAGCCCGGGTAGATGAAGATTCCGGTGTCGCCTTTCACCGGTCGAACGACGCCGTCGTCGCCCGCGGCGCTCTCGAGAGTGCGGCAGGACGTCGTCCCGACGGCGATGATCCTGCCTCCCGCGGCGCGGCGCGAGTTGATGAGGTCGGCGGCTTCTTTCGTTACCTCGATAAACTCCGCGTGCATCTCGTGGTCCTCTATCCGCTCCTCTTTTACGGGGCGGAAGGTGCCGAGTCCGACGTGGAGAAGCACGGGAACGACGGCGACGCCCTTCGCCTTTATTTTTTCGAGCAGCTCCGTCGTGAAGTGGAGCCCCGCGGTCGGCGCGGCGGACGAGCCCTCGTGCCTTGAATATACCGTCTGATACCTCTCGCCGTCGGCGAGTTTTTCTTTTATGTAAGGGGGAAGCGGCATGGAACCGAGCGAGTGGAGCGCGGCGTAAACCGTGTCGAATCTCGTCTTGTCCGGCGTGAATCTTACAATTCTTATACCGCCCTCGGGTAGGATCTCAGTGACCTCGGCGCGCAGCGCGCCGTCGCCGAAGGTTATCACGTCGCCGACCTTCGCGCGCTTGCCGGGACCGGCGAGCGCCTCCCAGACGTCGTTTTCCCTCTGTTTGAGAAGGAGAAGCTCGACGGGCGCGACGCTTCCCGTCGCGACGAGATCTTTGCCCTCAGCGCGGAACTCGCGGTGACCGATGATGCGCGCGGGGATGACTCTCGTGTCGTTGATGACGAGGGTGTCCGTCGGGAGAAGGTAGTCTTTGACGTCGTAAAAATGACGGTGCTCGATCTTTCCCGTGGCGCGGTCTATCACCATAAGGCGCGAGGAGTCGCGCGGCTCGACCGGAGTTTGCGCGATGAAGCTCTCCGGCAGGTCGTAATAAAAGTCTTTCAGTGTCAGGTCCGTCGGTTTCAGTTCGTTCTTTATCATATCAAGTCACAAGGGGCGCCCGCTTTGAGGCGGGCGCCGCATCCTTTATATTTCGTATTTAGAGAGGAGTTCTTTTACAAGAGCCGAAACGTCGTCCGCGGCGCTCCCGATACTGTATTCCGTCTTGACCGTCTTGTCTCTCGTCGAGACCTCGACGACGCCGGCGTCGCAGTTCTTCGGGCTGACGACGACTCTGACGGGTACTCCGAAGAGGTCCGCGTCCGCAAACATCGAGCCGGGACGGATATCGCGGTCGTCGTAGAGGACTTCGACGCCGCGGCGAGTCAGTTCGTCGTAAAGGTCCTCGGCGACCTTCGTGACTCCCTCGTCCGTGGAGCGCAGGTTGCATATTTCGACCTGCCAGGGGGCGATGGAGATCGGCCATACGGGACCGAACTTGTCGCAGCTCTCCTCGCATACCGACGCCATAAGACGTCCGATGCCGATGCCGTAGCAGCCCATTATCGGGTTCTTCGCCTCGCCGTCGCGGTCGAGGTAGGTCATATTCATCGACTTCGTGTACTTCGTTCCGAGCTGGAAGATGTTGCCGACTTCGATGCCGCGCTTAATCGTTATGGATCTCTTTTCACAAACGGGGCAGACGGCGCCTTCGAACACCTTCGCGACGTCGACGTACTCGACCTCTCCCACGTCGCGGGCTATGTTGAGACCCTTTAAGTGGAAGTTCTCCTCGTTTGCGCCGCAAACGAGCGATTCGATGCCGCACAGCGAACGGTCAAAGACGACCGGGATACCCTCGGGAAGACCTATCGGACCGATGTAACCGGCGACGATGCCGGAGTCCTCGGTGATGACGGCGGCGGGGTGTACCTCCGCGCCGAGGTGGTTGCGCAGCTTCGTCTCGTTGACCTCGAGGTCGCCTCTTACGAAGACTATGATATAGCTGTCGTCGCTGTTCTTCTGGTAGACGACCGCCTTCGCGAAGCGTTTCGCGTCGACGCCGAGCGTGTGGCGAAGCCCCTCTATCGTCTTCACGTTGGGGGTTGAGATCTTTTCAAGAGGCTCGATCTCGCCCGGTTCGTTTACGATGTCGCAGGATGCGACTTCCATATTCGCGCTGTATCCGCATTCGGGGCATATCGCGAGCGTGTCCTCGCCGATGTCCGTCAGAAGCATGAATTCGTGAGAGACGGAGCCGCCCATCATGCCGGAGTCGCTCTTGACCGCGATGACGTTCTTCGCGCCGCATCTCTTGTAAATGCGGACGTAAGCGTCGTAGAATCTCTGATACGTCTTTTCAAGGTCTTCCTGCGAGGTGTGGAAGGAGTAGGCGTCCTTCATCGTGAACTCGCGAACGCGGATAAGACCGCCGCGCGCGCGGGGCTCGTCGCGGAACTTCGTCTGTATCTGATAAATGGAGAACGGATACTGAGTGTAGCTCGACGCGGTGTTGCGTGCGAGGTGTACCGCCGCCTCCTCGTGCGTCATACCGAGAACGAGACGGTTGCCGCCGCGGTCGGTGAAGCGGGCCATTTCGGACCCGATGCTCGTGTATCTGCCGGACTCCTCCCAGAGGCTGGCGGGCATGACGACGGGGAACATTACCTCTTGCGCGTCGATTCTGTCCATTTCTTCTCTTATTATGTTTTCGATCTTCTTGGAGATCCGCTTTGCGGGCGTGAAGAGCGAGTAAATGCCGCTCGCCATATTCTTCATATACCCGCCTCTCACCATCAGCTTGTGGCTCTCGATGGTGCAGTCGGAGGGCGCGTCCTTGAATCTCTCGCCGAGAAGAGCTGTTACCTTCATTGTTCTGTCTCCTTGTGGTTATCTATAGGTTATCTTTTGATTTTTCCGAGTATTTTTTTGACCGCGCGTTTGAACCGTTCGGAAGCGACCGCCTTGCATGAAACGGGACGCCCGAAGACGTCGGCTATTTTGTCGAAAGGCTCGTCGCGCTCTATCATATCGAAAAATTCGTCGTGGCGCGGATTTTTCGCCGAGGACTTAGTTACGGCGGCGTTGGCGGAGCATATATCCCCGTAAGTCGAGGGGGCGACGCGCATTTTATCTCTTATGCGGTCGAACGCCTCGCGGCCGCGCTCCGTTCTGACGATGACGGCGGAGGTGCCGCGGTCGTCGTTCATCGACGGTATGACGGACGAGATGCCCCAGTAGTCGCCGAGCGTTAAGTCTGACAAATAACCGTCGCCCTTGAATTTGCAGTTGTAACAGGTGTCACGTAGCGCCGCGTTTGAGAGAAAGGTCCTCAGATACGGGTCTGAGTAGAGCGAGCGCGAATACGTCTCGTCGCCCTCGATCCTCATCGAGAACTCCTGCCAGCCGCGTTCTTTCGAACGAAAGCTGACGCTCCTGACGCCGCTCTTTCCCTCGAGAAATTTTTCAAGAAGTCTGCCGGTCGGGACGCCGTGGCAGATGAGGTCGGCGGTGATGAGGTTATCTCTGTCGCCGACGAAGCTTTTCAGAGCCGCGACGCGGCACGGAGTGCCGACGAAGAGGACGGGGACGCCAGACGTCAGTTCTTCCCTGACTTTTTTGTATATGCCGTCGGCCCTCGCCTCGGTGTACTTCGAGCCCATCATCTCGTCGAGCCCGGAGGGCTCTTTCGCGATCTTGTATACCGCGTGAAAATCTTTGTCGAACCCGACGGCGGCGACTGACCCGCCGCGCGAGAGCACGTCGTCGGCGAGAAGTCTGAAAACTCCGCCGGAGGACGATCTTTTTCTCACTTCGCAGTCGAGCGCGAAGCATGCGTAAACGTCGCGTTTTCCGTCAGACGGCGTCATTTTTCTGTTCGCGGGGCATACCGACGAGCAGATGCCGCATCCGACGCACGCCATGGGGTCGACGACCGGACGTATGAAGCCTTTGGGATCGAAGCCGATCGTGATGGCTCCGTGCGGGCAGACGTCCGCGCAAAGCGCGCAGCCGACGCAGCTCGCGCCGTCGCAGATTTTATAATCCATATTTCTACCCTTGCCTGCCGATCAGGGGGAACACCTTGCCGGCGTATTTTTTGACGAGTCCGCGCTCGTAGCCGTTCATGACGAAGGCGTACGCGGACACGAAATAGAGTATTACGAATACGGCGCCGTAGACGAGGAGCTCGGCGATCCCCTCGAGCGGGAAGGCGAATTTGAGCGCGAGCGTCAGAACTATCGACGGCGTGAATTTTGCCGCCATCAAGCCTACGTTCTTCCAGTACGCCGCGATATCTATCCCGCACCGCCTCGAATAGTAGACGTTGAGGATCAGTATATTCGCAATGACGAGAGCGGCGGCCGTCCCTATCGCGCCGCCGACGGCTCCGTAACGGATCGCAAGCGGTACCGAAACGGCGGCGTTGGCGACAGCCATTCCGAGTATGACGAGCGCGCGGAAGCGGAAGAGATTCTTCGCTTTTATTATTGATATGGCGACTGATTGAGTTATCGGGATAAGCGACGCCACGATCAGGATGAGAGCGACGTAGTATGAGTTTTCGCAGTCCGCTCCGACGTGGAATATGACGAACTTATGTCCGAACATCGCGAAGCCGCACGTGACGAGAAAGATCAGGAAAAACTGTATCCGGCTTATTTTAATGAACTCACGGTTGAGCGCGCCGTCGCCCTCGCGCCGCGCGACCATTTTGGTTATCTTCGGCAGCATGACGCCGGAGATCGCGGCGGAGAGCTGCTGTACGAGCTGATTGTAATTTGACGCCATACCGTATACCGTGACCTCTTCGGTCCCGCGGACGATGCCGAGGATTATGTGGTCGACGGACCAGTTTACCTTGTCTACGATCTCCGCTATGAAAATGAACGCGGAGTAAGAGACGATCTCTTTGAATATGCCTCCGTCGAAGCCGAGGAATTTACCGCTTATACCGAGACGTCGGCGGCAGTATATATAATTCGCAAGGTGGCACCCGATGCTGACGACGGTCATAACGGTGACTATCGCCACGGAATCCGCGCCCATGACGAGTATCGGTATCATGATGAGGGGATTCAGCGCCACGCGGAGGATCGCGACTATTTTTGAGAAGACGAATTTTTCGTGTGATATGACGACGTTTCCGTACATCGAGAGCGGGAACGTCAGACCGAGATTGACGGTCAGTATGCCCATAAGGATACGGGCTTTTGAAAGCTCTTCCGGCGTCATCGAGGCGCCGAAAATAGTCGGCGTGAGTATCGTCAGCACGACGCCGATCGCCGCCGCCGCCGCGCCGATTATGCGGAAGATGACGGCGAACATACCGTAGAGCTTCTGCTCTTTTTCAAGCCTCCCCTCGGCGCGGTATTTCGTCGTGTAAACGACGATGCCGTTGCCGAAGCCGAGGTCCATGACGCTCATATAGTTTATTATAGACGCCGCAAGCTCGTAGAGCCCGAATTCGGACGAGCCGAGAGTTCTTTTGACTATCGGCAGGTATACGAGGGCGATCAGCGAGTTGACGGCGATATAAACGTACGCGAGGAGCGCGCCCGCGCGTCTTTGATTTACCAAGCGGCGTCCCCCTTTACAAGGCGTGCGAGTGAGTCTGCCGCCGCGTCAGCGCGTCTTATATAATCCGGCATGACGGCGTCGTACACGTTCCTTATCTTATCTTCATTCTTAACGATGTGGTCGAAGAACAGGTCGGCGAGGGCGCCTTCGCTTGAAAGCTCCTGGACGGGGATGACGTACCCGTCCTCATCGCCGAAGATGTCGCGCGCGATCCCGCGGCTCTTGACGGAGTAGCCGACGACGAGCGTAGGGATGCACAGAGAGTATGCGGCGACGGACGCGTGCGTTCTCGCCGCGACGAAGAAGCGGCATTTCGATATAACGCCCTTCAGGTCGAGCGCGTTGCCGCGGTCGAATATCTTCACTCTCCCGCCTGTCTCGCCGAGCGAGGCGGTAAGGGCTCTCGCGGAGGATGAGTCGTTCGACGTTTTGCAGATCACGTGAGAGACGAGCGCCACGTTGAAGGGCGTCGTCTTCAGTATCCTTTCGATGAGCTCTCTGTAACAGCGAAGCGTTATGCTGTCGCTGTTTTCGTACGTCATAATGAGAGGGCTGATGTTTATGCCGACAATATCCTCGCCGTTGTCGAAAAGCGGTCGTGCCGGCTCGTTCTTTCCGAGCGTGAAGGCGGGGTCGGGGTAAAGCTCCACGTTGTCGAAGCCGAGTTTCCTGAACGTGCCGTAGGTTATCGACTCTCTCGCCGTGATAAGCGAAAAATCGCGAAGACCCTTTACCTTGTAGCGGAATTCGTCGCCGACGAGATATTTTTCGTCTATGGAACAACCCCAGAGGACCGAGTTTTTACAGTATTTGCGCAGCTTGTTTGAAATCGTCGTCAGCTCCGCGCTCTTGCCGTAGGAGAAGGAGTCGCCGCCGACCGAGATCATCGCGTCCGCCTCGCGCGCCGCCCTCACGGTGTCGCGGAAGAAATGACCGAACGCCGGTATGTTGTGAAAAACAGTCGTCATGGAGCCGAGCACGAGACGGCGCTTTTCAAAGTTCAGACGGTTGAAAGAGTCGCAGTTTATAAATTCAAAGCCTTCTTTGATCATTTCGCGGTCTTCGTCGGGCCGGAGGGAAGATACGGTGAAGGAGGCGTCGGGAAATCGCTTTGAAATCGAGTGAGCCACCGATCTTATTATTGCCTCACAGCCGTGATTATACGAGGTGCCATGATTATAAAGAAGTATATTCATCAATCTGTCCTCCTGCTTTTTCACGGCTCATGCCGACCGCATAATATTCAATATATTGTATCATTTATAAGAGCTTTTGTCAATATGTGCTTATTGTAAAATATATAATAATATGTTATAATACAGAAAAAAGGAAGGGGGAGGAGTATGACGAAGATCCTTGCCGTCGTCGGACCGACGGCGTCCGGAAAGTCGTCGACCGCGCTTGAGCTGGCAAGACGGCACGGCGGAGAGATAGTCTCCTGCGATTCGATGCAGATATACCGCGGTATGGATATCGGCACGGCGAAGCCGACGGCGTCCGATATGGAAACCGTCCCCCACCACCTCATTGATATCGCCGACCCTGACGAGGCTTTTTCGGCGGGAGACTACGCCGACGCCGCCGCAAAAGCGGTCGACGGTATAGCGGGAAGGGGGAGGATACCGATCTTTTGCGGAGGGACTTTTATGTACCTCGACGCGCTGACCGAGATATCGTCACTCTCCGACGCGTCGAAGGACGAGGCGCTGCGGCGCGCGCTTGAAGAGTACGCCGCTGAAAACGGCGCATCTGCCCTTCACCGTATGCTCGAGGAGGTCGACCCCGACTCCGCCGCGGCGATACACGAGAACAATATAAAGCGCGTGATCCGCGCGATCGAAATATACAGAACGACCGGCAAAACGAAGACGGAGTGGGACCGCGAGTCGAAGTCCGGACCTTCGAGGTACGACGTCACGAGGCTTCTGATAGAGTACCGTGACCGGAATACCCTTTACGCCCGTATAGACGCAAGAGTCGACAAAATGATGGAGGACGGGCTCGAGGACGAGGTAAGGCGGCTTTACGATTCGGGAAAACTCTCCGGCGCCACGGCGTCGGGGGCGATAGGATATAAGGAGTTTATCCCGTATTTTGAGGGAAGATCGACGATAGAAGAAGTCGTCGACGAGATAAAACGGTCGACAAGAAACTACGCGAAACGCCAGATGACGTGGCTCCGCCGCTATCGCGACGCCATAGTTATAACCGCCGACGGGTTGAGCGCGGATGAGATCGCCGACGCCGCGGACGATGCGCTGTCGGACTTTTTCGGAGGAACGGAAGAATGAAAAAAGTGCTTGTAATAGACGGTCAGGGGGGGAGGATAGGAGCCGCGCTCATCGCAAAGCTCGCGGACAACCCCGACCTTGAAATAACGTGCGTCGGCGCGAATTCGGCCGCGACCTCCGCCATGATGAAGGCGGGCGCCGCGCGCGGCGCGACGGGGGAGAACCCGGTCTGCGTGCTCTCGCGGGAGGCTGATATCATAGCGGGTCCCGTCGGGATAGTCCTTGCGGATTCGATGCTCGGCGAGATAACGGAGAAGATGGCGTCGGCGGTATCTTCCTCGAAGGCGATAAGAGTCCTTATCCCCGTCGCAAGGTGCCGCACCCTCGTCGCCGGCTGCCGCGACGCGTCGCTTTCGTCGCTTATCGACGACGCGGCGGCAAAAATCGCGGATTCAGGCGTTGACGCTTGACAAATCCTCCGCGTTATGATAGAATGAACAAGGCGCAAGAAGCGTCGGCGGGGCGCCAAGCGTCCGACAAAACGAAAATATTTATTTACAGATGTCACGAAGGCGTCGCGGAATCCGAAGGTTCAGCGCGCCTTTTTTGACGTCCGGAGGTACAATGAACAGAAAAAGACTTATGAAACTCATCCTCGCGGCGCTCTTTCTCGCCATCGGCTATCTTCTCCCGTTTCTGACGGGTCAGATACAGTCGATAGGCCAGCAGCTCTCGCCGATGCACCTTCCCGTCCTTCTTTGCGGCTTCATCTGCGGACCGATATGGGGACTCGTCGTCGGCGCCGTGACGCCGCTGCTCCGCTCGCTGACGCTCGGTATGCCGCCCATATTCCCGACGGCGGTGGCGATGGCGTTCGAACTTGCCGCGTACGGCGCGCTCGCGGGCGTCTTCAGAAAGATATTCCCGAAGAAGTATCCGTTTATCTACGTTGAACTCATTCTCGCGATGCTCGGCGGCAGGGTCGTCGGCGGACTCGTTCAGTTTATTATCGCGGGCATCAGAGCGACGGGATATTCGTTCTCCGCGTTCTTCGCGTCGTACTTCGTCGGCACCCTCCCCGGCATAATCGTTCAGATAGTCCTTATCCCGCCGATAGTCTTCCTCGCGGAAAAACTTCTGAAGAAGTACGGTCTCGAATAAGAAAAGAAAAACAGCCTTTCCCGAACGCCGAGTGTTCTTAAGGACACTCGGCGAACGATGTGTTCCGCTGACAGCGGAACGTGATGTACGGCTGCGCCGAATGATGC
>CADBQA010000117.1 GCA_902796675.1 uncultured Ruminococcus sp.
CCGGTCGGGATAAGCTCGTAGTCCTGCTCGTTTATCTTGTCGGCGTCGATCCACATAATATGGTCCTTTATCGTGCCGTTTCCGCAGCCCGAAAGGTTGAAATACGAGTGGTTGGTGAGGTTGATTATCGTATCCTTATCAGTCGTCGCTTCGTATCTTATGGAGAGCCCGCCGTCCTTTACGAGCTTATAAGTTACCGTGACCGTAAGCTCTCCGGGGAAATTCTCCTCCATATCGGGGCTGACGTAACGAAGGACTAATGCAGGCTCCTCACCGTCCGCCGTTTCAACGACGTCCCAAACTCTCTTGTTGAATCCGATCTTGCCGCCGTGAGCGGAATTGTTTCCGTCGTTGGCGAACAGCTCGTATTCGACGCCGTTCAGCGTATACTTGCAGTTGTGGATCCTGTTGCAGACTCTGCCGATGATCGCGCCCTGGTATCCCGACGCCTTGAGGTATCCCTCAACGCTGTCGAAGCCGCAAACGACGTCGACCGGGACTCCGTTTTTATCGTTTACAAACAGTTTGACAACCGTGCCGCCGAAGTCGCTGATGACCGGTATAACGCCGCTTCCGTTATCGAGAGTATACGTAAATACCTCTCTTCCGTCCTGAAGGCGCCCGAAAGACTGTTTCTTTACCATTTTGTCACCTCATTCGCCGTATCCGTCGGGATTCATTTCCTGCCAGCGAGCAAGGTCGAGGCACATATCCTTAATGTTCTTTTCAGCCTTCCAGCCGAGCATCCTATAAGCCTTTTCGGGATCCGCATAGCACTCCGCGATGTCGCCGGGGCGTCTTTCAACTATTTTGTAGTTGACTTTCTTACCGGACGCCGCCTCGTAAGCTTTTATGATCTCGAGAACCGAATAACCCGTACCCGTTCCGACGTTGAAGTACTCGATACCCTTATGCTCTCTCGCGTATTTCAGAGCGCACAGATGCGCCTTTGCAAGGTCGACGACGTGTATGTAGTCGCGCACGCCCGTGCCGTCCTTCGTATCGTAGTCGTTGCCGTAAACGGGAAGGCACTCTATCTTTCCCGCGGCGACCTTGGAGACGTAAGGGAGAAGGTTGTTCGGGATACCTCTCGGGTCCTCTCCGATAAGTCCGCTCGGATGAGCGCCGATAGGATTGAAATATCTGAGGATCGAAACGGAAAGCTCGGGATCGGAAACGCATATATCGGCAAGGATCCTCTCGATGACAAGCTTCGTTTCACCGTAAGGGTTTGTAGTCGAAAGCGGGAAATCCTCTCTTATCGGAACAGATTTCGGCTTGCCGTAAACTGTCGCGGATGAGCTGAAAACAATTCTCTTGACACCGTATTTCGCCATAAGCTCGCAGAGATTGAGCGTTCCGGTGAGGTTGTTGTGATAGTAAAGCATCGGCTTTGCGACCGATTCGCCGACGGCTTTGAGACCCGCGAAGTGGATCACGGACTCTATATTGTTTTCTTTGAATACTTTTTCGCACGCCTCTTTGTCGAGAAGGTCCGCCTTGTAGAATTTGGGGCGTTTGCCAGTTATCTTCTCGAGTCTGTCGAGAACGCACTCTTTGGAGTTGCAGAGGTTGTCGAGGATCACGAGATCCTCGCCCGCCGCCGTCAGTTCAACGACGGTGTGTGAACCGATAAAGCCGGTGCCGCCCGTAACAAGAATCGCCATTGTATTTTCCCCCGTTAAATCTTATTTCCAGAGTCCCTTCGGATATTCGCCGGCTTCTATAAGCGCGCCTATCTTCTTGACGACTTCGGGTTTGTCTTCGTGATACGTAACTCCGTACCAGCGAGCGGACGTCTCGATGACCTTGACGTCACAGTATCCCCGCTTGTTGAGCGCGCCGACTACGTTCGGAAGGTAGCACTCGGACTTGAGGGGTTCTCTCTCGGGGTCGTCGATGAATTTATTAAATTCATCCATCGCGCCGTCGAAGAGACCGGGCGTAAAGCCCCAGAAATTCATCGAAACGAGCGTGTCGTTGCCGAGAGTTTCTTTTGTGCCGTCGGCGTTTTCAAAATACGCGCCGCCTTCGGTCTTGAATATCTTCGTTCTCTCGACGATCTCGGTGAGCATACCGTCCTTCATCTGGCATACGCCGCGCGCGACGCTTCCGTTGTCGGTGAGCGTGTTGCCGAGTCTGTATCCGATCATGCAGAAGTGGTTGCCTTCTCTGCCCTCGGCGCTTCTAATAAATTCAGCAGCCTTCTCGTAAGCGTCTCTGCCGTAAAAATCGTCGGAGTTGATAACGGCGAATCCGTCGTTGCCGATAACTTCCCTTGCGCAAAGAACGGCGTGGTTAGTTCCCCACGGCTTTACGCGCTCGGCGGGGATCTTCTCGGGAGCGACGAGCTTATCGAGCGCCTGGAAAGCGTACTCGACTTTGATCTTGCTCTCGATCCTCTTGCCGATGGTCGATCTGAAGTCCTCGTAGTTCTCTTCCTTGATTATGAAGACAACTCTGTCGAATCCGGCTCTTATGGCGTCGTAGACGGAAAAGTCAATGATGAATTCACCGTCTTCGGTCATAGGGTCGATCTGCTTGAGTCCGCCGTAACGCGAGCCCATTCCTGCTGCAAGTACAAGTAATGTCATGATACACCTCTCGAATATATAAATTTTTTATAAACCTTTGTATTTTTCTCTGTATTCTTCGATATCGGGCAGAAAATCCGCGCCGGGTATTATTTTATTTTTCAGAGCGTGAACGATATCGTCGACGTCAATTATTGAATGAACTCTTACACCGTAGTCTTTTTCGATCCTGTGTTTCGCGGTAAACGGTGACGTTTCATCTTTCTCGCATCTGTCGACCGCAATAACAACGTCGGTCGGAACTATACCGTAATTGTCTTTAAGGCTCTCTATCATCCAGCGAAGAGTTTTTCCCGACGCCGTTGTATCTTTGATGATCGTTACAGAATCGCCCGCCGTCGGAAGACTTCCGCTTCTGTTTTCAATACAAACTTTGACGTCGATACCGTATTTCTGGAACATCGCCATCGCGGCGGCGGTTACTATATGACTTTCCTTATAAGTATTTGCGTAAAGAAAGTTCGTTCTGACGTTTGAATCCCTGATACATTCGGCATAAAACTCGCCTATTTTTGCGAGCTGGCTCCCGTCCGAAAACTTTTCGGTATGTATTTCATACGGCGATACCCTGCCGCTTGAAAGCGTATAAGAGCCGAATTTCAACGCGCCGTTGTCCGACATAAACCTTATAAAACGCTCTTTATACGTCAAAGAATCCGGTTTGTAGCTGAGCAATTCATCAATGGTAATGCCGAAGTATCCGGCAATTACGGGAAGCGCCGAAATATCCGGCGTCGACAAATTTCTCTCCCACTTGCTGACCGCCTGCGGCGAAACGGAAAGAAACCGTGACAGTTCGTCCTGTGTTATATTTTTATTTTTGCGCAGAGATTTTAATTTGTCGCCGATCAATCATCTCACCTCACACCTATATTATAAAACCGAATTTCCGATTTGTAAAGATACTGTTTATACGTTTTTTTCTAAACCGTGGGTTTATTTTTCAAAAAAGGGTTGACATTTCTTTGTATATCTGTTATACTTGTAAAGTAATTTGCTTTACACCTTTGCTGAGGTGCGTATGTTTACTAAAGATATGAAGATCTCGCTTCTTCTCGACTTTTACGGAGAAACGCTCTCCGAGCGAAGACGCGAGATAATGGAGCTGTATTACAACGATGATCTATCCCTGTCGGAGATCGCCGAACTGAAAGGCATATCGAGGCAGGGCGTCAGAGATTCGATCAAAAAGAGCGAAGCGGAGCTCGACGAGCTTGAATCAAAGCTCGGTCTCGCCGCGAGATTTGAAAGCCTCAAGGGTGAAGTAGACAAGATCGCTTCTCTTCTCTCGATGGCGTCCGCCATGTCGGACGGCGACGCCAAAGGACTGATCGACGAGTCGATCAAAAAACTAAACGGACTTGATATTTAAGGAGGTTGCCGATGTACGAAAGTTTAACTGAAAAACTTGCGAACGCTTTCAAAAAATTCAGAAACAAAGGCAAGCTCTCCGAAAAGGACGTCAAGGAGGGGATGCGAGAGATCAAGCTCGCGCTCCTCGAAGCGGACGTCAACTTCAAGGTCGTTAAAGGCTTTATCAACAGCGTTACGGAAAGAGCCGTCGGCTCCGAAGTTCTCGAGAGCCTCGTCCCCGCGCAGCAGATAGTTAAAATAGTAAACGAAGAGCTTATCGCGCTTATGGGCGAGACCCAGGCGAAACTTGAAATTTCATCAAAGCCCCCGACTATCGTTATGATGTGCGGTCTTCAGGGCTCCGGTAAAACGACGCACAGCGGAAAGATCGCCGCGATGTACAAGAAGCAGGGCAAAAATCCTCTTCTCGTCGCCTGCGACATCTACCGCCCCGCCGCTATAAAGCAGCTCCAGGTCGTCGGCGAACAGATAGGCGTTCCCGTCTTTGAAATGGGTACGGAATCCCCCGTCAAGATCGCGAAAGAAGCCGTAAAGTACGCGACACAAAAGGGTTACGATATGGTCTTTCTCGACACCGCGGGCAGACTTCATATCGACGAAGTCCTGATGGAGGAACTTCACAAGATCAAAGATGAAGTGAACCCCACCGAAATTCTGCTCGTTATCGACGCTATGCTCGGTCAGGACGCCGTAAACGTCGCGGAATCCTTCAACAACCTTCTCGATATCACCGGCGTCGTCCTCACGAAGATGGACGGCGATACGAGAGGCGGCGCGGCGCTCTCCGTCAGATACGTCACGGGAAAGCCCATCAAATTCGTAGGCACGGGTGAGAAGCTCGATATGATAGAGCCCTTCTACCCCGACAGAATGGCGTCGAGAATACTCGGTATGGGCGACGTTCTCTCTCTGATTGAAAAAGCCGAGCAGGCGTACGACGAAAAACAGGCGGCGGCGCTCGAGAAAAAAATAAGAGAAAATACATTCACTCTGTCCGATTATCTCGACCAGTTCAGGCAGATAAAGAAAATGGGCAATATCGAAAACCTTATCGGTATGATACCGGGCATCAAACCCGGCGCCATGAAAAACGCCCAGATAGATGAAAAGGCTCTCGGCAGGACCGAGGCTATCATCCTCTCCATGACTCCGCGCGAACGCGAAAAACCGGACGTCATAAACGGCTCCCGCAAGAAAAGGATCGCCGCCGGTGCCGGTACCACCGTCGAAGAAGTCAACAAGCTTCTGAAGCAGTTCGAGCAGATGAGCAAGATGATGAAGCAGTTCTCCGGCGCCAAGGGCATGAAAAAATTAAAACGTATGAAACTCCCGTTTTAACGGAATTTTATAAAAATAATTATATTTAATTCGGAGGAATCAAAAATGGTTAAGATCAGACTCAGAAGAATGGGCGCGAAAAAGGCTCCCTTCTACCGCCTTGTCGTTGCGGACTCCAGAAGCCCCAGAGACGGCAGATTTATCGAAGAGGTCGGTTACTACGATCCTATGAAGAACCCCGTTGAGGTCAAGCTCGACGGCGAAAAGATCCAGAAGTGGCTTGCAAACGGCGCACAGCCCACGGAAACAGTAAAAGCTCTTCTCACAAAGAACGGCCTTATCAAATAAGAACCTCTTGAGGTGACGCGATGATAAGCTATACTCAACTTCTTGCGGATATGGCTCGCGCTATCGTAGAACACCCCGATGACGTCAACGTAACGGAGGAAGAAAAAGAGGACGAGATCGTTCTTACCCTCAGCGTTTCGGAAGGCGATATGGGTATGGTCATCGGTAAGCACGGCAATATCGCAAGGGCGATCCGCACAGTCGTTAAGGCGGCGGGAAAACTCGACGATAAAAAGATCACCGTCGACATTAAATAAAAAAGAGATCCGCAAGCGATACCGCTCGCGGACCTTTTTTGTTATCTCATTCCCTTGTCGTAAGGGATACCTTCCGCCTTCGGCGCTCTCGAACGTTTTGACGTGAACATCAGAACGATTAGGACCGCAATGTAAGGAATAAGGTTGTAGAAGTACATCGGCAGATTCAGATTCTTTAAGAAGTCGAACTGCGAGTAAATAACTCCGAGACACTTAAGGAATCCGAAGAGGAACGCGCCCAGGATGATCCCAAGCGGCTTCCAGTTGCCGAAGATCATAATTGCGAGCGCGAGGAAGCCCATTCCGGCGACAGCGCCCGACGCCGTCCCGTTTGCGACGGTGGCGATGTAGATATAACCACCGAGACCCGCAAGCGCGCCGGAGATCGTCGTGCCGAGGTATCTCATCTTATTGACGTCGATACCGACGCTCGCCGCCGCCTGAGGATGTTCGCCGCAGGAGCGGAGTCTGAGACCGGTCTTTGTCTTATAAATGAAGATAGAAAGAATTATGAAAAGCGCAAACGCGATAAAGGTCGAGATGTACGCTTTATCGAAGAATATCTTCCCTACGTCTCCAACGTCGTCGTTGAGGATAACGTATCCGAAGTCCTGCATCTTGCCGCTGCTGTCCGCCGCTCTTCCCATTTCAAGCTGGTCTTTCGAGAAGAAGATCTTGATAACGAAGAGAGCGATCGCGGGAGCGAGCATATTGAGCGCGGTACCGCCTATCGTCTGATCGGCTTTCAGCTTTATCGCCGAGAATGACAAAAGCAGCGAGAAGAGCGCGCCGGCAAGTGCGGCAACGACCATTGCGATTATAAACGTCAACTGGTTGTTGTCGACAAAGAACGGCGTCTTGCGAAGTACAAATGCGATAAGCGCACCGACAAACGCGCCGAAGATCATGATACCGTCGAGCGCGATGTTGATGATACCGCTTCGCTCTGCATACATACCGGCAAGCGCAACGATAAGGAGAGGGATCGTGAATATGAGTGTTTTCTGAAGTAAGAAGATCATTGTTCGCTCCCTCCTTCCGTGGATTTCGTCGCAACGGCCGGCGTTTCCGCCTCCGCCTTAACAGGTTCTTCCTTCGGCTCGCCGAGCTTCGATATGGGCTTGTCCTTTCTCATCTTTGAGATAAGGTCCTTGATGTACTTGGAGAAGCCGGAGAAGTAAATGATAACGGCGACGATCAGGGGCGAGACGTATTCGTTGAACGAAGTCTGCGCCGCAAGGTTAGAGCCGCCGACGCCGATAAACTTAAGGAATACCGCCGAGAAGATAACGCCTATCGGATTGTTGCTTGCGAGCAGCGCCGCGGGGATCCCGTTGAAGCCGTCCGCGGGAAGCGTGAGGTAGGTATCCCACTTGAAATCCTGGGAGCCGTTGAGGCACCAGAGAGCCGCGCCGCAAGCGGCGAGTCCGCCCGCTATCGCCATCGAAAGAACGATGTTTCTCTTCTCGTTCATTCCGGCGTACTTGGAAGCGTTCTTATTATAACCGCAGGCTTTGAGCTCGTAGCCGAACGTCGTCTTGTTCATCATAACGTAAAGGACGACGGCGATCGCGGAAGCTATGAAAATACTTATGTCCATATAAGAGTTTCCGAAGAGCTTGTCAAGTCCGAGCGTCGGCGTCGCGACGTTGTTGGTCACGGTCTTTCTTATAAAGTTGACCTTCGTCTCGGCGAAGTTTACGAACGTGTCGCCGGTCGATTTGAATACCCAGGATACGACGTTCGCGGCTATCCAGTTGGTCATGATGCAGACTATGACTTCGTTGACATTGAATTTCGCTTTGAAGAAACCGGGTATCGAGCCCCAGATAACGCCGAGGAGAGTGCCCGCGAGGAGCGCGAGTATCCAAACTATCCAAGCCGGAACGACAGACGTGGGTATCGAGAGGGATACGAGAAGCGCGCCCATGGCGCCCATAAGGTACTGACCGGGGGCGCCGATGTTGAAGAGTCCCGTCTTGAACGCAACCGCGACCGAAAGACCGGTCATGATAAGAGGCGTCGACTGGAACAGCATATTGCCTATCTGGAACAGAACGTTGTCTGACGACCCGGCTGCAAACGGTCCGCGAAGAACGGTGAAGGCGCCGCTGAACGCATCGGCGACCGTGATATCATCGGAGAACGCCGCCATAAGAAGCAGAACTATGAATCCGACAAGAAGTCCGCCGACGATACTTATAAGAGATGCGAGAACGGAGGTAACTCCTTCGCGTCTCCAGAAGGACGGCTTTGCGACCGAGCTGTTTTTATTCGTTTTCATTCAGCCGTTACCTCCTTTTTATCCTGTCTTTTAGCTCCTGCCATGTAAAGACCGAGTTCCTGAACGGTCGTCGTCTTCGGGTCGAGTTCTCCCGTTATCTCGCCCTCATACATTACGAGGATCCTGTCGGAGAGCGACATGACCTCGTCGAGTTCGAGGGATACGAGAAGGACCGCGGCGCCGGCGTCTCTCGTCGCGACTATCTGCTCGTGGATATATTCTATCGCTCCGACGTCGAGACCTCTCGTAGGCTGGACCGCGATAAGCAGATCGTGCCGTCTGTCGAGCTCGCGCGCTACGATCGCCTTCTGCTGGTTGCCGCCGGACATACTTCTCGCCGGAGTGACGGGCCCCTGACCGGAACGAACGTCAAACTTGTCGATCAGCATCTCGGAATAATCTCTGACTCTATCGAACTTGATAAATCCGTGATTCTGAAATTCATCCTCGAAATATCTCTGAAGGACGATATTCTGTTCGAGGTTGTAGTCGAGAACGAGTCCGTGTTTGTGGCGGTCCTCCGGGATATGGCTTATACCGTGACTGTTCTTGTAGCGTATGGACTTTTTCGTAACGTCCTCGCCTTTGAGGATTATCGTACTGCCGGGTTCCGGCTTTTCAAGTCCCGTTATAGCATTGACGAACTCCGTCTGACCGTTTCCGTCAATACCGGCGATACAGACTATCTCGCCGCGGCGTACCGTAAGGTTGACGTCGTTTACCGCATTCTTTTTGTGAACGCGGCTCTTGACGGTCAGATGCTTTATCTCAAGCACCGCTTCTCCCGGCTTCGCCTCATCCTTATCAACGGAAAACTTGACGTCGCGTCCGACCATCATATTGGAAAGCTCTTCTTTTGTAGTTTCCGAAATATTGACCGTGCCTATATATTTACCTTTTCTGAGCACCGTGCAGCGGTCAGCAACTTCCATGATCTCATTGAGCTTGTGGGAAATGAAAAGGATCGACTTCCCTTCCGCGGCAAGCCCTTTGATTATGTGCATAAGCTCGGTGATCTCCTGAGGAGTAAGAACAGCCGTCGGCTCGTCGAAAATCAGGATCTCGTTGTCGCGGTAGAGCATCTTGAGTATTTCGGTCCTCTGCTGCATACCGACGGTTATATCTTCGACAAGAGCATCGGGATCGACGTTCAAGCCGTAGTTCTTCGAAAGTTCGAGAACGCGGCGCCTCGCGTCTTTTTTCCTGAGAAATCCGAGCGTGTTCGGCTCAACTCCGAGAATTATATTATCGAGGACGGTAAAGACGTCGACGAGCTTGAAGTGTTGGTGGACCATTCCGATCCCGAGCGCATTGGCGTCGTTTGGGTCGTTGATCGTAACTTTTTTGCCGTCTTTGTAAATTTCACCTTTTTCAGGTTGATAAAGTCCGAAAAGAACGGACATCAGCGTAGATTTTCCCGCACCGTTTTCACCGAGCAGCGCGTGTATCTCACCGCGTTTTAACTGTAGAGTGATGTTATCGTTCGCGATGATACCGGGGAACTCTTTTGTGATGTTCCGCATTTCAATGACGTATTCACTCCCTCCGTTTACGGGAGCCTTATCTTTAGTTTCATTGCTCATTGCGGCCTCTTTCTATGAACGGAGATTATTGTAAATATCAAAAAGGGATGGCGTTGCCGCCATCCCCGTTTGTAAGAGATTACTCTTCGATAGTAACGGTAAGGTTGTTCCAACCTGCGGTTACGTCTTCGGGAACCTCAGCTACAGGAACGACAGCGCCGCTCTTGATCTGCTCGAAGAGAGCGTTGTACTGATCTACCGTGAAGTTCGTAAGAGACCATGTCTCTGTGGGAAGACCCGTTGCGTTGTCGGCAGCGCCGAGATTCTGCGCAACGTTTGCAAGCTCTGCATCCCATTTGCCGTCGTAGAACTGGCCGAGCACCTTCTCAACGGAAACTTTGAGGCCCTTTACAGCGGATGTGATGACCTTTGAGGACTCAACGGACTGGTCTACGTCAACGCCGATGATCTTAGCGCCTTCGTACTCACCTGCCGCGGAGAGAACGGACTGGAACATGGAACCGCCGCATGCGAATACGACTTCCGTGCCGTCAGCGTACCAAGCGGAGATCTGAGTCTGGAGCTCGTTGGAAGCGGAGAATGTTTCACCGTACTTGAAGCTGTACTTGACTTCAACCTTAACGCCCTTTTCAGCAGCTGCTGCTTCTGCGCCCTGGAGGAAGCCGAAACCGTAACGGTTAACCGCGGGGTTAGTACCGCCGCCGCCGCCCGTGAAGCCGAGCTTCGTGTAGCCTTCCATAACTGCCGCGTAGCCTGCAAGGTAACCGGATTCCTGTTCCTTGTAAACGATTGCCGTTACGTTGTCAAGGCCGAGCGCCCAACCGTCGACGAATACGAATTTAACATCGGGGTTCTCTTTTGCAACTGTTTCCATAGCTTTTGCCTGAAGGAAACCGGGAGCAACGATGATCTTCGCGCCGTTTGTGATAGCCTGTTTCATGGCGTCAATACGGTCGTTGTCGGTAGCGTCGCTGCCGTTAGCGGGCTGATAGTACTTATAGCCGATGTTGTTAGCTTCGGCATAAGCCTTCGCGCCTTCGTAAGTTCCCTGGTTGAAACCTTTGTCCATAAGCTGACCGACGTCAGTTACGACAGCGATTTCAGGTGTCTTCTTTTCAGCTTCGCCGCAGGAAGCGAGGAGCGTAAGAGCGCCGATCGCGATGGCGATGCTGAGGACGATGCTCAGAATTTTTTTCATGATATACCTCCAAAAATTATAGGAATTACCTATTCGCTAATAATATACCACATATAACAAAAAATATCAATAGTTGAACGATTAAAATATTGCCGAATTTTTAATTTTATAATTAAATTTAATGTACGGTGCCGAAAAAAGAAACGTTTCTGATGCCGATTTTAACACCGTCAGTACGTTGAACAAAGACGATTTTCGCCTCCGACGCTTCAACCGGGCTGTCAAATTCAACGTAGTCGACAATATAGTCTTCCCTTCTTTTTTCCGAATCAAAAACGGTAATATATTCTCCGCTCGAAATATCTTTCATTAGTATTTTATAGCTGACCGGCGCGGGTAAAAGTCCGTTTGCAACGGACAGCGTCGATTCGCTCCATATGACCCTTGCGGACGCGACCGACGCCCCGTGCGGAGGAAGAGGTATCGTGATCGACGGCTCGGCGTCGCCGTCGGACGGCTGCCAGAATGACGTCAAGTCCTCGGTAAGAGCGTATAGCGCATCCCTCCCGGGCGCCTCCGAAGTCGTCGAAGGACGTCGCCTTTCACAAAGGGATAAGTAACCGGCGTCACCGCCGGACGAGGTCGTATAAGTGCCGGGGACGAGCCTCGGCGTTTCGCTGACCTCGCGGCAGACGATATCCCCGTCCTCCGTAAACTCCACAAGGTCGTAACCTATCATTCTTTCCATAGGATGTCTGTGGCAGAGCGCGCATGTGTAGAACACCCAATACGTTCCGTTCGGGCCCTCCGTGACACAGCCGTGACCGGGTCCTCTGACGACGCCGGACGTCTTTTTCGTAAACGGGCTCGTCTTCATATATTCAAAACCGGAAAGCGGCGATTTACTTCTATATGCTCCGTTTGCGTAAGTCGAAAACTCCGTCGCGGGTCCGGAATATATGAGGTAATAAGTTCCGTTACGCTTGAACATCCACGGGCCTTCTATCGCCGAATACGACGGATCTTCGTTATGCTCGCCCGTTCTCTCCCAGACGTGAGAGGGATCGTAATTAATAAGTCTTACGGGCTCTCCTTTGAACATCGTAGGGTCGTTTGGTGAGAGCTCACAGCCGTTGATTGCGGTCGATCCGATCACGGGGTCGTATACAACGTAGTAAATGTAAAGCCTGCCGTCGTCGTCGGAAAAGAGCATCGGGTCGTAATAGTTCCCTATCTCCTCACCGTTTTGAAACCTGAATTTTCCGAGGGGCCTGTACTTGCCCATAACACTGTCGGAAACATAAAGATCGGATAGGCTCGCGCATAGATAGTATTTCCCCGAGTGATTCACGACTGTCGGGGCGTATCCGCAGTCAGCGGGCTCAATGTCGCACCTTTTCCACGTTACGAAGTCCTCGGAAACATAGCCCGATCTGCAAGACGAAAAGAGATACCACTTACCGTCCTCGTAAAGCACCGTCGGGTCGGCGGTCTCGCGCCAGTTCATCGTGTTTCCGTTCAGAGACCCTTCCCTCCCTATGGGATAGTCGGGGAGCGGGGTCGGATTTATATAAGTTTTTCTGATCATCATATCACCTCACGGTGCAATTCTATCATATCGCCGAAAAGTTGTCAACAATCGAACAAAATACTATTTTTGTTAACAAATATATGTTATAATTGCTCTAAATAAAATTCAGCGAGGAATTATGGAAATCAAAAACAGAGTCCTGACGGGCGAGCGCGCCCTTTTCGGAACAAACGACGCCGAGATCACGGATTGCACATTCGAGGACGGCGAATCGCCTCTTAAAGAATCATCTTCTCTAAGGATTAAAGACAGTCTTTTCAAGTGGAAGTATCCCGTGTGGTACTGTAACTGCGTAAACGCCGTCAACTGCACCTTCTACGACGGCGCGAGAGCCGGTATGTGGTACACGAACGACGCTCTTTTCAAGGATTGTGTCGTCACAGCCCCCAAATGTTTCAGAAGGTGCCGCTCTCTTGTACTTGAAAACGTGACGGTACCGAACGCCGCCGAAACGCTGTGGTCCTGCGACGGCGTAAAACTCAAAGAAGTCTTCGCAAAAGGCGACTACTTTGCGATGAACTGCAAAAACGTTGAAGTTGACGGCCTCGTACTCGACGGAAACTACTCATTCGACGGAACGGAAAACGTCACTATCAGAAACTCAAAACTGATTACTAAAGACGCTTTCTGGAACAGCAAAAACGTAACCGTTTACGACTCGTTCATATCGGGAGAGTACCTCGGCTGGAATTCCGAAAATCTAACGCTTGTAAACTGCACTATCGAGAGCCTTCAGGGAATGTGCTACATTAACAACCTGAAACTTATCAACTGCAAGCTCGTAAACACGACGCTCGCTTTTGAGTACTCCTCCGTCGACGCCGAGATCGAAGGGGTCGACAGCGTGCTGAATCCGTCGTGCGGAACGATAAAGGCAAAGCGGATAGGACACCTTATTATAGAGCCCGACCGCGTCGATAAAAACAAAACCGTCATCGTCTGCGGCAATATAGAAAAGTCGTCCGACGTTGCCGACTGGAAAGAATTATTATGAAAAAATACGATTTTGATACTCCCGTCGAAAGACGCGGAACGGATTCGATAAAGTGGGACGTCGCGGAAGGCGAGCTTCCCATGTGGGTCGCCGATATGGACTTCCGTACAGCGCCCGAGATCATCGAGGAGATAGAGCGCCGCGCCGCGCACGGCGTTTTCGGCTATTCCGACGTTTCCGACGATTGGTATAACGCATACATCGGCTGGTGGAAGACGCGCCACAACTTCTCGATCGAAAAGGAATGGCTTATGTTTTGCACGGGCGTCATCCCGGCTATATCTTCCGCCGTCAGAAAACTGACGACGCCAAATGAAAACGTCGTGATCCAGACGCCCGTTTACAACATCTTTTTCAACAGTATAGTAAACAACGGATGCCGAGTGCTCGAGAACCCTTTGAAATATGAAAACGGCGAATATTCCGTAGACTTCGACGATCTTGAAAATAAGCTGTCCGATCCGCAAACAAACCTTATGATCCTCTGCAATCCCCACAATCCTGTCAGCAAAATATGGGACAGAGAAACTCTTGCAAGGATCGGAGAGCTCGCGTACGAAAACGGAGTCACTGTTATATCCGACGAGATCCATTGTGATATAACAAAACCGGGAAAAGACTATATTCCCTTCGCGTCGGTATCAGATATCTGCCGTAAAATCAGCGTGACCTGCGTCGCGCCGACGAAAGTATTCAGTATACCGGGGATACAAACGGCGGCGATAGTCGCGCCCGACGTTCATCTGAGGAATAAGATCCGCCGTGCCATAAACACGGACGAGGTCGCGGAACCGAACGTTTTCGCAGCTACGGTCCCCGTCGCCGCGTTCACAAAGGGCGCGGAATGGGTCGACGAAATGAGAGATTACGTCTTTGAAAACAGAAGACTATTCTCAGAGTATATTAAAACCAACATACCGGAACTTACCCCTGTTGACGGCGACGCGACGTACCTTTTGTGGGTGGACGTATCATCTCTCGGTCTTTCGTCGAAAGAATTCTGCCGTATTGTCAGAAAAGAAACGGGGCTGTTTATCACAGCAGGCTCCGTTTACGGAAAGAACGGCGAAGGTTTCGTAAGGATCAACGTAGCATGTCCGAGGGTTTATCTCGAGGACGGAATGAAACGTCTTGAGTCCGGAGTAAAATATATTAAGGAAATGAACAAAAATGGATAAGAACGTTTTCAAAAGAAATGAACTGCTCGCAGAAAAAGTAATAAAAGGTCTCGAGTCCCGTAATATGTCCGGGTACTACGCCGCCGACCGCGCGGAGGCTCTTAAAGTCGCGCTCTCGCTCATCCCGGAAAAATCGAGCGTGACCATGGGCGGATGTATGAGCGCGCACGAAATAGGACTTGTCGAAGCCGTCGAAAGCGGAGATTACAACTATCTCGACAGATCGAAGTATGACGACCCCCGGCGCGCACTTCTCGACGCTTACGACGCCGACGTGTTTCTCACGAGCGCCAACGCGATGACCGACGACGGAATAATGATAAATATCGACGGCAACGCAAACCGCGTCTCCTGCATCGCGCAAGGTCCGAAGAAGGTCATTTTCATAGTCGGTATGAATAAGGTCTGCCCCGATATCGACAGCGCGATGAAAAGGGCGAGAAACGTCGCCGCTCCCTGCAACGTACAGCGTTTCGCACTTTCTACGCCCTGCGCAAAGACGGGAAAATGCTTCGACTGCAAGAGCCCGGACACGATATGCTGCCAGTTCCTAATCACGCGGTTTTCACGCCATAAAGACCGTATACACGTTATCCTCGTAAACGACGATTTGGGATTTTAATAGAAAAAGGCTTCCGCATCGCGGAAGCCTTTTTCCGTTATCTTTTGATCTCGCAAATGCTCCAGACGCCGTCATCAAGTATCCAGAACTGATTCTGACCGCTCACCTGCGAGAGAAAGTCGTACTTGTTTTCAACAACAGTCTTTCCGGTAACGTCGATGAGTCCGTAGCCGTTCTCGTTCACGGTAACGATATATCCGTTGACGGGCATATACATCTGCTCAACTTCGATCATCGAGCCGTCGTTTTTATCCCAATCGTAGGTTTCAATAACGTCTCCGGCGAGGTATTTGTATTCGGTGATAAAGCTGCCGGAGTCGTCGACGTATGCCCACTTGTCGCCGAGCTTAACCGCTATCGCGCCGTCGACGGAAACGTCGTTGGACACGTTGTCAAAAATGAATCCGGTCAGCATTTTACCTGTCAGCACATCAAAGAGACCGTATCTGTCTGACTTGTATTTTACATTGATCTTCGCGCTGTATCCGGAATCATCTATCGTGTAGCTCTCGATTTCCTTTACTGCCGCTATCGCCGGAGCGAAGAAGAACTCCGCGTTCCCGAGATAGTTTCTGCAATAGCCGTAGCTGAGATAAGCGTCTTGGCTGTACTTTACAACGCCGTTTTCGCTGTCAAACAGAAGCGGCGCGCCGTTATACCAGTAAACGGATCCGAAGACTTCCATACCCCAGCCGTAATACTCTTTCTTTTCGAACTTCCCTTCGGAGTTTATAAACTGAAAGTTGTTGAAATCTCCGTCAACGTATTCGCCGAGATACTTTTGTCCGTTGCCCTGCGCGTCGTAGTAATACGTCGTAGTATTGAATTTCGGCTCTGAAATCACCTTGCCGTCAGCGCCTATCGTTCCGAAGCCCTCCTCCGTAGCATAAACGAAGAATTCGTATCCGAGGTCGGACGGAAAATACATTATCCTGTCCGCCTTGACGTCGGGCATCGGAGTGATTTCGATCAGGGCATCCGGTACATTTTCACTTTCGCTTTCACTCTCAGGCAGCGTCTCGCTCTCCGGTCCGGTTTCGCTGTCGCTGTCGACAAGTACGGGCGTCACGTCGGTCGTACCCGATTCAGTAGTGTCGGTTTCAACTTCAACACCACAAGAAAACAGTGAAAATACAAGCGTAATGATCAACGCAAAAACTGCAATTCTTTTCATCTCACACCTCCTGATACCTTCATATTACATTAAATTAACGATTTTGTCAAGAAACTACCACTCCCTTTAAGTACTTTTATCTACATTTTAGCAAAAAAACAAAGGCACCTTTGTGCCTTTGCTTTTTTGGTGCGGATAAAAGGACTTGGTCTGCCTGCGGGCAGACCTTTCCGCGGCTCTTGACCGTCCCCCGGACGGTCAATTCACTACCGCTCCCCTTCAAGTCCTTTTATGGATAAAAAAGTGGGCGGCGCAGATGCGCCGCCCACTTTTTTGGTGCGGATAAAAGGACTTGGTTCGCCTGCGGGCGAACCTTTCCGCGGCTCTTGACCGTCCCCCGGACGGTCAATTCACTACCGCTCCCCTTCAAGTCCTTTTATCTTCTTTTTATCAAAAAAGCAAAGGCACAAAAGTGCCTTTGCTTTTTTGGTGCGGATAAAAGGACTTGAACCTTCACCGAGTTGCCCCGACTAGAACCTGAATCTAGCGCGTCTGCCAATTCCGCCATATC
>CADBQA010000118.1 GCA_902796675.1 uncultured Ruminococcus sp.
GTGGTGAAGCCTTCCCTCGGGGGAAGGTGTCGGGCTTGCCCGACGGATGAGGGCGCTTTCAGCTCTCAGCTTTCAACTCTACGCTATATACGCTCTTGACAACGGCGGGGCGCGATGATAAAATTGAGGGGAAAGAAGTCACATAAAGGCGGACGGAAAATGGGCAAAAAACTCTTTGCGACGGATTTCGACGGAACGCTGAACCAGTACCCTCACGGCGTGACGAAGGAATACCTCGAGGCGATAGAAAAATTCAGAAGCGAGGGGAACGTTTTCGGCATCGTGACCGGAAGAACGTACTCCAACGCCGAATACATTATAAAAGACTATCTGAAATACTGCGACTTCATCATGTGCATGACGGGCGCGTACGCGATAGACACAAACGGCGATACGATCTTCGAGTATTACGGCGACGGGGCGATACTCCCCGATATGCTGAAGACGATAGCCAGGATCGGCACCGGGTATCTTTTCTTCGCGGACGGGAGGACGTCGTATCAGATAGACCTCGCGCGGCCCGTCGACGACGCGCACGAGGGGATAATCGAGGCGCGGCGCCACAAGACGTTTACGCAGGTAAACGCCTGCTTCGACCCGGAGGAGCATTTTCAGTACGCGGTGGAGCGGCTTGAGCGCGAGTACGGAAAATACGTGTCGATCAGCATAAACGGTCACTGCGTCGACATACCGCCCGCGGGCGTCACAAAGGGCGTGACCGTGGCGCGGATGGCGGATCACTTCGGCGTGAAGTACTGCGACGTCTTCACGGCGGGCGACAACGACAACGACGTGTCGATGATAGAACGATTCAACGGCTACACCGTGCCGCACGGGACCGAGGCGTGTCACGCGGCGGCGAAAAAAGTGATGATGAACGTCGGCGAGATGCTTCACGACGTTATGAATAACTATTGAGGAGGAGAAGACGATGGGTGACAGAAGGACGGTCCACATCATCAATCCCGTGTCCGGAAGCGGACGTAAATTCAAAAAGACGAGAAAGGCGCTCGCCGACCTCGGCGAACAGATATACCTCACGAAGCGCCTCAGCGACTGCGAGGATTTCGTCGCGGAGCTCCTCGCGAAAGACCCCTACACCCACGTCGTCGCCCACGGCGGCGACGGCACGATGAACGAGGCGGTCAGCGGCATTATGAAAGCGGGCGCGGGAGAGACCGCGCTCTTCACCGGGATCGCCGCCGGAAACGGCAACGACTTTCTCCGCTACACCTCGGAGGAGCTGTCGGAGCAGGGAAAGGAATACCGCGTCGACCTCATCCTCGCGAACGGAAAGTACGCGCTTAACGAGATCAACGTCGGTTTCGACTGCACCGTCGTCTCCGAAGCCGAAAAAATACGCCGCGCGCCGGGTATCGGAAACAGCTTTTCGTACATCCTCGGCGTCGTCTCCGCGCTCTCGAAAAAAGCGGCTTTTAAGACGGAGATCTCCTTCCGCGGGATCCTTCGCGGAGCCGAGGAGATAGCCGAGGAAAAGCTCTCCGGCGCGTTCCTTCTCTCGGCGATATGCAACGGTCGCTACTACGGCGGCGGCTTCAAGGTCGCGCCGCACTCCGACTGCACCGACGGATTTCTCGACGTCATAGCGGTCGACGACATCGCGATCTCTAAATTCGCAAAGCTGATTGCCGACTTCAGACGCGGAACGCATATAAACCCCGACCTCTCGGTCAAGGAAAAATTCAGAAGCATCATGACGTTCAGAAGGTGCCGCGAGGTCTCCTTTGACGGCATCAAAAAGATATGCTACGACGGAGAGATAGTCGAAGGAGAGTCTATCAACGCGAAGATCGTTCCCTCGGCTTTGCTCTACACACCCGCGAAACCCGAATGGATAATATAAATTAAAATGAGATTTTCAAAAATCATTTCCGCCGTTATCGGCGCGCTTCTGGCATTTCAGGCGATCGGCGTCATCGCTTACCGCGATTCATCGCATTACGACCTTGAGACCTACACCCTCCCTTACTGGGAGGGCGACGTCGTTTACAACGAGACGGTCTACCCTCTCGAGGAGCCGGACGGATCTGTCGCTCCGGTCTCCCTTATGTATGATATTGACACCGTGATCTCCGTTCGCGACGGAACGCTCGGCACCCTTTACGAGTACGGGCGCGACTATACCGTGACGTCAGACGGACAGCTCGCGATAATAAAGAGCGGCAGGATAAAGACCGTACCCTACTCAAGCTACTATCTCACGGCGCAGAGCGCAAACTCCATGCCCCGTCGCGGCGGCGGCTACGTTTATTTCAGCGAGGGCGCCGTATTCCACCGCGCGCAGATCGCGGTCACATACACGCACTCCGACACGTGGAGCGGCTCGGTCCCTGAGTGCAAGAGCGACCTTCTGCCAAAGACTTACTCACGCCTTGCGTCCGGCTCGTCTCTCTCCGTCGTCTTCTTCGGCGACAGCGTAGTTTACGGCTGCAACGCGTCGGGTCTTTCCGAGCTCTCCGCGCCGCCCTATATGCCGACCTGGTTCGATATGACCGTCGCGGGGCTAAGAAAGAACTACCCTTCGGCGAACATCTCCTACGTCAACACCGCCGTCGGAGGCACTATGTCCGACTGGGGCGTCTCCGAGGTCGGAAGCCGCGTCACGCCTTACTCCCCCGACCTCGTCGTCCTCGGCTTCGGCACGAACGACGGCACCGCGGGCGTCGCGCCGGGCGACTTCGGGCGGAATATCCGCTCGATCATCGACTCCGTCCGCGCATCGCGCCCCTCGTGCGAATTTCTCCTTCTCTCTCCGTTCTACCCGAACCCCGAGACCTATTTCAACAACGCGCAAGAGTCCTACCTTCCCGTCCTCAAAAAGATAGAGGAGGATTACACCGGCGTCGCTTTCACGGACGTTATGACCTTTTACCGCGAGCTGACGGCGAGAAAAAAATACGCCGACATGACCGGCAACAACGTCAACCACCCGAACGATTTTTACATAAGATACTACGCTCAGAATATTCTGATGGTCCTCTCGCCCTTTGACGCGGAGGAATTCATTTCCCGCGCGGCGTCGGAGCTGAGGGAACGCTTCCCCGCGGAAAAATACAGAGAGGCGGAGCGCGCGGAGCGGGACCGTCTTATAGCCTCTTTTGAATCGACCGCGCCGTCGGTCGCGACGGGCAAACCCCTTCGCTCCTACCTCGCGTCGATCTCCTCGGAGCTATCCGCCCTTAAGACCGACGCCGCCTACGCGGCGGAGGAGTCCGGCGCCGTCATTCTCTTCAGCTCTGACGCGGCGTTCTCCGCCATAACCCCCGCGCACGCCGTCACCGTCGAGCAGAGGGACGGCGTCGCCGTCGTGAAGTCGACCGGGGACGACCCCTATTTCAGGATCAACGTGGAGCCGTACGGCATATCCGCTGACGACACGGGATACCTCGTCGCAGTTTACAGAGTGCCGCAGAATGTCACTAACGGCGCCTTCACTCAGCTTTTCTTCTCATCTGACGAGGAGCCCGGCGAGAGCGAGGCTCGCTCTCTCAAATACAACGCCGATAAGGGCGCGTTCGCCTTCGCCGCGCTCGACGTCTCGTCGGTCTGCAAAGGCAAAATACGCACGGTGAGGATCGACCCGTTCGCGACTTACTCCGCGGGCGACACCTTTGAGCTTTACTCTCTCTGCTTTTTCCGCACCGAAACCGACGCCGTCTCCTACGGGAACGCGACCGTCGCAGCGCTGAACAGGAAGCCGCGCGAGGACGACGTCTTCTCGTTCTCGGCGCAAAATCTGTCGAAGATCGCGCCCGGAATGACCGAATATTACGTCGGCGATACGGACGGCGACGGCGGGATACGCCTTGAGGACCTTTCGTTCCTCAAAAGAGTCCTCGCGGGCGGCGACGTTCTCTACAACGAATACCGCGCCGACGTCGACCTCGACGAAAAGATAGGGCTTGAAGACCTGCCCGCGCTGAAAAAGATCCTTGCCGGAGCGGCGGTGGCACCGGTATCGTCCTACCCGTCGGCTGACGCCGCGCATGATAAAAAGACCGGTACGGTGACGGTGACGGCGACGGACGGCGCGTCCTCGATAACGGTCGACGTCACCGACAAAAACATCGACGAAAAGACCCTCTCGTCCGTCTCGGCTCTGATCGGCGCGCCGGAGGGCACGGTATTCACGCTGACCCTCGGCGGCGGGAGCGTGGCGCTCACGACAAAGAGCGACAGTATCGCGAAAATATCAGCCGACGTTACGCCGACTGAGAAGATAGAGTCCGTCACGATAGAGACTGTGGCGCCGAGCTATTCCATCATCGCGCTGATCTTCAGTTACAAATAAGTTGCAAATAAAAGAAAAGAGCCGTTGCGCTTTTGCGCAACGGCTTTTTTTATTATTGGTGAATTATACTATCAAGTGCAACAGGTGAGAAAAAAGAAGAAGTTCATATGAATCTCTGGTATAATAGAGTTACCACACACCACA
>CADBQA010000119.1 GCA_902796675.1 uncultured Ruminococcus sp.
CGAGTGCCACGACGTGATACCGGATGCCGAAGCTGTGATAAATCCTCGGCAGCAGAACTGTCCGTATCCTTTCAAGGAGCTCGCGGGAGTCGGCGTCGCGTTCAAGCTTCTTTGCGCGATGGAGAAAAAGCTCTCGCCCGACGATTCGCTCGGCGAGTGTGTAAAGAGGATCGCAAAAGAATACGCCGATCTCGTGGCGATAGGCACCGTCGCCGACGTTATGCCCGTGAAGGACGAGAACAGACTTCTCGTCAGCTACGGTCTGAGACTTATGGAGGAGTCCCCGCGCGACGCCATAACGGAGCTTATGAACGCCGCGAGCGGCGACGCGGGTAAATTCAAGCAGAAGAAAAAGATAACGTCCGGTATCATCGGCTTCACTATTGCGCCGAGGATAAACGCCGCCGGCAGGATCAAGGACGCGTCTATCGCGGTCGAGATGTTCCTCGCCGACACGAGGGAAAAAGCGGCTGAGTACGCCAATATGCTCTGCGAGATCAACCGCGAGAGACAGACGGAGGAGAATCTCATAATCGAATCCGCAAAGGAAAAGATAGAGAGAGAACACGATTTTGACAACGACCCCGTCATTGTCCTTGACGACAAAAACTGGCACCACGGCGTTATCGGGATCGTTGCCTCCCGCATTACGGAAAAATATAAAAGACCGTCGATCCTCATATCTTTTGAGAGCGAGGAAAACGACGGCTCGTCGGGCGACGTCGGCAAAGGCTCCGGCAGAAGTATCAAGGGTATGAACCTCGTCGAGGCGCTGACCTATTGCTCGGACCTTCTCGTCAAGTACGGCGGTCACGAGCTCGCTGCGGGACTCACCGTGACGCGCGAGAACCTGCCGGAATTCAGACGCAGGATCAACGAGTACGCGAGGGATAAGCTCGGGACCGAGCCGTCAGAGCCTTCCGTCAACGCAGATATAGAGCTTACACCCTCCGACATAGATATGAGGTCGGCGAAGGAGCTTTATAACTTCGAGCCTTTCGGCGTTTCAAACCCGGTACCCGTGTTTTTGATGAAGAATCTGACCGTACACACGGCGTCAAACGTCGGCGGCGGAAAGCACGCCAGATTCACGCTCGTGCGCGACAACTGCTATTTTCCGGCGATGTTCTTCAGACGGAGCCTCGCCGACCTCGACATATTCGAGGGCGACACCGTCAATATTCTTTTCAATCTCGACGTCAACAGTTTTCAGGGCAAGGAAAACATTCAGCTTATACTTAAGGATATAACGCTTGCCGACGCCCAGCTTAAAAATGAGATATCGGAGCGGGAGGACGCCGCGGCGATACTCTCCGGCAAGTACGATTTTGCGTCGGCGACGTCGAAGGACGCGTATGAGACGGTGCCGTCGAGAGACGACTTCAAGACCGTTTACAACACGCTTCGCCGCGAACTTCGAATGGAGCACAACGTATTCAGCATACGCGCTCTCACAAAGCTTCTCGCAGAGGACGGCGCCGATTTCAAGTACGTCAAGCTTAAGCTGATAATCAAGATTTTCCAGGAGCTCAACCTTCTGTCCGTCGACGAGCTCGACGCGGAACGGGAGATATATATGTTCAAGTACGTCTTTGTGAAGAACAAGACGGAGCTTGAAAAATCCAACCTTTACAGAAAGATCAAATCAGGATTTTCGCAAAAGATAAACTGAAGGTGATATAGATGAGTATGACTGTAAAAAGTCACGATGACTCTATAAATATCGACAATCTTGTCTCCATGCTCAAAAAGACGGGCAAGAATTATGATATCGATAAGATAGAGCGCGCCTTTGAATATGCAAAGGAAGTGCACGACGGTCAGTTCCGCAACAGCGGGGAACCTTATATAGTTCATCCGATAGCCGTCGCGGAAATAGTCGCATCGCTCGGTCTCGATACCGACTCCATTTGCGCGGCGTTCCTTCATGACACGATAGAGGACTGCCCGGAGAAGGCGAGCTACGCCGAAATAAAGAAACGCTTCGGCGAGAGCGTCGCGATGCTCGTCGACGGTCTTACGAAGATGAACGACATCAATATCGTCGACAAGGAAGAAGCTCACATGGAGAACATCCGAAAGATGCTTCTCGCCATGTCGAAGGATATAAGAGTCATCTTTATAAAGCTTTGCGACAGACTTCACAATATGCGTACCCTCGACGCGAAGCC
>CADBQA010000120.1 GCA_902796675.1 uncultured Ruminococcus sp.
AGGCTCCCCGAGGAGGGGAGCCTTTTCTATTCTCATTTCTTCACGTTAGCGAAAGCGTTGTAGAGGAGAAATACCGAAATAAACATCAGCGACATATTCGCGCCGACCTTGAGCTGTACGTAGACCGTGAAGACGAAAAACGCGACGGAAAAGACCGCCGACGTCCACGCCGCCGCGCGGTACGCCGTGCGCGGCGAGAGGAAGATGCAGAGTATCGCCGTCAGCAGCCCCGAGCCGTCGAGCGGCGAGATCGGCAAAAGGTTGAAGAGCGCGAGCGAGAGATTTGAAAAGATAAAGAAAACCGCGTGGTCTCCGGCTTCCTTCACGAGGAGGACGGTCACGAGGGACGCGGCGACGTTGAAGAGGGCTCCCGCCGCCGAGACCGCCGCCTCCTTCGCGTACGGGACGCCCGAAAAATCGTATTTGAGGGATAGCCCGAAGAACGTCGCCCCTCCCCCCGCCGACGGCACCTTCAGCGCCTTTGCGGCGAGGATATGGCCCGTTTCGTGTATCGCCGCCGCGAGCGCGACGAGCGCGACGTACTCTATCCCGTTCAAAAACGACGCGGCTATCGCGGCGACGACGAGAAAGACCGCCGCCTTTATCAAGTCCGCCTTTCTCATTTTCCCACGCCGAACGCCGCGCGGAGCGAGTCCTCAAGCGCGTCCCACACCCCGCGCGACGGCGCTTCCGTCACCTCGGCGAAAACGGGGACGGCGTCCTCGTACTCTATCCTCTCCCCTCCAGACGTCATAAGAAGCCCAATCGACGAGGTCGCGACGAACGCCAGCGCCAGCGTGAACAGTATCCCGTCCGATCTCCTTTCTCTCTTCACTCTTCTCTCTTCTCTCTTCTCTTTTCCCGCTCTTCCCGCGTGGTATACGTTCATATCATCACCCCCGGTAAATGATATGATGACCTAAACGAAAAAAGCCCCCGCAGGGGCTTTTTTATTCAATCGAGAATCCTTATGACCGATTCGACGCTGCCGAGCGCGCCGGAGGCGAGGTACTCTCTCATCTTCGACTCGGTGACGCGGCCGGTGATGAACTCGGCGCATCCCTTCGGGGAGCCGGAAAGCTCTCTGACGTCGCCTATCACGTTCTTCGCGGACTCTATCGCGTCGTGGCTTGAGTGAGACGACGTTCTGACGTAGTAGCAGAAGTCGAGCGTTTCAAACGGAACGACGAAGTCGTCGTCCGCTCTGTGCCACTTCATGTGAAGCTCCGCCTTGACGGCGCCGGTCATTATTGAAACTATGTCGGAGACCATCGCGCTCGCGGTCGGGTAACTGCCGGCGCCGCGGCCGTAGTACATAACGTCGCTCGTCATTTCAAGCGTCAGCTTGATACCGTTGTAGACGTCGTCGATGTGGGATATCGGGTCGGCGAACGGAACGAATCTCGGGCAGACGAAAAGCGCCATTTTGTCGCCGAGGTTGCGGAAGCTGCCTATCAGCTTGACAGTGCCGCCCCAGCGGGACGCCGCGTCCATATCGAGGGTGGAGACCTTCGTCATCGTTTCAGTATAGACCTGCTCTGCGGCGGCGAGGCGGTCGGTCGTGACAGCCGAGAGGATGATTATTTTGCGCTGCGCGTCGTATCCGTCGACGTCGGCGGTAGGGTCCGCCTCCGCGTAACCGAGCGCCTTAGCCTCGGCGAGCGCGTCCTCGAACGAGAGACCCTCGCTCTTCATCCTCGTGAGGATATAGTTCGTCGTGCCGTTCATGATGCCGTCTATCTTCAGCACGGTATCCATCGCAAGGCTCGTCCTCATAGAACGGATCTCCGGGATGCCGCCGCCGACGGACGCCTCGAAGAGATAGTGAACGTGATGTTTTTTAGCCGCATTCATAAGCTCGACGCCGCACGTCGCGACAAGCTCCTTGTTGGAGGTCACGACGCTCTTTCCCGCCGCGAAGCACGCCATCGTGAACTCATACGCGGGATGGACGCCGCCCATCGCCTCACAGACGATCTTGACGTCGCCGTCCGAGAGTATGACGGTGAGGTCCTTCACCACGCGGTCGCCGTAGGGCGAGTCCGGAAAGTCCCTCTTGTCAAGTATGTACTTGACGTTTATCGTGTCGGAGGTCATCCTTCTGACGGGGAGTACGCTCCTTTCGATCACCTTTGCAATTCCGCTTCCGACAACTCCGAAGCCGAGTATCGCAATATCAGTCATCATCAGTTTTCCTTTCGCCGTTTATCTGCCCGTAGGCAAGGTTGAATAGCTCCTCTATCCTTGCGGTGTCGCCCTACTGATAGAGCCAGCCGAATATCGCCTCAAATCCCGTCGCGCGTCTGTACTGAGCGGGGGTCGCGCTCTTCGGCACGTTTTGCGTGTGGTAGTTGTTGCGCGCCCTGTGATAGACGTCGCGCTCCTCGTCAGTCAGAACGTCCTCGATACGCGAGAGCGCATCCGACTGAGCCGACGCCATCGCATACTTCACAGCCTCGTCCGACGGGCGCCGCGCCGTTCCGACGACGCGCCGCCTTGCGAGAAGCTCCGTGACCGCGTCGCCGAGAAACGCAAGATCGCCCGCGCTGATTTTTTCATCCGTTCGGTCCATCGGTTAAATAATCCTCTTGATGTATCTGTATTTTATCTTTTCGCGCCACGTCATCCCGGCGTAGATCGTTCTCAAAACGTCGTCGACGTACGTCGCGAGAAGCTCCGTTTCTCCGAAGGTCAGCCCGTGTCCGAACTCCTCCTTGAGAACGCACTCCATCACCTCGCCGGGGTCCTTCGTCGAAAGTCCGAAGTAGTCCTCGCTGAGGCGTCGCGCGAATTCGGAGAGCTGTTCGCCCTTCTCGGGACCGATGTCGACGGCTTCAAAGACCGTAAAGAGCGAGTCAATGAGGTATTTCGCGTCTCCCCTTCTGTCCGTCGCGGGGTCTCTGAAATGCTCGTCGTTCCTTATCTTTGCGATCCTGTCGCGGCGGCGCCTTACGCGCGACTCCGCGCTCTTTCTTATCAGCGCGACGGCGATCCATATTACAGCCGCCGTACCGATTATCCAGAAAGCCCATATAAAGTAGACTCTGTACTGCTTCCAGAGCACCTCGAGGTCGAGCCCGACACGGGCTGACGTCTCCTGATTCGAGGGCGAACTCGTCTCCGCTTGATCCTTCGTGTCGTCTTTTTCGTCGTCGGGAAGCTCTATATCCGTGTTCCCTATCGGCGCCGACGGCTCTTTATCGTATTCGGTAAAGGTGAGCGTCGTCTCAAAGGGCACCCAGCCTACGTCGTCGAAGTAGACCTCGATCCAGGTGTGGGAGTCGCGGTCTCGCACGCTGACGCCGTATCTGTCCGCGGCGCCGTTTCCGCCTGACGCCGCAAAGCCGCTGACGTGGTATCCCTCCGCGTATCTTACGGGGATCCCCGCTTCGCGAAGCAGCAGAGCCGCCGACGTCGCAAAGTGGCAGCAATAGCCGTTCTTCGAGCCGAAGAGGAAGTATTCTATCGCGCTGAGGTCCGTGCCCTCTTTCATCTGAGGCGGATTCAGCGTATATCTGAACGTGTTTTTCTTCGTGAGGTAGTCGATGACCGCCATCACGCGGTCGTACCTCGACGCATTCTCGTCCGTGAAGATCTCCGCGGCGAGCGCGGCGATGCGCTCCGAGCCCGAAGTTTCGGTGTAAGTGTTTTCGGCGTACTCTCTGTACTTGTGTTCGAGCTCGACCGCCTTGATAAACTGCCGTCTCTTTGACGACGAATATTCCGTGAAGAACTTCTCGCCGAGCGTCGCCTCCGCCTCGGAGACCTTGCTCATATATTCGTCGTGCAGTTCGTCGATATCCTCTCCTTCGTCCCATCTGACGGCGTATGAGTAAACGTTGTCGATGACGCGGCTGTCGAAGGCGAGCGCGTCGCCGAGGTCTCTGTCCGTCATAGTATAAACGTACGATACGGAGCTGTATCCGTCCTCACCGACGCCGAAGTATCTCGACGTGTAAATGCCGTCGTAAAACGCCGTGTACTTGTATTCGGTTTCTTCCGTGGTTCTGTATTCGAGAATTCCCGTCTCGGGATTCATAACGGACGGGACGAACAGAAGTCTGCTCCCTCCGTTGATGCGCATAACGTGTACCTGCTCAACGCTGAAGCCGTATTTTTCGTAGTTTATCGTCGCGAACTTCGAGGGCGTCTCGTCTGACAGCGGGAAGAGGAATGAGTAGGCGTTTCTCGTGACAGTATCGGACGTGAAGCCGCGCCCGAAGTCGCCTCTCATCTTTATTACCGCGTCCTCATCCGCAAAGAGCCACTTGTCGTTCAGGTTGTCGTACCCGAGAGCCGTGCGGCTCTTGAGGTAGACCGTCTTCATCGAGGGCGCCTCGACGCGGAAGATCATCGTTCCGTCGTAGCTGCGCGGTGAAAAATCTATCTTTTCATATCCGAATTTTTCGTAAGAACCGTAAGGGTCGCCGGTGAGGTCAACGCCGTCGCCGACGAGAAGGTCCGTCGCGAACATCCTGATTTTCTTCATTCCGTTGTCGATAAAGCCTATCGTCGGGAACGGTTTTTTAGATACCGCGAACGGGAACGCCGTCGCCGCCAGCGCGATAAGAGCCGCCGCTATCGCGGCATATCCGCCCGCGGCGCGGTTTCTTCTCGATTTTCTCGCGTTCTCGCGGCGCATTTCGCGCTTTTGCGCCTTCTCCGCCTGGCGCGCCTTCCGCCTGTTCTCGCTCTCCTTCTTCTCGCGCTCGACGCGAGCGGTCTTTGCCGCGCGGCGTTCATCCTCAGGCATCCTTCGCTCGGCGCGTATGGTGTCGCGGCGGAGCTTCGCCTTTTCTTTTTCCGCGTTCCGGCGCGCGCGCTCTTCTTCTTTCAAAGCCTTTGCGCGCTCTTTTTCGAGCCTTTTTTGCTCCTCCTTCAAGTACCTTTCTTCCGCTCTCGCACGCTTTATCACGGCGCGTCTTGCCGCCCTTGCGCGGCGCGCGCCCATCTCGGCGTCGATCGCCGTGCCGTACACGTGATCCGCCGCGTTTTTGAGCCTCAGCGTCGCCACTCTGCGCCGTCCGCGCTCTTCCTTCGCGGCCATCTTACGCTCGGACTTCTCGCGTTTTTTTCTTATTCTGCGCTGCGTTCCGCCGCCGTACCTCATATCGACGATCCGCATGGAAAGGAACGACGCTACCGAGGCGACGATAAACGCAAATCCGAGGTTGCCGACCACTATGTTGAAGAAGAACAGGATCGCGACGGGAGGTATCACCGTCAGAAGGAATACGACGGTGTTGGACCTTCTCGCGGCGCAGAACGACAGAAGTACGGCGAAGACGAGGACGAAGAAAACGACGCCCCACTCCGTCAGCATCTCGTCGGAGAACGAATAATTCTCGGACCCGACGTACTCTATCATTCCGATATAGCCCTCTTTGACGACGTGGAGAATGAACGTGTTGTAGAGGAAGCGCACCGCGTTCTCGACGAGCGTCAGAGGATTACCCTTCGACGCGGCGACGGCGGTGAGAAAGGCGACAGTGCCAAGCGGCACCGCGACCCTCGTTACTCGGTTGACGGGCGCCACGGTCGCGAGCACGGTGAACAGAAGACAAATCTTCACCATATGCCACGCGTCGAGCGAATAGAATCTGTAGTCGGAGTTGCCCGTGTAAAGCCCTATCGACTGGAAAAAGAGGTACGTGAGCCCGAAGAGCGCGCAGAAAACGACAGTCCCTCTGAACGCCGTGCCGAGGATCTCGGCTCTGCGGCTTATATCCTTTTCCGGCGGGCAATATACTTTTTCCTCGACCGTGAACGACGCGTCGTTCTTCGTCTTTTTCGGGAGCAGTTTCTTTATGAATCCTTTTACGTCCGCCATCGGCGCACCTCCTTTCCATAAATTTTATATTTTGAAAAAACTATCTTGCGGTCCTTGTGAATACCGGGATCCCGTCGGAGCCCGCCGTCTCGTCGAGCTTCGACGCGACGATGCCGCACCTTCTGAAATCCGTTTCAACGTCGGCGGTGTATACCGCGCGAAGAGCCGGATCCTCGTACCTCTCGCTCGGCGAATACGTTATTACCTCCACGGTGCATCCGGTGCCGGCGCCGCCGAATCTCGACGGGACCGCGCCGATGAGAGACGCGCTCTGCGGGTCGATATTCGACGTCACGATCTTTATCGTTACGTTCGTACTTTCGGTGACGAGAGAGGTGAGTTTTGCGACGTATTTGTCGCTTGATACCGCGCCCGCTCTGCCGAGGTTCGCGAAGACGTCCTCAAAGTCGCGGGAAGTACCGAGGGTCGCTCTGAAGACGCCGTTATCGGCGCGGTCGTCAAACCACGCCACCGTGCAGACGCACCCGCTTCTCAGCTCGGACAGCGCTTCCGCGAGGGCTCGTTCGACTACTGCGTCAAGGCAGCACTCGTCGTACTCGTCGGCAAAATCCTCCCTGACGCGGCCGCCGTACCGGCGCCCGTCGTCCTTCTCGGTCTCGGGCGGTTTCGTCAGCGACAGTATGCGGTCGAGGTCGCTCTGAAGGTCGCTCGAGCGCTCATCATCCGCCCCGTCCCGTTTATCGGCTTTAGGTCTGCGGAGCCTTCTCTTTCCGGAATATATAAGCTCGTCGATGGTCCTTACGGTCTCCGCCTCCGCCTCGCTCATTCCGGACTTTATGTTGGCAAGATACCTGTCCTGTATCTTTTTCTTCGTTAAAACTTCGTGACGGCTCCCTTTTTCGCTTGCCGCGTCATCCTTCACCGCTTTGTCTTTCGACTCGCTGATGTTCTTCTGAAGCCTCTTTTTATGCCCTGCGCTGTTTTCCGCGTCGACGTATTTCTTGAGACTGGCGTATTCATCGTAGCTGTCCCGTTTCTTCGGCGGAACGAACGATTTCGCCATATCGCAGAAGATATAGACGTGGCGGTCCTCGACGCTGCTGTACTGCTTGACCATAAGGTCCTGCGTCTTTGAGGACAGTTTCCAGTGGACGTCGCGCATCTGGTCGCCTGGGATATAATTTCTTATATTCGCAATTTCGTTTTTCTCAGCCGTCAGGTCTCTCATCATCGCGGGAGACGGCGCGTCGATAACCGCGCGTCTGCCCTCGCCCGATATCGTCATCTTTCTCGGATAGACCGTGACCGGCGCGTAGTTCTGCTTGTCCGCCCTTATCGCGAAAAGCCTGAACAGGTCGCTGATATAAAGGCTCTCGACGCCTATCTCGTAATATCCGCGGTATCTGAATCTGACGGAGCTTTTCACCGTGAACGAGCCGTACGGGACGAACGAGAGGACGAGCCTCTTCTTCGTACACTTGACGGCGTTGTCGGACGGCTCGGAGACGACCGCTTCCACGAACGGATACGAGAGGATGGAGGTGTTCACGACCTTTATCTCGTAGTCGAGCGGCGCGTTCTTTTCCGTCTGTCTGACGTCCGACTCGACGAATATCTGTATCGCGGACCTTCCTATCATACAGTGGATGAACGACAGCAGCGGCAGTATCAGAACGAAGATGAAAAGCGCGCCTGACACGCGGTTTTTCAAAAGCTGCGTCAGTATCAGCGAATATATGAGAAAAATGAAGTATACTACAGAGCCCGGCAAAAGCCTGAATCTTCTATTTTTCATTTTCTTCTCAATTCTTATTTATTATCTCGCGGTCCTGTACGGGACCTCGACCTCGCGGGATACTTTTTCGAGCGCGTCGGACACGGACATGCCGGAGAGCCTTGCCTCCTGACCGAGGACGACTCTGTGGGAGAGCACCGGCTTGTATACAGCCGCGACGTCCTCCGGCGTGACGTAATCCTTGCCGCGAAGGAACGCGTAAGTCTTGCACATCTTCATCAGCGCGATGGAGGCGCGGGGGCTCGCTCCGAGGGATATGAGATTTGAATGTCTCGTCGCCGAGACGAGCTTTACTATGTACTTTGAGATTTCCGGAGCAAGATCCATTTCAGCCGCCGCGCGCGAGCACTCCTCGAGGTCCGCGCCGGATATGACGGGCTCGACCTCGTCAAGAGGATTGCCGTTTCGCCTTCCGAGCATTATCCTCACCTCTTCGTCCTCGGTTGGATAACCCATGGCAAAGCGGATCATAAATCTGTCCATCTGCGCCTCGGGAAGCGGATACGTTCCGACGTAGCCGGACGGGTTTTGCGTCGCTATAACTATAAACGGGGACGGAAGGACGTACCTCTCGCCGTCGACGGTGACGGTCCCCTCCTCCATCGCCTCGAGAAGAGCCGACTGAGTCTTAGGCGAGGCGCGGTTTATCTCGTCCGCGAGGAGTATGTTGCACATTACGAGCCCCTCGCGAAATTCGAACGTCTCCTTCGATCTGTTGTAGACGTTGAAACCGGTGATGTCGGAGGCGAGAACGTCGGGCGTGAACTGCGCCCTCTTGAATTTCAGCCCCGCGGCTTTCGCTATCGCGGAGGCGAGAGTCGTTTTGCCGACGCCGGGCACGTCCTCGATCAGAACGTGTCCTCCCGCGAGGATCGACGCGACGAGCATCACGACCTCGTTGTGCTTGCCGACGACTACCTTTTCGACCTCTCTCACGAGCGCCATCATAAGGTTTCTTTTCGAGCGGAACTCGTTTATCATTTCGGTTGTTCTTTCAGGTGCCATATCAGTTTCCTCCGTAGAGATATATCACACATTATAATCCAATTTATTATAACACTTTTGTATTATAATTTCAATAATAATTATAAAATAAAAAAATAACCCCGTTCACACGGGGTTATTCGTTTGTTATCATTCGGATCATTCGGATCTTCCGGATCTACCGGAGTTCTACCTCTTCGAGCTCTATCTTCTTCTTTTTATTGTGTTTCCACACGTTGACGACGATTATAGCCGCGACGCAGGCGAGAATGAAGATGATGACGGTCGCCGGATTGGAGTTCCCGCTCGACATGATATCCGTCCAGTGCTCGTCAAGGAGGCGACTTCCCTGGTCGGAAAGCGCGCGGTAGACCTCGCCCGTGAGCTTGACCTCCTCGCTCGGGTAGGAGACGGAGTTCTGAGTCTCCTCGTCGAGGTACTCGAAGGCTTCGGTGTGAGGCGTCGAATAGCAGGTGTACTCGACGTTCGCGAGCGCGACCTTCGTCTCGCACATAAAGTTGATATACATCTCCGCCGCTTCCTTGTTCGGAGCGCCCTTCGGGATGCACATCGCGTCCGTGTAGATGTTGGTACCCTCTCTCGGGATCGCGAACGCAAGGTCGGGGTTGTCCTCCATCATCGTGATGGCGTCGCCCGCGTAGTATGCCGCGAGAGCCGCTTCTCCGCCGCCCATCTTGTCGAAGACCTCGTCCGCGACGTACGCCTGGACGAGAGGCTTCTGCTCCTTGAGGGCTTCGGCGGCGGCTGCGAGCTCCTCGGGGTCCTCGGTGTTGAACGAGAAGCCGAGCTTCTTCTCCGCTATACCGAAAGCGTCGCGAGGGCTTGAGAACATCAAAATGCTTCCCATATATTTGGGGTCCCAAAGGATGTTCCAGGTCTCGAAGTCGTCGTTCTCGTCAACGAGCGTCGTGTTGTAAATTATCCCGCATACGCCCCACATATAGGGAACGGAATACTCGCCGTTCTGGTCGTACGACGTATCTATCGTATCGTCCATATATTCGACGTTCGGAATGTTGTCAAAGTCGAGCTTTTCGAGCATCCCCTCGTTTATCATACGGGAGATCATATAGTCGGACGGGATTATGATGTCGTACTTCGTTCCGCCGCCCTTGAGCTTCGCGTAAAGCTCCTCATTGGTAGCGAAGGTCGAATAGTTGACGTTGATGCCCGTCAGCTTCTCGAACTCGGCGTTGGTGTCGAACTCGCCGTCACCCTCGTCGACCGAGATATATTCGCCCCAGTTGTAAACGTTGATCGTGATTCCCTGACCGCGGAAACGGTCCCAGTCCACGCTGTCGGAGAAGGAGAGTTCTTCTTCGTCTTCACCGTCGCCTTCTCCGTCCTCGATATCGGGTTCATCCGGCTGCTGCGGATTCTTCCACGTGTAAAGGAAGATCGAGAGCGCGGCGAGGACTATCATAAATACAAGTACAAGCGCAAGCGATTTCTTCATGCCGCCCTCCTTTGAAGCTTCTTTTGCCGCTTGGCGTCCGTGATATTCATGATCAGCAGTATCGCCAGGACAATGAGGAAGATTATCGTGGAGAGCGCGTTGATCTCGGGAGAGACTTTACGTCTCGTCATCGAATAGATCGTGACGGAAAGGTTTTGACTCTCCGCGCCGTGTGTGAAATAGCTTATGACGAAGTCGTCGATCGAGTAGGTTATGCTCATTAAGAACCCCGTCAGAACGCCGGGCATGATCTCGGGAATGATGACCTTGCCGAAGACGCCGCGCTGGTTGCAGCCGAGGTCCTGCGCCGCCTCGCAAAGGCTCATATCCATCTGACGGAGCTTCGGAAGCACGTTCAGTATTACGTACGGAACGCAGAAGGATATATGAGCGAGGATGAGCGTTACGAATCCCATATCGAGCCCCGCGAAAACGAAGAGAAGCATCAGCGAAACACCGGTGACGATCTCCGGGTTGAGTATGGGAAGATAGGTGAAATACATAACGAGACCGCGCGACTTTTTCTTCATATTGAAGATGCCTATCGCCGCGAGCGTGCCGAGCACGGTCGAGACGACGGAGGCGATGAGCGCGACTATCATCGTGACGCCGAGGCTGTTGATGATGGTCTCGTTGTGGAAGAGCTTGCCGTACCAGTCAAGGGTGAAGCCGGTCCAGACGGTCCTGCTCTTTGAAGAGTTGAACGAATATACAGCCATGACGGCGATCGGGCTGTAAAGGAAGAAGAATATGATCGCCATATATATTCTCGATACGTGGCGTCTCATACTATCACCCCTTCCATCTCCTCGTCGTCAAGCGAGTTCGTTATACTCATACATACGAGGATAAATACCATCAGAACGAGCGATATCGCCGAGCCCAGATGCGGGTTGTACGACGCGCCGAGGAACTGAAGGTCGATAAGGTCGCCGATGAGCATGTTCGTGCCGCCGCCGAGCATCTTCGAAATGATGAAGGTCGAGACCGCGGGGACGAATACCATCGACACGCCGGACACGATGCCGGGAACGGAGAGCGGAAGGACGACGCGGCGGAAGATGTTCGGAGAACCGGCTCCGAGGTCGCGCGCGGCTTCTATCGTGCTCCCGTCGATCTTTACCATTATCGAGTAAAGCGGCAGTATCATGAACGGCAGATAGTTGTATACCATGCCGAGGACGACGGCGCCCTGAGTGTTGATGAACTGGTACGGACCGAGCCCGAAGAGCCCGAGAAACTTGTTAAGAAGTCCGTTGTTCTCAAGGATCGACATCCACGCGTAAGTGCGAAGCAGAAAGTTTATCCACATCGGCAGTATCATGAGGAAGATCATCATTTTCTGTTTTGAGACCTTTATCCTCGATATGATATACGCCACGGGATATCCCAGCAAAAGACATATCAGCGTTGCGATGAGCGCAAGCCAGATAGAATTGATGAGGGTGGGCATGTAGGTGGAGACAGCGAGCAGGTTATCCCACGTGAAGACGGTCTTTTGGGGGATCAGGTCTTCGGGGATCTCCGCGTCCTCTCCGTTTTCCTCAATGTACGCCTCATTGACAGCTTCGATCTCTTCCTCACTGAGACGGTGACCGTCAACAGGGTCGACGGCAACTTTTGTTGTGCAGGCGAAAACTGCAATCAAAATTAGAGGAACGATGATGAAGATAGCCATCCATACAAGGTACGGAAACGCAAGAAACTTTGATTTTTTATTCAACTATTGCTCCATTTCCCCGCCGGATTGGGATATTTCGGGATCTCTCCCGCGGCGACGACGGTACGACGGATACGCCTCGCCGCGTTCCCGCGCGTCCATTTTGATTTTACACCATCTCTGACGCGCCGGACCCTGGTCTTTCGCTTGTATTTTTCGCTCGATTCCGCTCGAAAAATTACAGAATAAATTTTATCAAATATAAAGTCTTTTTGCAATAGTATTTCCGAAATTAACAAAAATTTTTTATTATTAAAAGCGGGGGCGCCGCCCCCGCTTAATCATCAATTTTCAATTCTCAACTATCAACTATCAACTATCAACTATCAACTATCAACTATCAACTATCAATTAATCAAGTCCGGCTATGTAGCGTCTCATCTTAAGCACGTCCTTCGAGGTGACGTCGCCGTCGCCGTTCATATCGGCGCGGGCGTACTCGTCCTCGCCGATCTCCGCAAGACCCGCGATGACCCTCCTTGCGATGAGCACGTCCTTGACGTTCACGTCCCCATCCCCGTTCACGTCGCCGGGTATAGTTGATATGAGTTTCGGAATCACCGTAATATCAGCTTTTTCACGGCATCTCGAACAATGTCTCGACATCTGCCCGTCTTCCGTGTAGGTCGCTTCCCGGTCTATCGTAAACTCCTCCGAAAAATCGTGCCCGAGCGCCGGTACGACGTCGGTTATTTCAACGTAACCGCAGATGCTGCAGACCCGTTTTTTACCTCCGTCCTCGGTGCATTTTGCACGGGTAGTATAGATGTTTCCGAATTTATGGGACGCGGGATATATTCTGCGGTACTCGACTTTTCCGCAGCGTGAACAAACGGATTCGTTGACACCGTCGACGGTGCAGGTCTTTTCGATTACGTTGTGAACGTAATCGTGACCGAGCGCCTGAACGGTGACGGGGGTCCTTGAAATCATTTCGCCGCAAACCGTGCAGTAGACCGTCTCATAATAGCTTCCGTTTTTCTCGCACGTCGCCTCGACCGGCTCTTCGATCACGGGCTCGCCCGGCACGTTATCATGAGGCGCGGGCGGTATATAAGGCACGGTAAAGCCGTAAAGTTTTTCGGTGTCGTTTTCAAAATCCGCGCTATTGTACGGGTCTATAAGAAACTCGCCGTTTCGGTACGTCATTCCGTATATGTACCAATAACCGTCCGCGCGGTACGTATAAACCGATCTTACGTCTTTGTTTTGCGGATTTACCCTCGATATTCCCATGGGATACGAAACGTACAGATAATCTCCGTCTGTCGAAAGACAATGGAATCCTTTTCTGTAATAAGTTCCTATACTTACGTACCACTTTGACCCGGAAAAGTCGGCTATCTGCTCGGAAGTCACGCCGTCCCACTTATAAAGGATGCCGCCGGAAATATAGTATATATCGCCGCTGCATATAACGAATTCGGTGTAACTGTTCGTCCAGACGAATACTCCGTCGTATAAAGTCGAAAGTGGCGTCGCGTCGTAATCGCTCGCGTTGTGACCGAGACTTCTGAACGCCGGCGTCGAACGAAGAAAATAGCTGTGCTCCACGCCGCCTTGTCTGCTTGGTGTAGCATCGTCCCACGTGACGTCGACGTGGTACCACTCGCCGTCAATTTGCACCTCGTTCCACATATGTTTGAGCGCCTTTGAATTGACGAGGCAACTTTTTATGCCGACGCGGTTAAGAAGGTACGAATAAGCTTTCGAATAGCCCTCGCACTTCGTAATGTGTTCGACGAGACCGCCGTATGCGTTATAGTCGTTTCCGACGTATTCGCCTGAGTCGTAAGTCCAGACGTTGTATTCGCAGCTTACGGCGAGTCTGTCGTGTATCAGGAGAGCCTTTTGAAGGTCTGTCAGCGAACTGCCTTCTATACCCGAAAGTATTTTGTCTGCGGCGGCTTTGAGCTGCGCCTTTTTTGCTGCGTATTCTTTCGCCGTACAGTCATAAGTCAGATTCATCGAGCGTATTTTTCCCGCTCCGTTCGTACTGAAAGATACGTTCGAAACGTGAAACGACTCAACGTCGTAATCATACAGGAGATAAGCAAGCAGAAGCGCGGTCTCGCTTCCGTAATAGAAACCGAAGTCCGATAAATCGCAGACCGGCGCACAGCCTCTTGCCGCTCCGCACACCCTCGCGCGAAGCTCGTCATATCTCTTTTGAGTTATTCCGAGACCCTCGGTATACTTTCCGGCTGGCGCGAGATCCGGAAAGAGTTCCGCCGCCGAGACGCGCGAGGCGGTAAACGGCAACGATAAAACTATGAACAGCAGCGCAAGCACCGCCGATAATACTCTTTTCACCTCATCGCACCTCCCGTCAATTTCCAATTCTCAATTCTCAATTCTCAATTCTCGATTATCAACTATCAACTATCAACTATCAATTAATCAAGTCCCGCTATGTAACGTCTCATCTTAAGCACGTCCTTCGAGGTGACGTCGCCGTCGCCGTTCATATCGGCGCGGGCGTACTCTTCCTCGCCGATCTCGGCAAGACCCGCTATGACCCTCCTTACGATGAGCACGTCCTTGACGTTTACGTCCCCGTCCCCGTTCACGTCGCCCGGTTCATAAACCTGAGGCGGCACGGCTGTGTAAGGAAAAGTGATCCCGTACAGCTTATGGGTGTCGTAATTGAAGTTCGGCGACGTATAGGGGTCGATATAGAACATACCGTCCCTGTACGTCATACCGTAGATATCGCGCTTAGCCTGCTCGTAGACGGTCACTTTTTCGCCCGTCGGCGGATAATATCTCACGATCTTCGACGGAAGCGAGACGTAGAGGTAGTTGCCGTCCGTCGCGAGGCGCTGATAGTAGCCGGCGTAATAACCGGTCGGCGCGAGCCATACGGCGGGAAAACGGGCGACCTCCTCGGCGTTTACACCGTCCCATTTGTAAAGGACGCCGCCGGATATGATATATACGTCGCCGCCGCAGATGACGGTCTCCGCCTCGCAAAGCTCCCACGGCGCGGACGCGTCGTATTTTTCGGATACCGGCGTCACGTCGTAGTCGTCGGCTTCGTGCGCGCCCTGATTGAATTTTGCGGAGGAGCACATAAAGTAGTCGTGAGCTACGGCGCCGACCTTGTTCGGGTTCGCGTCGTCCCACGTAACGTCTACGTGGTACTTTTCGCCGTCGAGATAAACGATATTCCACATATGTCCGAGATCGACGGACGATGCGAGATAGCTCTCTATGCCGACGCGGTTCAGAAGATAACCGTACGCCTTGGAGTACCCCTCGCACATCGTGACGCGATCGACGAGCGCGCCGTACGCCGTGTAGTCGTCGTTGTAATAAGTCCCGCTGTTGTAGTTTTCGATATCGTATTCGCAAAGAACGGCGAGCCTGTCGTGTATTATCAGCGCCTTCTGAAGGTCCGTAAGGTCAGAGCCCTCAACGCCGTCCAGAAGCGATTCCGCCGCGTTTTTGAAAGCGGCGAGGCGGTCTTCGTACTCGGCCTTCGCGCAGGAGTAGTTGAAATTCACGGAGTAAAGGACCCCGGAGCTTATGGAAAAGGACGCGCCGGCAACGTGGAAAAGCTCCGGGTTTCCGTTTCTGATAAGTTCGTTTATAAGGACGCCGATATCGCTCGTATAATCAATTCGGAAATCATATACGTAACAGCTCTCCTCGAAGTTTGCGGCGGACTCAAAGAGCCTTGCGCGGAACGTCTCGTAATCCTCGCGGGAAATACCGAGAGTCTCGTCGTAGGAGGCGTCGTCGAGATAGTTTGCATAGACTCCCTGCGACGCCGAGACCGTGACGCCGCCGAAGAGCGACGCGACAAAGAGCGCGGCGAGAAGCGCGGATATTGCTTTTTTGAACATAAGGACACCTCCCGGAACTGTATACGCTTATATTATACATCCGGGACGCGCCTTTGTCAACGGCAGTATAATGCGGCGTTTACTTTTGTTTCCTGTCTTTGAAAATAAGAGAGGCGATAAAACCGAAGACGAGAGCCGCGCCGACGCCGCCCGAAGCCGAGGTCAGCGCGCCGGTCAGGATGCCGACGGCGCCGCGCTCGTCTATCGCCCGTCTGACCCCTTCCGCTATCACGTTTCCGAATCCGGTCAGCGGCACGGTCGCGCCCGCGCCGGCAAAGTCGACAAGGTATTCGTAAAGCCCGACGCCGCCGAGCGCGACGCCCGCGACGACGTACCCGACGAGTATCCTCGCCGCGGTCAGTTTCGTTCTGTCAAGGAGTATCTGCGCGACGGCGCAGAGCGCGCCGCCGACGAGAAAAGCGTAAAGATAATCCATATAATCACCTCAGGACGTAAACCGAACAAGATGCGCTATCGCCGGTATCGTGTTTCCCTGACCGACGCTCATGGCGTTCATCAGGGCGCCCGTTCCGACAAAAAGCATATTCCGTACGGTTCCCTTTCTTATCATGTCGAGATACTTCGCCGAGATCACCGCCGCGCTGCAGCCGCAGCCGGAGCCGCCGCTGTGAACGTCCGACGCCTCAATATCGTAAATGTCGAGACCGCAGTCGCCGTGGCGCTGATACAAGTCGTACCCCGCCGCCGTCATGAATTCGCAAAGGAGCGACGAGCCCTCGCGCCCGAGGTCTCCCGTCACTATCCTGTCGTAGTCGGCGGGGGACGTCCCGCTCTCGTCGAAATATCTGAGGAGCGTGTCCGCCGCGGCGGGCGCCATCGCCGCGCCCATATTGTTGAGGTCGTCCGTTTTCGAGTCGATGATGCGCCCGAACATACCGTCCGCGACCCTCACCGCGCACTCCGTTTTCTCAGACGACACCATAAAGGCGGCGGCTCCGGTAACGGTCCATTGGGACGTCGGGGTGCGGAGCGCCGCGTACTCGACGGGAAAGCGGAACTGCCTCTCCGCCGAGCAGTTGTGAGACGAGGTGACCGCCATCGAAATATCTTTTACAAATGACGAATATATACTTGCAAGAAGTATACTTTCGGCACATGTAGAACAAGCGCCGAATAGCCCGACGTCGGGTATACCGAGCCCCATCAGCCCGTGGGTCGAGGCGATGCACTGGTTTATGAGGTCTCCGGAGAAGACCGCGCCGACGTCGCTCGGCGCGACGCCCGCCTTGTGCATCGCGCCGACGGCGGCGACGCGCTGCATCTCGCTCTCCGACGCCTCCCAAGACTTCTTTCCGAACGTGTCGTCGGTGCCGTCGGCGTAATCGAATTTGCCGCCGAGAGGTCCCTTTCCCTCGAGCGTTCCGACGACGGAATAGGACGATACGATATACGCACCCGTTTTTATAATACTCAAGAGAATATCCTCCACAAATAATAGATCGCTCCGTAGAGCGCGCCGGACACCGTTCCGTAAAGTATGACCGGACCCGCCACCGTGAATATTTTCGCGCCGACGCCGAGGACGTAACCCTCGGTCTTCGAGTCTATCGCGGGAGCTGCGACGGCGTTAGCAAATCCCGTTATCGGTACGAGAAGCCCCGCGCCCGCGAATCTCGCCGCGCTGTCGAAAACGCCGAGCCCCGTCGTGAGGACGGCGAGAAACACGAGCGTCACCGACGTTATGAGCGAGGCGTCGTCGCGGCTCATCATGGCAAAGAGATAGAGATTTTTTAGCCCTTCCGCCGCCGCGCAGAGCGCGCCGCCGCAAAGGAACGCCCGCAGCGTATCCTTCACGACGGGCGACTTCGGCGCGTGGCGCACCGTGTATTTTTTATACTCTTCCGTCATTTCATCAAGTCCCCGTTTTCTTCATATATTTATTTATACTTTTAGTATTGTTCCGCGCGGCGGCACATTTATTCCCGATTGACATTTTTTGCGTTAAGGTGTATAATATTAATATAAGAATAACAACCTGCGGAGGTGCGGATATGGGATTTGACGATATCAAAAAAGCGGTAGGCGAAGGAGCGAGCGCGGCATGCAAAATGGCGGGCGACATCGCGAACAAGACGAAGATAAAATTCGCTCTTGCGAATCTTCAGGACGACGTTGACGAGCTTTACGAAAAGCTCGGCAAGCTCCACTACGAAGCCGTCGCCTTCGGCGCCGACACCGGCGCGCGCGAGTCGGCTATAATAAACAAGATCGACTCGATCATGGCGGATATGGAGATACTCAAAGCGGAGGTCGGCACCTTCCCGAAGAGAGGCAAGCTCTGCCCCAGATGCGGCAAGACCGTCCCGAAGAGTTCGTCCTTCTGCCCGTTCTGCGGAAAAGAGATATAAGTCTCTTGACAAAACGGATCATTTGTGATATCATATCGAGTAAATAAAAGGCTGTGATAAGAAGGAACGGCGATGTTATCGTTTCAAGAGAGCCGCGGCAAGGTGCGAGCGCGGTAAACGGTTACGCCGTGGGTCGTCTTTTAGCCTCGGGAAGAAAGGTATATCCGATTAGAACCCGACGTCGTCCCGCGTAAAGGGAGAATGAGCGCGCCTTCGGGCGAATTCAGGTGGTACCGCGCATATTTGCGCCCTGATTTATCGGGGCGCTTTTTATTTTGAAAAATATAACACACAAGGAGATAAAAAATGAAGAAAGAACTTCCGAAAACCTACGCGCCCGCGGAATTCGAGGACAGAATTTACCGCGACTGGTGCGAAAAGGGTTACTTCACGCCGAAGCGCGATCCCGAAAAGAAGCATTACTCGATAGTTATCCCGCCGCCGAACATAACGGGACAGCTCCACATGGGACACGCCCTCGACAACACGCTTCAGGACATCCTGATAAGATTCAAGAGGATGAAGGGCTTCTCAACCCTCTGGCGCCCCGGTACGGACCACGCGTCCATCGCGACAGAGGCGAAGATAGTCGAGGCTATGAAAAAAGAGGGTCTCTCGAAGGACGACGTCGGCCGCGAGGGATTTCTTGAGCGCGCCTGGGACTGGAAGGCGAAGTACGGCGGCAGGATCATCGAACAGCTCAAAAAAATGGGCTCCTCCTGCGACTGGACGAGAGAGCGTTTCACCCTCGACGAGGGCTGCTCCGAGGCGGTCCGCGAAGTGTTTATGCGCCTTTACAAGAAGGGGCTCATCTACCGCGGCGAGAGGATAATCAACTGGTGCCCGCATTGTCTCACGTCGATCTCCGACGCGGAGGTCGAGTACGAGACTCAGCCCGGACACTTCTGGCACATAAGATACCCGTTTGAGGACGGCAGCGGCTTCGTTGAAGTCGCGACGACGAGACCCGAGACGCTCCTCGGCGACACCGCGGTCGCAGTCCACCCCGAGGATGAAAGATACAAGGATATCGTCGGCAAGATGCTCGTGCTCCCGCTCGTCGGGCGCCGCATCCCCGTTATCGCGGACGAGTACGTCGAGCGCGACTTCGGCACGGGATGCGTCAAGATAACGCCCGCGCACGACCCCAACGACTTTGAGGTCGGACGCCGCCACGGTCTGCCGCTCATCAATATGCTGACCCCCGACGCGAAGGTCACGGACGACTATCCGGCATACGCGGGTATGGACAGATACGAGGCGAGAAAGAAGGTCGTCGCCGACCTTGAGGCGGGCGGATTCCTTCTTAAGGTTGAAGACCACGAGCACAACGTCGGCACATGCTACCGCTGCGGCACGACGGTCGAGCCGCGCGCGTCCCTTCAGTGGTTCGTCAAAATGGAGCCTCTCGCAAAGCCCGCTATCGAGGCTGTGCGCGACGGCAGGATAAAATTCGTCCCCGAAAGATTCGACAAGAACTACTTCCACTGGATGGAGAACATCCGCGACTGGTGCATCTCCCGTCAGCTCTGGTGGGGTCACCGCATCCCG
>CADBQA010000121.1 GCA_902796675.1 uncultured Ruminococcus sp.
ACAGAATATGGCTGAAATCAGAGTCAAAGAGGGCGAATCCCTTGACAGCGCGCTTCGTCGTTTCAAGCGTCAGTGCCAGCGTTCGGGCATCCAGGCTGAGCTCCGTAAGAGAGAGTGCTATGAGAAACCCAGCGTAAAGAGAAAGAAGAAGTCCGAAGCTGCTCGCAAGCGCAAGTATAAGTAATAAGAGCAAACGCCGTATTTTTACGGCGTTTTTTCTTATTATTTTTTGTTCACAGATTGACTTGAACTTTATTTAATAGTATAATAAAGTATAAATTATGTTCCGGAGGAAGATACGTCTATGAAAAGAGTCCTTGCAATAGACCTCGGCGCGTCAAGCGGAAGAGGCATCGTCGGCGCTTACGACGGCGAGCGTATAACTCTCGATGAGGTACACCGTTTTTCAAACGACCCTCTTCAGATAGGCGGCTCTTTTTTCTGGGACACGCTTCGCCTTCTTCACGAAATAAAGCAGGCGATTCTCAAATGTTCCAAAGCCGGCGGGATAGATTCCGTCGGTATAGATACGTGGGGCGTTGATTACGGCTATATTGACAAGACGGGAGCGCTTCTTTCCGTCCCTTACCATTACAGGGATCAGAGAACGGCGGCAGCGATGGTGAGAGTATACGAAAAGCTGCCGTATTCGGAGCTTTATAAGATCACCGGCATCGAGTCGATGAGCTTCAACACCGTCTTTCAGACGAACGCCGATTTGAACGACAGACCGTGGCTCGTCGAGAACGCGGAGACACTCCTTTTCACGCCGGACCTTCTCGGATATTTTCTTACCGGCAAAAAGGTCTCCGAATACACGATAGCGTCGACGAGCGCGATGATGGACGCCGCAAAGCGCGAATTCTCGGGGAAGGTCCTTGGCGCGCTCGGCTATCCCGAAAGGCTTTTCGCACCGGTCGTTATGCCGGGCAACGTTCTCGGTAAGCTTACCTCTTCCGTAGATGAGGAAACGGGTGGGACCGGCGCGACGGTCGTCAACGTTCCGTCTCACGACACGTCCTGCGCTGTTATGGCGGTTCCGTCAGCGGACGACGACTTCCTCTTCATCAGCAGCGGCACGTGGTCGCTTATGGGTATCGAGAGCCGCGAGCCGATAATCAACGAACTGACGGAGCGCCTCAGCTTTACGAACGAGGGCGGCGTCGACGGCAAGATAAACGTGATGAAGAACATCATGGGTCTCTGGCTCATACAGGAATCCCGCCGTCAGTGGAAGCGCGAGGGACGCGAGTATTCGTTCGACACGCTTGAGAACGAGGCGAAGGCGGCGCGTCCGCTCAAGTATATTATCAATCCCGACGACGCGTCGTTCAATCAGGCGGGTAATATGCCGAAGAAGATCGCTGACTTTTGCGAGGCGACCGGTCAGGGAAGACCGGAGAGCGTCGGCGAGATAATAAGATGTATTTACGAGAGCCTCAGCCTCAGATACAGATACACCGCTGAAAAGCTCGAAGAGCTCAGCGAAAAGAAATATGACAAAATAAACATTGTCGGAGGTGGTACGAAGGAAAAAACGCTCTGCTCCCTCGTTGCGGACTGTACGGGCAAGACGGTCGTCGCGGGTCCCGTCGAAGCGACGGCGCTCGGCAACGTCGCGATGCAGCTTGTCGCCGCGGGCGTTTTTGCAAACGTCGCCGAGGCGAGAGAGGCGATACGCCGCTCGTCGGACGTCACGGTCTACGAGCCGCACGCAAAGAACATCGGCGCGTGGGATGAAGCTTACGAAAAGTTCAAGGCGATGATTTCTGAATAAAGTCATTAATTTAATTGCATATATGGGGGTATTTGATTATGGGAAGTTTGTACGGTGAGCTCGGCGTTATCGGTATGAGAGGATGCGAAAAGTTTTCCGAACAGGTCGACAGCTATCTGCGTGAGTGGAGACGCCACGGTGACGAGGAGACCTATCTTATCGGCGCCGACTGTCCGAGATTCGGTTCGGGCGAGGCGAAAGCTATCGTTCACGATTCGATGAGAGGGCACGACGTCTACATCATCACCGATATGTTCAACCACTACGTCGAGTATACAATGTACGGAAGAAGCGTTCCGATGAGCCCGGACGATCACTATCAGGATCTGAAGCGCATTATAGCTGCGATCGGCGGCAAGGCGAGAAGGATCTCCGTCATAATGCCGATGCTTTATGAGGGAAGACAGCACAAGCGTTCGACGCGCGAATCTCTCGACTGCGCTCTCGCTCTCCAGGAGCTCGTCAATATGGGCGTTTCCAATATCATCACGTTCGACGCTCACGACCCGAGAGTTTCAAACGCGATCCCGCTCTCCGGCTTCGACAACGTACGTCCCACGTATCAGATGCTCAAGGCCCTGTGCAAAAAATACCCCGATATCAGTCTGACAAAGGAAGATATAATGGTCATCTCCCCCGACGAGGGCGCCATGAGCCGCAGTATGTACTATGCTTCCGTCATGGGGATCGAGCTCGGTATGTTCTACAAGAGACGCAACTATTCCGTTATCGTCAACGGCAAGAACCCGATCGAAGCTCACGAGTACCTCGGTAAGGATATTAAGGATAAGGACGTTATCGTCGTCGACGATATGCTTTCCTCCGGCGAATCCGTACTTGACGTCTGCCTCCAGCTCAAGGAAAAGGGAGCTAAGAGAATATTCCTCTTCCTCACTTTCGCCCTCTTCTCGAACGGTTACGACGCGATCGAAAAGGCATATAACGAAGGGCTTTTCACGCAGATATTCTCGACCAACCTCGTGTACGCTCCGGACGAGCTTCTCGAAAAAGAGTGGTTCACGCAGGTCAATATGTGCAAATACGTCGCGTACCTCATCGACACGCTCAACCACGACGAGTCGATAAGCACGCTTCTCAACCCCGTCAAGCGTATCCACACGCTTCTTGACAAGCAATCGGCGAGAGTTGCCGAGCACAAGGACACACAGCTTCCTCTCGTCTGATACCCACGAATATTATTGAATTGAGGTATATATTATGTCCGGACATTCAAAATGGAATAATATCAAAAACAAAAAAGAGAAGACCGACGCTCAAAAAGCGAAGGTGTTCACCAAGATCGGTAAGGAGATAGCGATCGCCGTCAGAGCGGGCGGTCCCGACCCGAACGTAAACCGCAAGCTCAAGGACCTCATCGCAAAGGCGAAGAGCCTCAACGTTCCGAACGACAATATCGAGCGGTCCATCAAAAAGGCGAGCGGCGCCGACGGCGTTTCTTACGAAGAGATCACTTACGAAGGATACGGTCCGTCCGGTATCGCGGTCATCGTTGAAACGGCGACCGACAACCGCAACAGAACGGCGTCCGAAATGCGCCACTACTTCGACAAGTACGGCGGAAACCTCGGTCAGTCCGGCTGCGTTTCGTTTATGTTCGACGACAAGGGCGTCATCATCATAACGAACGAGGACGGCGATATCGAGGAGGACGCGCTCATGGAAGCCGCTCTCGAAGCGGGGGCCGCCGACTTTGCAGCCGACGACGGCGTTTTCGAGATCTATACCGAGACCGACGACCTCGACTTCGTAAAGGAAACTCTCGAGAATGCGGGCTATAAGATTGAGTCCGCGGAACTTGACAAGATCCCTCAGACATATATCACCCTCGAGAGCGAGGACGATATAAAGAATATGAATCTCCTTCTTGAACATCTCGAGGACAACGACGACGTTCAGGAAGTATATCACAACTGGGAGAACGCCGACTGAGTCGCCGACGGTTCGACACGTTGAATCATAAGGAGGAGCTATGATATCGTTTCCCGGTCTCGGCATCGGTCCTTTTTCGATCGATCCCGTAGCGTTCAAAATTTTCGGACTTACCGTCAGATGGTACGGACTTCTCATCTGTATCGGTATGATCCTCGCGATAGTCTACATTATAAGCAGGACGAAGATCGAAAAGATAAAGACGGACGATTTTATAGATATCGCCATCTTTACGATAATTTTCGGCGTTATAGGCGCGAGAATTTATTACGTTCTGTTTGAGCTCGACAATTATATCGTCAAAGGCGACGTTTGGGCGACTCTGAAGAAAATGGTCGCGATATGGGAAGGCGGTATCGCGATCTACGGCGCGCTAATCGCCGGATTTATCACGGTCCTCGTTTGCTGCCGCATCAAAAAGCTTCGTTTCGCGGCGGTTCTCGACGCCGTCGCTCCCGGCGTTATGATAGGTCAGATAATCGGTAGATGGGGCAATTTCGTCAATATGGAAGCCTTCGGCACCGAAACCGACTTGCCGTGGAGAATGTGGCTCTCCGCCGATAATATCTGCCATCATCCCACGTTCCTTTATGAGTCTTTGTGGAACCTTGTCGGCTTTATACTTATCGCCGTATTTTATAAGAAAAAGAAGTTCCACGGAAACGTCTTCCTCTTCTATATGACCTGGTACGGCTTCGGCAGAATGTTTATCGAAGGTCTCCGTACGGACAGCCTCTACGTTATGAACACCGATATCCGTATCTCTCAGGTCGTCGGATTTGTCACGTTCGTTACGGGACTCGTCCTGATGATAATCAACCTTGTCAAGGTCAAAAAGAATAACGCAGAGCTTCCGGGCGCGTATCTGACAGAAACTGTCGATGAGTCGTACGGACTCGCTCCCGTTGAATCCGGCGACAGCGACGCCTCGGAACGTCGCGACGATCAGACGGAAGAGCATGACGGCGAGATACCGGAAGAAAAGCCGGAGGACTGAACGATGGCTGTAATACTTAGCGGAAAAGCCGTTTCAGCGGCTGAACGTGAAATAATAAGGCAAAAGACCGCCGCGCTCGTAGAGCGCGGCGTAACGCCTTGTCTTGCGGTGATAATTGTAGGGTGTGACCCTGCGTCGCAGGTGTACGTCAGAAATAAACATAAGGCGTGCGAAGAGGTGGGCTTCAGATCTCTCGTTATCGAGATGTCCGAGCAGACGACGACGGAGGCGCTTCTCTCAAAGATATCGGAACTTGCCGCCGACGACGGTGTTGACGGCATCCTTGTTCAGCTTCCTCTGCCTCGCCACATCGACGAGAACGCCGTGATATCGGCGATCCCGCCGGAAAAAGACGTCGACGCATTTACGCTTCCGAACGTAGGGGCTATTATGACAGGCGCGCCGAGATTTCTGCCCTGCACACCTGCGGGTATCATGAAAATACTCGAATACGGCGGTATTTCCGTCGACGGGAAAGAGTGCGTTGTCGTCGGAAGGAGCAATATCGTCGGTAAACCCATGGCGATGCTCCTGCTCGCGAAGAACGGCACCGTCACCGTCTGCCATTCACATACCGGAAACCTCGCGGAAGTGACAGGACGCGCGGACATTCTCGTCGTCGCGATAGGAAAACCGCGGTTTATAACAGCCGATATGGTAAAACCCGGCGCCGTCGTTATCGACGTCGGGATCAACAGGGGAGAGGACGGAAAACTCTGCGGCGACGTCGATTTTGAGAGCGTCTCGCAAGTCGCATCAGCTATAACTCCCGTGCCCGGCGGCGTCGGCCCGATGACCATAACGTCGCTTCTCTCGAACACTCTCGCGTCCGCCGAGAGAAGAGCCGAAAAATTGTTTTAGAAATTTGTAAAAATACTTGACAATCTCTCCGGTTTTTGTTATTATATATGTTGCCGCATAATGTTCGGTCGAAAATAAGCGAAAGCTTTACCGAC
>CADBQA010000122.1 GCA_902796675.1 uncultured Ruminococcus sp.
CGCCGGTAGATTTGGTGATCTCGCCGCGGTAGGCGTAGTGACCTACGTCAAGCGGCGAGAGCGCCGAAAAGCAATGACGGCGGGGGAATTGGGTTAATCCCAATTCCCCCGCCTCTTTGATTTTCGGTGATGCTTTATCTTCTTATGATGTTATGTTTACTTCACCTTTTTTTGCCAGTCATTGCTGCTCTACCAAGTTTGTCTTCGCTCTGAGCCGCCGAAAGGCGGCTTTTTGAGCGAAGAGGGGCTTGCCGGACAGGACTTTGACAGCAAATCCGTAGGGCTCGATGCCTACATCGAACCGTGACAGGATTGACGCGCAATCTGCCACGCACGATCTCACGAACGCGGCCGCGTTCATTTCACGCGGCGCGGCGCCGCAAAACTCCCCTTTTCGCCCCGAAAACAGAGAAAGAATTATTTTCCGCCGTCCGTCTTCGGCATATATCGCGCGGTGCGCGCTGTATAATCGGAAAAAACGGAGGTTTTTCCAATGACGGCGGAATACATATACAAGTTCGTGAAGGCTTGCGAGGCGGTTTACGGGACGCGCGACCCGGAAAAGATACTCAAAGAGCGCAAGGCGGTCATAAAAAAGGGCGCGCCGGAGGGGCTTCGCGGTATGATCTGCGCGCTGAAGGGGCAGGTCTACGTCGCGCTCGACCCCGCTCTCACCGAGTCGTCGCGGCGCCAGACGGCATCACATCTGCTCGGCCACGCGGTGCTTCACAGAAAAAGGATACTCTCGGGAAAAATTTACGAGGAGCCCTCAAGCGACGTCCGCGAGGGTGTGACGGAGCGCGAGGCGGACATCTTCGCCGCGGAGCTTCTTATCACCGACGAGGAGGTCGTCGCGATGCGCGACGAGGGTATGACGGAGGGGCAGATCGCCGCCTCCTTCGGCACGATGCGCGACCTCGCCGTCTGCAAGCTCTTCTCGATGAGGTCGCGCGGTATCCCGATCGGCGACGAGATCTGCCGCGCGGACTTTATGAAAAGATGCGACATAGAACTATTCTTTTAGTGTGAAAAATAATATAAAAACTTGAAATGGCGGCGCGAATCTGTTATACTGTTTTCAGGTCGCGAAAGGGCAGTCTTCCGACTGCCCTTTTCGCCGTTTAGGAGGTTATAAAAATGAAGTTTGATAGATCGGAATTTGAAGAATACTATTTCGACGTCGCGCGCCGTCTTCTCGCCGCGCCCTCGCCGAGCGGCTACAACCGCGAGGTGATGCCGGTCCTTCGCGAGATCGCAAAAGAGAACGGCTGCTCCTTTGAGCTGACGAAGAAGGGCTGCGCCGTCATAACCGTACCGGGTACGGGCGAGGGGACGCTCGGCGCCTGCGCCCACGTCGACACGCTCGGCGCGATGGTCCGCTCCGTCGGCGGCGGCAAGATAAAATTCACGAAGGTCGGCGGTCCGATCCTTCCGACGCTCGACGGCGAATACTGCACGGTGATCGCCCGCGACGGAAGAAAATACTCCGGCACGTTCCTCTCCGAGAGCCCCGCGGTCCACGTCTTCCGCGACGCGTCGACGAAGGAGCGCACGGAGGAGACGATGTACGTCCGCCTCGACGTCGACTTTGAGACGAGAGAGGACGCCGCCGCGCTCGGCATAACGAACGGCTGTTACATCTGCATCGACCCCAAAACGACAGTCACCGAGAGCGGATACCTCAAGAGCCGCTTCATAGACGACAAGGGCGGCGTCGCCTGCCTTATGACCGCGCTCCACCTCATAAAAGAAAAAGGACTCACTCCCGAAAAAACTCTTAAAATACTCGTGACGATCTACGAGGAGGTCGGACACGGCGCGTCGTGGGTCCCCGAGGGGCTCGAGTCGATGCTCGGCGTCGACATGGGGTGCATCGGAGAAGACCTCACCTGCACGGAGCACGACGTTTCGATCTGCGCGAAGGACTCCTCCGGTCCGTACGACTACGACCTCACGAACAGACTTATAGACATAGCGAAGGAAAAGGAAGTGCCCTTCGCCGTCGACATCTTCCCCTACTACGGCTCCGACGTCGGCGCGATGCGCGACGCGGGCTACGACGTGCCGGGCGCCCTCATCGGACCCGGAGTCCACGCCTCCCACGGCATGGAGCGCACGCACATAGAAGGCGTCGCGGCGACCGTCAACGTCATAATGGGCTACTTCGGTTTCTGATATGGCGAAAAAGAACGAAAAAACCAACGTCATGCGTCTGCTCGACGCGGCGAAGATAGAATATATCCCTCACGAATACGACGCCGCCGTCACCGACGGCGTGACTATCGCGTCGCTCCTCGGCGAGGACGAGGCGAAGGTCTTCAAAACTCTCGTCACGGAGGCGCCCGGCGGAGCCCACTTCGTCTTCGTGATACCCGTCGCCGAAACGCTCGACCTCAAAGCCGCGGCGAGAGCGGCGGGGGTCAAGAGCATCTCGATGATAAAGCAGAAGGAGCTTCTCCCGCTGACGGGCTACGTCCACGGCGGCTGCTCTCCGGTCGGGATGAAAAAGCCTTATCCGACGTTTTTCGACTCGAGCGCGAAGGCCCTCGGCGCCTTTTGCGTCAGCGCGGGCAAGGTAGGTCATCAGGTCGAGCTCTCCCCCGCGTCGCTCGCGGAATATATCGGCGCCACCTTCGCGCCGCTCACCGTATAAAACTTCAAGGAGGTTTTCCGTGGATCATTTCAAGCTCGTATCGGACTATACGCCGACGGGAGATCAGCCGGAGGCGATAGCCTCGCTGACGTCCGGGCTGAGGTCCGGGATGAGATACCAGACGCTCCTCGGCGTCACCGGCTCCGGCAAGACTTTCACGATGGCGAACGTGATAGCGAACGTCAACCGCCCGACTCTCGTCCTCGCTCACAACAAGACCCTCGCCGCGCAGCTCTACGGCGAGTTCCGCGAAATGTTCCCGGAGAACGCCGTCGAATACTTCGTATCATACTACGACTACTACCAGCCGGAGGCGTACGTCCCCGGCAAGGACATCTATATCGAAAAGGACGCGGCGATAAACGACGAGATCGACCGCCTGCGCCACAGCGCGACGTCCGCGCTCTTCGAGAGGCGCGACGTGATAATAGTCGCCAGCGTCTCGTGCATCTACTCCCTCGGCTCGCCCGCCGAGTATTCGTCGCAGATAGTCGGGCTTCGCGAGGGGATGGAGATCTCCCGGGACGAGGTCGTCTCGCGCCTCGTCTACACGCAGTACGACAGGAACGACATGAACTTCGTCCGCGGCACGTTCAGGATAAAGGGCGACACGCTCGAGGTCTTCCCGACGAACACGAGCGAGACCGCGCTTCGCATAGAGTTCTTCGGCGACGAGATAGACCGGATAGCGGAGATCGAGCCGCTGACCGGAAACGTCAAACGCCATATAAAATACGTCGCGATCTACCCCGCGAACCACTACGTCGTCGCTCCCGAGAGCCGCGAGGCGGCTTTCAAAGAAATTGAGGACGAGCTCGCGGAGCGGATAGAGTTCTTCAAGAGTCAGGGCAAGCTGATAGAAGCGCAAAGGATAGAGGAGCGCACGAGGTACGACCTCGAAATGCTCCGCGAGATAGGCTTCTGCTCGGGGATCGAGAACTATTCCCGCGTCCTCGCGCGCCGCGCGCCCGGCTCGACGCCCTACACCCTTCTCGACTACTTCCCGAAGGACTTCGTTATGTTCATCGACGAGTCACACGCGACGATCCCGCAGGTGCGCGGGATGAGCGGCGGCGACCGCGCGAGAAAGACGAACCTCGTCGAGTACGGCTTCCGCCTCCCTCTCGCCTACGACAACCGCCCCCTCTTCTTCAACGAGTTTGAAGACAGGATAGGTCAGGTCATAATGGTCTCCGCGACCCCCGGCGACTACGAGCGCGAACACTCCGAGCAGATAGTGGAGCAGGTCATCCGCCCGACGGGTCTTCTCGACCCGGAGGTCGAAGTCCGCCCGTGCGAGAATCAGGTCGACGACCTCATCGTCGAGATAAAGAAAACCGTCGCGCGCGGCGAGCGCGTCCTCGTCACCGCCCTTACGACGAAGATGGCGGAGGACCTCGCCGAATACCTCGACACGCAGGGTATAAGAGTAAAATACATCCACCACAAGATAGAAACGATGGAGCGCGTGGAACTCATCCGCGACCTCCGGATGGGCGCCTACGACGTCCTCGTCGGCATCAACCTCCTTCGCGAGGGCATCGACCTGCCCGAGGTAACTCTCGTCGCCATCCTCGACGCCGATAAGGAGGGCTTCCTCAGAAGCGAGACCTCCCTCATCCAGACGATAGGCCGCGCCGCGAGAAACGTCGGCGGCCGCGTCATAATGTACGGCGACAAGATAACCGCCTCGATGAAGGCGGCGATAGATGAGACCGAGCGCCGCCGCCGCATCCAGAAGGCGTACAACGACGAGCACGGCATCACCCCGGAGACCGTAAAAAAGGAGATCCGCGACCTCATACAGATAACCTCGAACGCCGAGACCGCCCGCTACGGCAAGGGCAGAAAGCAGACGAAGCCCGAGAAGATGTCGAAGGCGGAAAAAGAGGAGACCGTCGCTCATCTCAGAAGCGAAATGCAAAAAGCCGCGAAGGAGCTCCGCTTCGAGGAGGCGGCTTACCTGCGCGACAAGATCCGCGCCCTCGAGGCGTCGGCAAAATGATCCCCCGCGATCCTATATGGAAAAACAGAAAAAGATGGAAAAGAAAAAAATCAAAATTTACAGCGAGGCGGCGTATCTTCCCGCCATAATACTGATGGCGCTCTCCGTCGCCGTGACCGCCGCCGCGGACTACGGCGTCTCGATGATAGTCGCCCCCGCTTACATACTCTCTCTCAAAATACCTCACCTTACGTTCGGGCTCGCCGAGTACGTCGTCCAGGGCGCGCTCTTCGTCGTCTTCTGTATCATAATGAAGAAAGTCCGCCTCGTATACTTCACCTCGTTCATAACGGGCATCATCTACGGCGGCGTTCTCGACCTCATCCGCGCCCTCATCCCGCCCCTCTCCGCCGACGCCGTCGGCACGGCGCCCACCGCCGTCCGTATCGCGATGCTCCTCTTCGGCATGACCCTCACGTCCTTCTGCGTCGCGCTCTTCTTCAAGATCTATATCTTCCCGCAGGTCTACGACTTCTTCGTAAAAGGCCTGATCGAGGTCAAAGGCGTCCCGACACAGAAGATGAAGACCGGCTTCGACCTCTGCTTCCTCGGTATCTCGATGATACTCTCCTTCGCCCTCTTCGGCGCCTTGCGCGGCATCGGCTGGGGCACCGCCCTCATGACCGTCTTCAACGGCACCCTCATCGCCCTCTTCGAGCGCCTCATCGACCGCCGCTTCACCTTCGTCCCGAAGTTCCAAAGCTTCGCAAAACAGTTCGAGCTGAAATAAAGATTTGCGGGGGACTTTTGCAAAAGTCCCCCGCCCCCTTCAAAACCTATAAAACAACGCCGGAGCTTCCGCCCCGGCGTTTCGTTTTACTCATTTGCTGATTCGGTTGTTGTTGTTATACTCAACAAGTCCTGAAGATATTATTAAGTTCTTCGTCAGTGTTCGCATGAAGAACCTATGCCGCTGCCTTGATGAGAGCTGTACTGCCCACACCGCCAAGGACAATCAATACTCCAATACCTATGAGCTTCCACGGGAGCTTATGCGAGTGATCCAGTTGTTCCCGCTGGAACTCTCGGCTGGCGGCACTTTCGTACGATGTAGATTCCGCAGCTTTTCTCATGCATCGCAGAATTTCATCCCGGCTTTCCTCGGAAAGGTCCCTTCTCCGAAGTTCTCGTTCACAAGCTGCTATTAACCGGTCGTTCTGGTTTTGTACTCTTGCCGTTGATGCGATATCCGCTGACATAGCCCGCTTCGTATTCATACGGTCGTCCTTTGCGGCGGCGATCACTTCATCTACAAACTTTCCCGTCCGTACAGCATCTGGCTGA
>CADBQA010000123.1 GCA_902796675.1 uncultured Ruminococcus sp.
CACCGAAAATCAAAGAGGACGGGGCAATGGGATAAATCCCATTGCCCCGTCCGTCATTGCTTTTCGGCGCTCTCGCCGCTCGACGTATTCATATACGCCTGTCGCGGCGAGATCACCAAATCTACCGGCGTTTCTCTCACTCTGACTCAGCCTGAAGACTTTGTCTTCAGGCTGAGAGCAGACCGTCATCGAATGACGGTCTGTTCTCTTTTTATTTGACTTTAGTGAGGTATTTCCTCGCCACGGCGCCGGTCACGGGCCCCGTCGCGACGGTCGACACGACGACGCGGTCGCCCGCGATCTCGCGGACGTAAAGCGTCGACGAGTAAACGAACGGCGCGAAGGGGACGTCTGTGCCGTAAATTGGCGCGCCCTCTTTCATTCTGACACGGTCGCCGCACTTGAGAACGGTGTCGGCGTCGGGCTTAGGGGCGGCCTTCGTTCCGTTGAGTCCCTTCGCCCTTATCATCGTCGGGAAATCGCGGAACGAATAGTCCTGATCGCACACGACGCCGGCGACCGTGTTTTCCCTTATAAGGTTAGTCGAGCCGCCGAACTGCCACATCTGGGCGTCGTTTGCAGGGCACTTATCCATCCATGCGGCGCACCAGAAGGAAAATCTCGCGGCGAGCGACGCGCCGTCGAGACGGTTCAGATACCAGTCGTAATTCGTATAAAAGCCGCACCAGTATCCGAGTCGCTCCATCTCCGTACAGAAAGCCGTGACGACGTCCGTCAGGGCTTTTTTGTTTTTCGGCATGGCGTCGGACTCGGCGTCATAAAAGACGGGGTACGGAAACGATTTTCCGGCGAGAAGTTTCGCGAAATATCTCGCCTCCTCGCGCGCCGCCGCGGCGTTTTTAGCCGCGCCGAAGAAATACGCCCCGACGGGAAGGCCGGCCGATAAAGCGTTTCTGTAATTCTCCTCGAACCGCATGTCGCGGTAAAGCCCGCCGTCGGCGCCTCCGCCTTTTATGATGACGTATTTCACGCCCTCGGACTTCGCCCTCGAAAAATCGAAGTCGCCCTGCCAGCGCGATACGTCTATTCCAAAGGTACGCATCAAGCGTCACCGTCCTTTTTCGGAAGATTCATGATAGCGGCGATGCCGCAAGCCACGGCGGAGGCGACGAGCGCCACCACCGTCTTTTTTATGGCGGACGAGTCGCTCCAGTTGATGAGCGCGACGTTTGCCGCCGCGTAGCCGACCGCCGCCTGAAAAAACGTCCTTGCGGCGCGAAATGCCGCTTCTTTCATACCTGTGTTTTTCATACTTCCCTCTCTTTTGACGTCAGAGCGTTCCCGTTCTCTCCTCGAGCAGGGTCACTCTTTTATCAAGTATATTCAACTGTCTGTAAAAGTGTTCGTTCTTCGCTCCCTGGTGCTCCATATACTCCTTGAGCTGGCGCACCGTCTCTTCAAGAGATATAAGAGAGCGGTTGACGCGGACGACGACGTTCATTATTGATATCACGGCGCCGAGGAGCACGGTGAATCCGCTGATTATTTCCCAGGTCACGCCGTTACCTCCGACAGCCTCTCGTCGATATACTCCGCGATCGACATCTGCGACGCGCCGTTTTCCGACATTTCATCGAACGCGCCCGTGTTGATGAACGTCCACGTCGCCTGGCGGTACTCCGATACCTTTGTACCGGTAAACTGATACGCTCTCATGGACGCGCCGTCCATAAGAGATATCCCGATGACCGACTTGCCGCCGACCGTAAGCGCCGGGACGGTGACGGCGCCGATTTTGATCCTTACGTCATACGCTTCGGGATTCTGCGTTATCGCCGAGAGCGCGGCGACGTTTGAGTTTACCGTCGCCGTGTCCGGCTCGTTCTGCCAGACGAGCGTCTTCTTCGGTGAGGCGCCGACGCTGCCGACGTTCACCTCGTCGCCGTCCGTCATGGTGAATATTATCGAGCCGTCGGCGTCCATTCTGACCGATTCCACGCCCCTTGTTATGTAGCCGCAAACCTCGGCTTCTATCTCCTGCACGGTATCACCTCCTACCATACTATCGCGGGCGAAGAGCGCACGACGGTGGATCTTTCTCCGTCCTTTTTGACAACGACGCTGAAAACGTATCTTCCGGGGAGGAATTCAGACGATACCCCGTCCGTAAAATCAAGGGTCACGGCGCCGTTTTCGACCTCGCACTCAAACGTATGCACGTCTCCGCCGTCGGCGCCGCTGAACTTTACCTCGGCTGAATAACCGTCAAGGTCGACCTCGCTGCCCTGCGACATAAGTTTTATCTTGAGCCTGATCCTGAAGGCGTCGCCCTCGCACCATGAGAGCACGCCGTCCGTCAGCGCGGGAGAGACGGTGTTTTTCAGTTTGTCTCCCATATCACGCCCCTATTCCGACGCGCCTTGCGTACTCCAACAGCTCGTCATATTCGGATGTCGTTATCTCGCCGCTGCGCTTCGCCTTTTTGAGGTCCTTAACGAAGTCTCCCGAGAGCGTGTTTCCTTTACCCGATCTTGCGGACCCGTTTGCGATGATCTCGCGAAATCTTTCGGCGGCGGCGGACGGCTTATTATCGGTCTTTGCCGCCTTTTCGTCCTTCGACGCGGCTTTTGCCGCCTCACGCGCCGCTTCCGCCCTCGCGTTTGACGCGGCGGCTGCCGCCGCGGCTTTCATATAATCGAGCTGATACTGTCTTTCGCTCATAGCGTCCTCCACTCTGTCGCGCTCCGCGCG
>CADBQA010000124.1 GCA_902796675.1 uncultured Ruminococcus sp.
CGCGACGTGTCGCAGACCGCCGAGATCTCGTCGATGTATAAAAAGGCGTACAGAGCGTCGAAGGCAAGAATGATATTCACCGGCATCTTCGCTCTGATCCTTATGATCTATGAAAACCTGCCGCTCCTCGGATATCAGCTCGCGTCCTTCCTCGACCCGGCGGTTTATCCGGTAGTCTACATAATGGTAGATCTTCAGATCGTTCTGCTCGCCGTCGCGACGGTCTACGACAGAGCGCTTCTCGGTCTCGGCAGGCTGTTCAGGGGGCGTCCGTCGGCGGATAGTATTCTGTCCGTGTCGGCGATAGCCGCCGTCGCGTATTCGATAATCGCCGCGATAAGCGCGAAGACCCCGGTCGAGCCCACGCTCTTCAACTTCCCGGTCGCGTTCTGCGCGTTCATTACCGCGATTTACTCCTATCTCAATATCAAACGTGAGATATTCAGCTTCAACGTCATCTCCTCCAAGCGTCCGAAGTACGCGCTTCGCAGGATCCCCGCTTCCGAAGCGGTTATGGAGTCCGCGGCGTTTGCGGACGACGAGGAGGAAGTCGGCGACGTTCTGAAAATAGAAAAAGTATCGTTCATCGACGGTTACTTCTATCACACCGAAAGCGCCAACTCTTCAAACGGCGCGGTCGTATTTATGTGCCTCGGTCTGTCGCTCGTGCTCGCCGTTCTCTTCGGCGTGTATTCGGCGCTTATCAACAGCACGGTGTCGACCTCGCTTATGATGGGCTACGCCGCGTTCGTAACGGCGCTTCCGCTCTCCGTATTCTTTGCACATTCCTACCCGTTCTACAAAGCAAACTCCAATTCCTACGACGTCAACAGTACGATAGTCGGCGAGAATTCTCTCGAGGAGTATTCCGGCGCGTCCATTATGACGTTTGACGACAAGCTCGTCTTCCCGTCGGTCGGAGTCAAGGTCCAGAACGTGAAGGTCTATAACAACTACCGCTTCGACAGAGTCCTCTACTACGCCGCGAGCGTATTTACGAAGACTGGCGGACCTCTCTCCGACGTATTCGAGCTTGCGACTCTCGAGACCGGATATTCTGAGGACGTCCTTCTGACCGGCATCGGCGACGGATTCCTGCAGGCTGACGTCGACGGCAAGGCTATCATGTTCGGCAGAGCCGCGGACCTCATCGAGCAGGGTATCGAGATACCGGAAGACGTCGTCGCTGAGGACCCCGAGGACGGCGATATCTCCGTTATGTATATGATATTCAAGGGACGTCTCGTCGCTAAAATGAATATCCTCTACACCCTCGACAGTGATTTCGAATATACGGTAAAACAGCTCGCGGGAAGCGGGATGTCCGTCTGCGTAAAGACGCTCGACCCGAATATCGACGAGGGAATGATAAAATCGAGAGTCAAGCTCGACAGATATCCCATGCGCGTCGTCCGTTATTCGAGCCTCGACGAGGTCTCTGAGGTCGTCGACCGCATCGACAGCGGCATCGTCGCGCGCGGCTCGGCGAAGGGACTTCTCGAGACGGTAACGTACTGCGACAAGATACTCGACGCCAAGAGAACGAGCTCCTTCGTCTGCCTCATTCAAGCTATCGTCAGCGTCGTCGTTCTCGCCGTGATACTTCTCTCCGGCGGATTCTCATCGTTCAGATCGCTCTTCTCCGTTCTCATCCAGGCGTTTTGGCTGATACCTATGGGGATCGTTTCAAGAGCTTTTCTGAAATAAAAGACAATACCGAAAGGATTTGGGCGGAGGCGACAGTTTCCGCCCGATTTAATGTATGCGTGAAGATATTAAGAGCTTTATAACGAAGGTGCGTCTCCCCGGCAGATATACCGGAGGCGAAAGCGCCGTCGTCATGAAGGACAAAAAAGACGTAAAGGTAAGGTGGGCGTTCTGCTTCCCGGACACTTACGAGATAGGTATGTCGAATCTCGGCGTCAAGATACTCGCCGGAGTTCTGAACGAAATGGACGGCGTCTGGTGCGAGAGGGTCTTCGCTCCGTGGATCGATATGGAAGCGGAGATGCGCAAGCGGGATATCCCGCTTTTTGCGCTCGAAAGCGGAGACGGCGTCGGGGAGTTCGACTTCTGCGCGTTCTCGCTCTCGTACGAGCTCTCGTACTCCAACGTCCTGAATATGCTCTCGCTCGCGAAAATACCGCTTCTGTCCGCAGAGCGCGACGACAGCCATCCCATCGTCATCGCCGGCGGGCACTGCACGTATAACCCCGAACCGCTCGCGGACTTCGTCGACGTTTTTTCGATAGGCGAGGGCGAGGAAGCGCTCCCTGAGATAACGCGCCTCTATATGGAGATGAAAGACGACGGAACGTACACGCGGGAGAGGTTCCTTTACAGAGCGGCGACGGAACTCGAGGGCTTTTACGTGCCCTCCCTTTACGACGTGACCTACAACGAAGACGGCACGGTCAAAGCCTACACGCCCCGCGACGGTAAAGTTCCGCCGAGAGTCAAAAAGAGGATCGTCGAGTGTCTTGACAAGGCGTATTTTCCGACGAATCCGACTCTCCCGCTCATTGAAGCCGTCCACAACAGAATAACTCTCGAGGTATTCCGCGGATGTATCAGAGGCTGCCGCTTCTGCCAGGCGGGTATGATCATGAGACCCGTCAGAGAGAAGACGCCGGAGGTGCTCTGCCGCCAGGCGAGAGAGTACGCGGAGAACACCGGATACGAGGAGATCTCTCTCTCGTCGCTGTCGATAAGCGACTATTCCTGTATCGACGAGCTTACGTCACGCCTTATCGACTGGACGAACGAGGAGAAGATAAACCTCTCGCTTCCGTCGCTGCGCGCCGACAGCTTTACGAAGGAATTGATGGATAAGATATCCTCCGTCAGAACGAGCACGCTGACCTTCGCTCCCGAAGCCGGGACCCAGCGTCTTCGCGACGTCATTAACAAGAACGTCACGGAAGAGGAGATACTGAAAGCGTCTCACATCGCGTTCGCCGCGGGCAAGAGCCAGGTAAAGCTGTACTTTATGATGGGCTTGCCGCACGAAACGGACGACGACATCGCGGGGATAAAGGATCTCGCGTCGAACGTCGTCGAGGAGTATTACAGAACTCCCGAACGAAACAGAAAGAAACAGGCGCAAGTCACCCTGTCCGTCGCCTGCTTCATCCCGAAGCCTCACACGCCTTTCCAGTGGGAAGGACAGAACTCCATGGAGGAGCTGTCGAGAAAGCAGCAGTTTCTGCTTGACAAGATAAAGAGCGACAAAAAGATAAAATACAACTATCACGACGCCGACGTCTCGAGGATCGAGGCGATCTTCGCGCGCGGCGACCGCCGCCTCGGAAAGGCGCTCCTCACCGCTCACAAGAGAGGTATAAAATTCTGCGCGTGGGAGGAGTGCTTCGACTATGACGAGTGGATAAGAGCCATCGTCGATTGCGGTCTGTCGCCCGATTTCTACGCAAACAGGTGCATCCCGGACGACGAGGTCCTGCCGTGGGACGTCATCGACTGCGGCTTTACGAAAGAGTTTCTGATTCGTGAGCGCCACAAGGCGATGGACGCCGATCCGACGCCGTCGTGCCTCGAAAAATGCTCCGGCTGCGGCGCGAACAAACTCGTTGACCGCAAATACTGCCGCTGGTGTCCGGGGGGAGGGGAGACGCCGAGAACGGAGAGCGCGCCGACAGACCCTCCGCGCGGAAGGAACACTACCGCCGCGGCGAAGCGCGCCGTGAGGATCGTTTTCTCCAAATACGGCCCCATGACTTATCTCTCGCACCTCGATTTTGCGAGAAATATGATGAGGGCGCTCGTCAAGAGCCACCTTCCCGTGTGGTACACGGAAGGCTTCAACCCGATACCGAAGCTCGCCTTCGCATCGCCGCTTTCCGTCGGTTGCTGCGGCGAGAGGGAGATCGCGGACATAAAGGTGACGGAAGATATTTCCGATGAGGAGATACTCAAAACGCTCCGCGAAAATATGCCGGACGGCATCGGCATATCGGAAGTATATACCGCCGAGACAAAATTCAGAGAGATAAAGTGGGCAAAATGCGATATCGTCGTCACCGCGAAGGACGTCGACGAGGCGCTTCCCGAAAAAATAAAAGAGCTCTTCGCATCCCCCGTCATACTTATGAAGAGGTCGAAGAGCGGCGAGCGCGAGTGCGACATCACGAAGCTTATAAAGAGCGTGTCGGCGAGGGTCACCGATACCGGCTGTGTCATCACCGCCGTCACCGGCGCCGACGGAGAGGGATATCTCAATCCCGAGTACGTTATGACCGCCGTTAACAATGCCTTCGACGTAGAGGGCGACGACGGATATCACGTTATAGTGAGACGCCGACTCCTTAAGGAAGACGGCGTGACGGAATTCAGATGATCCCGTCGAGCGTGAAAGAGCCCGTCATGCGGATTTTTTCGGCTTCTGTAATAAGCTTTTCAAGGGCGGCGAGGTATTGACCTTCGTCGCCCTCGATCTGATTATAAGCGTCGGAAAGGTATGAACGAAGAAGCGCGACCTCGTCGTGTCCGACGCCGAGCGTCAGGACAAGCGTCCCGCCGTCAAGCGTATCTTTCACCTTGTCGAGCGACGCGCGCCGTTCGCCGGCGTCGCGCAACATGTCCGTCGCTTCCTTTGAATATTCGATGATGCCGGAAGCTGTCCTTTCGATCATGACCCCGCCGACAGCGACCGCCGCGAAGGTCATAACGAGCGCGACGGAGGCGAGGATAAACGCCTTCATTTGCCTTTTTTCGACCTTTCTTTCATTATTATATTGACGTTTCCGCCGTCGTCAACGGACATTAAAAATACGTCCGTCACGGCGGTCCTTTTTTTCTTCAGTATCTCTTCCACGTCGCGCCTCTCGATTTCCGCATCGCGAATGGCTTCATCCGATATCCTTCCGTCTGATACGACGAAGTGCGCGATGCCGTCGCCGCCATCCTCTTTCTTGAAAACGGACAGTTGACCGTTGTCCTCGACTATTGCGTAATATACCTCGTCGACGGTGGCGACGCCCTTGAGTCTCAGCTCGCTCATAAGTTCCGCGGCGCTGATGCGAAGCCTCGAGAGCTCTTTAAGATCGAGTTTTCCCTTCCTTATTATCACGCTCGGCTTGCCGAGCATGATCCGTCTCACGAACGGGATTTTCGAGGTAAGATATGAAAAGATGACCTCCGCTGAAATGAGGAGGATAACGGGTATTACGCCGTGCGTGAGAGGAAGCCCGACGGAGGAGAGAGGGAGGACGGCGAGTTCGGATAAAAGGAACGTGATTATAAGCTCCGACACCTCGAGTTCGCCCACCTGACGCTTCCCCATAACTCTTACTGCAATAAGCAAAACGGCGTAAATTATTATGGTTCTCGCAAAAATTGTCGCCATGAATAACCTCCCGCCGAATGTCAATAATATAATGTGCCGCACGGTGATAATTATTCGGGTAATTTTTTTCAAAAAATCGAAAAAAATACTTGACAATCAAAAATGCGCGTGATATAATAATCAAGCTGACCCCAAGAGGGGGAAAGGCGAAGCGCTCCTTGAAAATTGAACAACAAAGACGAAAAAGACAAAGCTCCGAAAATTCTTTTGAAGAATAAAAAGAAAACAAAGAA